>NZ_CP045483.1:662356-993534 GCF_009729035.1 Stygiolobus azoricus
TCTCCCAACTCCTAAACCTTAAACTTTTTAGTTCTAGACCTTCAGGAGTAGGTGAAGAAGAGAATAGAAGAGATGAACCGTCAAAAGCCCTAACACTGTACCCTCTTTTAGACCATTTATAAAGACCAGTAGGTTTTCCGTTAACTATCACTATATTAAGATAAGAATTGGACTGGTACCTAAGCTCTACCTCCTTAAAGGTCGAAAAATTACGTAACAAGTGTTCCATAATATAATTAATTTGTCGAAACCTAAAAATCTAAAGTAATAAAGTAAAACACAAATAGATATGATAGAAGAAAGACAATACTATAAAAAAGATTTGTTGTTATCTTTTATTTATTTGATTTTTTAATTACTATATCTTAACTTAATTTATCTATAACACTAACTTATTTCTTTTCCTTTTCCCCTTCTTTTGTTTCTACTTCTTCCTCCTTTTCTTGCTTAGCAGACTCAGGTAAGGTTGCTAATAATTCGGAGTATGCCACCTCACCGTGTATTGCATAATCTCCTACAGCAAGCTCAGTGGGTTTAGCTTGAAGCGGTATGAACAGACCTATGAGTTTCAATAGACCGAACGTTATTGTGAAGTCATATGCAAATACTACTGCAGCTCCTAACGCTTGAACAGCCAATTGGTACCAGTTACCATAGAGCGCACCAGTTAATCCTGGAGCCACGTACTGTGTGACATTAGGGTTTGCAAATATACCAGTAAGTAAACCACCAAGTATTCCAGCAATCCCGTGTGTGGAAAAGACTCCTAATGTGTCGTCTACCTTTAGTTTAGGCTCTAATTTATATAAGGCAAGCCATGGTATCGTTCCAGACGCAATTCCTATCACCATTGCCTCCCAGCCATTCACATATCCAGCTGCTGGCGTTATAGCTACCAAACCAGTAATTGCACCGGAAGTGGCACCTACTAACGTTGGCTTCTTAAAGAACGCCATATCCATAAGCATCCATGCTATGGCACTTGCTGCAGTAGCTATGTTAGTGTTTAATACAGCTATTGCAGCATCTATCGTAGCTCCTCCTGGGTCGCCACCGTTAAATCCGTCCCATCCTAACCATATTAGCCCCGCACCTGCTAAGACTAAAGGCAAATTGTGAGCCTCTAACTTCCTCTCACTAGCCAATCTAGGACCTACAGCTAATGCAGCAGCTAGAGCACCCACACCAGCATCTACATGAATTACATAACCTCCGCTGAAGTCTACAGCCCCTAATTGATTCAACCAACCTCCTGCGAATAGCCAATACGCTACGGGGCTGTAAACCAGTAAAGACCATAGAGGTACAAACACCATCCATGCCTTAAAGTTCATTCTTTCGATAACACCACCAGCGAGTAATACTGGGGTTATAGCGGCGAAGACAAACTGGAAAAATATGTAGGTCGATGTAGGTATATCGACTAGAGAACCTCCTGGTCCGTAGACTGTCTGGTGGGCTTCATAACTACCTAACCAAGCCGGTAACGGATAACCCATAATACCGTATTTTCCAACATGAATAAATGCAGGGTAACCGAAACCTGCATTATAACCAGCGATCATCCAAACTATTAGGACAGCAGCAAATGCATAAAACACCATTAAAGCGGAATTAACAGCGTACTTCTTCTTAGAAAGGCCTGCATAGTATAGTGCGACACCAGGGACACTTTGAAGACCTACGAATGTAGCCGCCGTAAGCATCCACGCGTTACTTCCGGTATCAAGCCAAGATGGTACCGCTGCAGAAGGATAGTCTGCAGTGTGGTTCTCTAAAGCTAAAATGGATTGGTTTAAAGATTGAATTTCAGCTGTAATATTGCTAGTAGTTTGTGCTGAAGATGAATGTGAAAAAGCTATTACAAAAATTGTTAAACTTAAGATTATTGTTAACTTAATTAAGCCCTTTTCATCGAACCAGATCTTTTTAGGCATCAAAACCTATTAAACTTAAATTGGTTTTAAACATTTCTGAAAATTACACTTAAAGTTTTTAATTTTTTATCGGCAAACAAGAAAACAGTTAAGATATTGTCAATTATAAACTAATTGGACTTTATGAATATTTTTTATTACAAATGTATTATCTAAAAAAATTCTCATTGAAAAGTTTAAACCCTATAAGAAGTCCTCTCAGAATGCCGTTTCCAATCCTAATAACAGCAACCAATATAATCATGTGAAAATAGAGTTATACTATGCAAAAAACATATACAGGGAGATACGTAAATATACCATTATTAGTCCAAGAGATAAATAACATGTTCTTAAGCGAAGGTTGGGAAAGCCAAGTCCAACAATTATCAATGGGAATGATGCAACCAACTATGCCACAATATGCGGATTACGAGATAAGGGCTATAAAAAGAGGACATTTACATCACGTAGAAACCGTAATTGTAAGGGTTAAGGGTTATCCTAACGATTTCACCATAATTGTAGAAGAAGAGCATATAGGACCCGTTGGTAGAGAATTGATTAACAGAAGATTATTCGGTAACATAGATAAACAGATAAACGACGGTCTCTTCGACATGCAAATGCCCATGGGAATGCAAATGGGACCACAGCCCGGAACGATACAGCCACCAATGGGACAACCAACACCTCAACAGTCAATGCCTCAAACACAAATAAGATGCCCCCAATGCGGATATATGAACCCACCTGGAGCTAAGTTCTGCTTAAACTGTGGAACAAAGTTAATGTAAAGAAATTAAAAAGACAAGGGAAATTTTTCCTTTCGTCTAATCGTTCAGATATATTTAGATGCCTCCTCAGCTTCCTTCTTATCTATTTCTCTGTAAGTTAACCACCATGCATAGCCTTTATATTGTCCCAACCTCAGCTTAGCGTCTTTAACAGTTCTTGGAGGGGGATTTAACACGTTATCACCAATTATTTCGTTCTTAGGCCAATTTGCCGGCATAACAGCTCCGGTCTTGTCTATTAACTGTAAAGCTTTTATACTCCTCAGGATCTCATTTATATTTCTTCCCAACTCGAGGGGATAATACATTATAAGCCTCACTATGCTCTTGTCGTCAACTATGAATACAGCCCTTACTGTAGCTGTGGAGGACTCGGCATGAATCATTCCTAGTCTTTTTGCAACTCTGCCCATAGGGTCTGCTATTATTGGAAAAGGTATCTCCACCTTCAGAGTACTTTCTATCCAGTTAACCCATTCTATGTGGCTGATGTTAGTATCTACGGAAAGACCTATTAGTTCTGTATTTAACTTCCTAAACTCTTCATACTTTTTAGCAAAAGACACGAACTCGGTAGTGCATACGGGTGTAAAGTCACCAGGATGGCTAAATAACACAAACCATTTACCCTTGTATTGGTCTGGTAGCTTTATTCTTCCGTGAGTTGTTTCAACCTCTAGTTCAGGAAACTTTTCACCTATTAAAGGCATTCTAAATTCTTCTTCCATTTTTCTTTTCCCATACTAAATTAGACTGAATACTATTTAAAATTTGTGATTATTTCTAATTCGAAGTTATCTCAATTTATAGCTTCTTTATAAGATTGCCTTATGAACAATCTTAATAAAGAAGAGAAGTGTAATAGTACACTGAAATGAAAGGAATTATAGTAGCTATTATAATCCTACTAATATTGGCAGGTGTTGCATATTACCTCTACAGTAACGGGTACTTCTACACAGTTAACGTACAAGGCATTTACGTGGAATACCAGAACAGTTTCCTGATCAATACAATCCAAACGTCGTATAGCAACTCTTCCTTAACTCTCCACGGCGGTCAAACCTTTGTTATAACACTAACTATGAAAAATAACGGCTTGTTACCTATTGAAATAACTGGGATAAACGTATCAGCTCCGTTTACTCTTGTAAGCGCATCGCCATCTTTACCGACCACTATAGACCACGGACAGAACATGGTCTTCACCCTGACTATAAAGGCACCTATGAAATCCTACATTGGATCATTACAAATCTACGTTAATGGTACCAAGACATTATGATTAAATTCCAACATTGAAAATTAACATTTAGTAAAAATTTAAGATAATGCATCTTTTTTCAAACAATTAAATACTCAATTGTTAATTTATAATATAAAGAATTTTAAATTGCTACAGTTATTATTTCTATAAAGTTTTGAATGTCCGGATATAGCCCTAACAAGTAATTGCATCGAGTAATACGAAAGTAGAGAAATACCATAATGAACCTTATTTTTTCCTGAAAGTTAACAGAGAAGACCTACCATATTTGAATATATATTTTAGGATATTTTGATTGTTTTTAATCTTTTTCAAGCATTAATACCTATCATTTAATGAAAATTCTTCTATGTTATAATCAGAATAAAATATAGTAATAAATTAGGACTTCATATGTTTACAATTTAATATAAATAAACTGCTAGCAAAATAATATATTTTGTGTATAAATAAATATTGAATATTTAATGCTAATAAGTGATAACAATCGTGGGCTAGCCCAAACTGGCAAAGCTTACTTAGTATTATCCACGGTGTTATTACCCTTATGTGCAATTTCATTTCTACATATGAATGCCATGAGTTTTATAAGTAAGTTAATGTAAAGGAAAGAAATAAGAAGCATACAGTATTTTATGAATCAAAGAGTTTTTAATAAGATGAAGATACATTTACAATTAAGGCTACTTAAGCTGAAATGTTAAGACGAGAAAAACGACGGACTTACTGATACAGTAATGCTTTATAACTTTCTCTAATAATTGTAACTCATGGCTATCATTGTAAGAAAAATACATAAGAAAAACGACGGAGGAATAGTGTGGATCTCAATCGACGAAGTACCACCGATTATTAAAGATACTAGTGTAGTCGACGGTGCTTTCTTCGTACGCATATCAGATGACAAAGGAGACAAGGTCATTAGGTTGACAGACCAAGAGGCGTTAGATATAGCATATAGGATTATAGAAGCTTACAAGAGACACGTTAACGAGTACCCTAAGCTGAACCAGAGAGCCTATGAAGAGTATAAAAAGAGAAATCCTGAGGAAACGGAGTCCTATGAAGACCTTGAGTAAATGACAATGTTTTTTCATTTTGATGAAAAAATTTTTAATATAGTAAATTCTAAATAATCACATGGTTTGGAAAGAATTAATGGATGAAATGAAGAAAAACATGAAGCAAATGATAGAGACCGGAAAGGAAGTAGGAAAAGCCTCAATGTCTGCAGCAGCGGGTGTAACTAAAGAGACAATGGAAGTGGGGAAAGACGTAGTAAAGGCTTCAATTGAAGTGGAAAAGAAGCGGAAAAGGAGTTCAAAGGGACTGTTAAGGAAGCTGTAAACCACACTAAAGATGTAACTGGAACACTGACTGAAGGGGTAAAGGACACAATGAAGGGACCTATTAGAGAAATGAAAAAGTTAGGAGGAAAAGACGAAGAAAAGCAACAAAAGCAGTAGGCCTAATGCCCCGCCCTTTTTAAGCTAAAGGGAAATCTCTCTAACTTATATGCAGAGTCCCAGAACATGTACTCAAATATCGAAGCAGTTCTGAAATGCCTCTTCATATTCTCCTCTTGTTCCTTAGTCACCTCAAATTCATCTATGATTTTAATAACAGCTCTGACTCCCTTTTCGTACTCCTCTCCGCCATAAGTATCTATCCACTTCTGGTAAAACTTGTTATTACTACCCATCCTCTTTAACTCCTTTCCCACCTCCATGTATATCCAATAACAAGGGAGAACTGCTGCTACACCCTCATAAAAGGGTCTCGAGTACACTACTGATAATAAATAGGAAGTATATAAGAGGTTAGTAGGTGAAATCTCATATCCCTCGGGGTTTATCCCCCACTCTTTTACAAATCCTTGGTGAAGCTCCCTCTCCACGTTAAGGGCGTGGGTTACGTGAGTTGCGAATAACTCCCTTTCCTCTGATTTATCAGCCTTAGCAGAAAGGAGAGCTAATGCCTTAGCGAATTCCTCCAAATAATGGTAGTCCTGAATAATATAATACTTAAACTTTTCAAGAGGTAAAGAGCCGTCTATGAGGCCCTTTATAAAAGGATGAGTTAGGATACTTTCATAAATATCTCTTATGCTGGACCAGAGTTCGTCAGACCTCATATTATTACCATGATTCTCCACCTATTTTTGTTTTTCAGTTAAACTAGGGCATTGTTAATCTCATTAGATTGAGTATAATAAATATGCAATTCTAGCTCTATATTTATTAAATTCTCACAATTTCTCTCTTTTTTCATTTATTTTTAGCAGAAGGAGTTTACACGTCTTAGCTATATCTCCCAATATCTGAGACCCGGGAATACTCAAGGAGCGTATTACTTTCAAATCACGTAATGAACATCTTTACCCTTATTTCAAGTGGAAGTGACGTCTTTATTGTTCTCTTTGTAGGAACTATATAATACAGTGTACAGTTAACTGCGACTTAACTGCACAAATTAACGGGGCTTACAACACTCCATAACTAAACCACGTCTTAACACAAAAATAACAGACCCACCGTGAAAAATAAGCTTTTATGAAGTTCTTTTGGACGTGGGAGTTTGTGCTCAGAACTAGTATAATAATTAAATATTTCTTGTGATGTGTAGGTTTTATGAATTAAATCTTGTCATTTCATCAATTTTTGAAAATACAACAGTAAGAGGAAATATAAGCCGTAAGATTTAAGGTAGGTAGAGTCTAGAGTTAATAATATCACTACTACTTTATAATAGAAACATGATACAAAAAATTTTATGATTTTGAAAAATTAGTTGAGCGTCTGAACTAGTAGCTAGTATTCACGATCTATAAATAATTAAACCTATGAAATTCTTGTATCTCGCAGATATTATTAAAAAATAGAAGTACTTAATGCCCATGTAGTCTTAAAAACTAAATAGAAAATAAACCAGAAAGATCTAACTAAGAATTGTTAAAATTTTAGAAATAGTGTGGTAAAAGGAAAGACCTAGATCTTTAAACCTTAATTTTAGGCAACTCCCATTTATTCCTTATTGCCATAACCCTTATTACTAGAGTAATGGTGAAACTTACCATCGTCGTCACGAGATCCGAGTACCCCAGTTGCCTCAGAGAGAAGTAAATTAATGAGCCTAGTATAGCTACTGTGGCATAAAAGTCCCTAGTGAGTACCATGGGAACTTCGTTAGAGAGAAGATCCCTAATAACACCACCGCCCGTAGCTGTGATAGTCCCAACAGTAACGACTAACAACACATTTTCAGAAACCGAGTATGCTAAAGAAGAACCAGATACTGCAAAAGCTGCTAAACCTATAGCGTCAGCATAAAGTAAGGGCTTTTGAACATGAGAAAAGATCTTATAGAACACAAATGTGAACAAACTCGATAATAAGGCAACAGTAGGATAAGGCAAGTACGTTAAATTGGTAGGAGGAGTTTTGCCAAGGAGCAAATCTGCTATTATTCCACCGCCTAACGCTGTAGAGAAGCCTAAAACCAGAACACCTAAAAGATCCATGTTTTTCTTAATCCCTTTAATTGCACCAGAAACAGAAAAAGCTACAATACCGATGTAATTAGTGACATCCAACACCAGGTTCATTAAGGTCTATTCACTAACTAATTACCGGAGTTTAAACAGCTTTCTATATTATCTCGTCTATTTAAATTCCTAGTTATCCCGAATTGCTTTATTGATTGATATTGTCTCCCATTCCTATCTCCTTCGCCTTCTCATTGTCTTGTCCTAATTGTACTAACATTAGTATTTCGTTAGTATTACTTCCTGCTATAAAAACAAACGCCTCTCTGTCTGGGAATATTCTGTTAAAGACTCTAGTAATATTTTCAGCATCTTCTTTAGTAGATACTATGAATACTATAGTTTTGAAAGGAATTGAATTTAAAATTAGTTTGAAAAATTTATAGTAATCATGAATTATTGGTTTAGGAATTCGCCTTGATATTAGTTTTCTCTTATCCACGGATAATATTCTCAATATTCCATCGATTTCCTCTACCTCTAAAGTCATGCTAACATACTCTAATTGTCCCCATATATAAAGTTAAATTAAAGAGCGTTTAAAATGAACACTGGATTAAATTTCACTAGGGGTATTTTTAATTTGATTAATCTTTTATCTTATATTTTCTATCTTTGGAATATATAGTAATTTTTATAGCAACTAATAATAAAAGTTAAAGTAATTTAAGGAGCAATAGAAGGGATTTATCGATTTGCACTCCTTGCGACATCAACTAGAGTAGTCCTTACTTCCTTACCTCTCACGGCCGATAACACTAACGCAACTACGAGTACTCCTACAGACACTAAAAACGCGGAATGCAAACCGTTTATAAATTTGTCAGCTACACCACCTATAAGATCAGAAGTGCCAAGAAAAACCTGAAAAGCTACATAACGCGGAATTGTAAGGGATGCGGCTGTGATCGAGATTACGTAACTCAATAAAATACCCGTGTTACTTAAGGTCCTTAACATACCAGAAATACTACCATAAGAGTGTTTAGGTGTATTGGCCATTACTGCACTGTTGTTAGCTGGGTAGAAAAGAGAAGAACCTAAACCACCTATAACGGATAAGCCTACTATATAGATTAGAGGAGTGTCTAGATTTAATATATGGGAATAAAGTAACGATACTAATGCCATCAAACCTATACCTAGTGTGGCAGGAATTCTAGCCCCAATCTTATCCGAAAGCCTACCAGCTAAAGGACCTACCATACTCGCTATTACGTAACCTGGAACAAGCAATAAAGAAGCGTTTAAAGGAGATAAGCCCCTTATTCCTTGCAAATACATGATTAACAAAAAGGCTGTAGACAAGTACCCCGTACTCTGGAAAAACGATGCAAATAAAGAAGCTGTAAGGACTCTATTTCTAAATACACTAAAATCTATAAGCGGGGCTTTAACTCTTTTTTCCATCACTATAAAGGGAAATAGAAGAACTAATCCTACTAGTATTAGTATCACGTTTTTTAACGCTAATCCTTCGCCCGCTATCTCAGAGCTTCCGTAAGTTATCAGAGATAACGCCGCTCCAAAGAGAATAACCCCATATACATCAAAGTCTCTTTTTATCTTATTTACGTCCTTCACTACTCTAAACCCTAAAAGAGATGCTACAATACCTATAGGGACATTAATGTAGAATATATACCTCCATCCTATCAACGTTGTTATTACTCCACCTAGGACTATTCCTAACACAGCCCCTACATTCCAACCTATTGAAGTATAACCGAAGGCCTTACCTCTTTCATTAGGAGGAAAGTGGTCTGAAATAATCGCTCCACTATTAGCTTGCATCATAGAGGCTCCCAGAGCTTGAACACCTCTAGAGCCTATGAGAAAATACGCTGAAGGAGATGCTCCACATAAGGCAGAACCGATGGTGAAGACAATGAAACCTAAGTTGTATATCTTAGCCCTTCCATAAGAGTCTCCCAATCTCCCTAATTGGGTAGTTAACACAGCAACTTCTAGTAAATAAATCAATATAACCCAGATCATTGTCAAGAGATTAGAATGAAGATCTGTCACAATTGTAGGTAGTGCTAAGATGACTATAGTAGAATCCACAGCACCCATTAATACACCTAATACTACAACCAATAGAAGTAGTGTTCTGTTTGATACCATACAATATTTTTAACGAACATATACATTTAAATAATTATCTTCTTACTACTAATTTACTCTTTAATTAGTTTTATTTCAAATTTTTCTTAAAAAATTATAGTTGCCTTCCACAATTAGTACAGAACTTAGCGTTTGCAGGATTCTGATATCCGCATAAAGGACACACTTTTACCTGGTAGGGTTGAGGATAAGGTTGAGCATAATAAGGCATTGTGGGCTGATATCCGTATTGATAGCCAGGCTGTGGCATAGCACTTACGGCACCACTGTTTATAAGCCTGTCTATCTCTTTCATGATTTCATGCTCTATCTCGATATTCCACAGTCCTTCTCCAGCTTCTACTAAGAGTCCTATAGGTCCTAATATTAAGTCACCTAAGAATGCCTCAGTAACGTCTTCAGCTTTCACCCAATTAGCCACTCCAGTTTCTACTTCAAGGTACCCTTGGCCACCGAAGAGCTTGACTGTGAAAGCCCTATCCGCAGCAAACAAATGCCTCAAAAAACCTTCTTTTTTAGCCTGAACTATATAGTAATTCCCTGCACCGTAATACTGAGACTGATATCCTTTTAAGGTAAACCACTGAAAAAGTTGCGCAGCTAACATTTGAAGGTTTACATTTACACCTTGAAATACTTTCTTCATTATCAGAATTTCCTATTTTCAAATCTATTAACTTTATCCGAATGCGACAAGGAGAAAAAATACTGTCGAAACTTAACATTTATTAGCGTTAGAGCTAAGACGATTAGATAGTATTAAAAATGAGCTATAAAACAAGTAATGACAAGACTACAGTAAATATTATACTCTCTTTCGTAATTTCTATTCTAGTTATGATATCGACGTTATTCTTAGCTCCGACGCTTATTTCAGTACCAATTCCACCGTCTATTAACACCGGTGCACTTAACGTAATTACGCAAGGTAACTGGACTCAAGTTGTTAGTGCTGTAGTATCTCGACAAGACTCCATGTTTGTAATTACATTTTCTAATGGGACTTCATTGACCTTAGAAATGAATAATTTCCTGAAATCAAATTTAGGAGAAATATTTATAAATAGTTTTAATAATCGTGATGCCATCGAGTTTACCAAGGCTTTCGTGTATTTTTATGAAGATAATTACAGTGGCAAAACCACCTTACTTATAATTAAGGCTTATTATACTCAACCTAATTACCAAGTCCCTTATGAGATCTATTCGAGTGCTCAGGGCTTCAGAGGTACTGAAGGACCGTTCTATTGGGTCGGAAATTCAAGTTATTGGGTTAGTTACTCTAACCAAACTTATTATTTATCCGTCCTAACTTTAGTTAAAACCGTTAGCTTTAACATAACTGTAAACCAATATCTGTCCATTCTTCAGCTTATAACTACCTCGAACAACTTATAACATGACAAAAAGATATTTTAGTGAGATAATCCCTTAACAAGAACTCATTTCAAAACCGGATTATTTCGTAAGTTAACGAAATCCCCGTTTAGGTCGACATTTTAAACCTTTTCATCATTTGACACTGAATCATCTTTATTCTATCAACTTGTTCCTTCGTGAGGTGTTGTGAAACCCATTCATAGTTTAGCGAGACCAGTAATAGTATTATATTCTTTTTATCCACGTTGTTCTTCTTATATTGTTCAAATAATGACAGAGCCGTCTCCGTAAACTGGTATATGCCATGATAGAGTTTATCCAACTTTTTCGATACTTGCAACATTTCCTTTTTGGGAACCGCACAATTCGTATCTTTTCTATGAAGGTTATGGTGCATAGCTAATGATTACAACAGCCTCCTCTCTGCTTTATACGCCCTGAATGCCGACAACCTTAGCTCGCCTTTCTCTAATCTATAATAAGACACAATAAAGTCCTTGTAACTCATTCTGGCATACGTAATTTCATCCCTGATAGCCATTTTGATTAATGTACCTTATGTGAGTTTTTAACTTTCATAAGTGACTTAGTAACAACTTACTTTCTATGACGAACTACTGAACCCTACGTAATTATTATAAGTGTTATATCTCTACACCTATATTTATTAAGCTCTAGAAGAATTCTCGTAACCTATAAACAAACTTTTGCAAGATTTTCAACTAGGTTTAAATTATTCGAATAACTTTTAAAGTAAGAATATTGAGTGACTGCTCATGGATATAGGGTTAATAATAGGAATATTAATACTAATCTTCAATTTTGCAATCTCTATATGGAACAGTTATAATGCGGGGAAAATATCTAGTTACAGAAAAGGATTAGGAACTTTAGTATTCTTTTTGGGAGGATTCTTGCCAGTAAGTTATGTAATCGCGACAATAATCACATTTATACTAGCATACTTAGGTTACATCTCGATATCAACTACAACGTTCATTTTAGGATTCGACTTCCTATTTTTCGGACTAGCGATAGTAATGTGGGGAGTAATAGCTACAACTCTAAGCATCGTAGCCACAGTGAAGGGAAGAAGTTGGACTGCTGGAATAATAAGTGTTTATAATGCCTTTGCAACTATAGCAGATGCATGGGAATATATCACGGGCTTCTTTTCAGCCTGGAAAAGCATAAGGAGAGCAGTAGATTCCAGTGACTTTTCAATTATAGACGTAATAGCAATTCTAGCTATAGCACTGGGCATTGGGTATATAATCTCTTATGTAGCGTACAAAGAAGGTCTTAAATCTGAGATAGGATATTCTTACGCTTCAAGGAGAGTTTTTTAAAAGAAAAAGTCATAGAACTTTTCTTGCAGTATATGCTATAAGTTCATTCGTAGTAGGGTGTTGGTCTGCGAATTCAGCTAAATCCCTAGCTGTTAATCCGTGGGCTACAGCTTGTCCTAACTCGTTAATAACAAACCCTGCATGAACACCTACGATCCAAGCCCCTATTAGCCTCAAACTACCACGTTCAAAGTACAGTTTTAAAACTCCACCCATCTCGTCATATATTTGTGCCATAGGATCATTCTTTAACTCGTAAGAAGCCTCAATGAAGCTAATTCCCATTCTTTCTGCTTCGGAGGGCATAATGCCTACGTAAGAAGCTGGAGGAATTGTAAAGATAGTTACTGGAATACTCTTGAAGTCCACGTAGTCCATTGGCGTGCTATTACTCATAATGTTATAAGCTGCAGCAATCGACATCCTTACAGCGGCGTGAAAATATGGAGCCTTTCCATTGACATCGCCAGTTGCAAAGACGTTAGGTAAGTTTGTTTTCATGGAGTCGTTGACACTTATATGACCTTTACTATCTAGTGCTAGAATTCCTCCAGCACCCTCGGGTAAAACGGGTTTCCTACCCGTAGCAAGCATAACCAGTCCAGTTTTTAAACTCTTCTTATTCCCCTTACCGTCACTATAGAAGACCTCAAACTCTTGTTCCCCTATCTTCTTGATTTCTAGGATAGGGGAGTTATACATTATTTCTAAGCCTAATAGTGGTAATAACGTGTTTACTAATTCGCTTTCGAAACCCTTGAGTACTTTATCGCTCCTTACTAGCAGTCTAACGTTATAGCCTAACGCCTTAAGGATAGTAGCAGTCTCGAGTGCAATATAACCTCCTCCTACTATTGTTATATCGTCAGGAAGTCTTCTTAAGGGCGTTCTATAGCCATAAAGATCGTCACTCGTTATTGCAAATTCAGACCCAGGGAATTTCGGTTTTACAGGCTCACTTCCAGTAGCTATGATTAAGTATCTACCCTTAACCTCAATTATTCCATTCTCGATTTCGACTTCTACTGTCTTATTATCTATTAACTTTGCCTTTCCTCTTATCAGCTCTATATTGTCTCTGAATTCCTTTAATTCCTCTCTATGCTGCATATACCTTATTTCCTGAACACGATCCTTGTGATCTTGAATTACGGAGAAATCCGGTTTTAAATTAGATTTTAGAATCCGGTTATTTCTCCAGACCATCTGTGCTATTTCTCTAACAGTCTTTGATGGGATACACCCTGAAAAAAGGCAGTTACCCCCCAGTTCTCCTTTAGGATCTATGATTACTACTTTGTACCCAGATCTTGCTAGTCTGAATGCACCCGGATATCCTCCACCACCTGCTCCTATTACTATTACATCTGTTTCCATAAAAGTATGTAGAATCATATATGTTTAAATCATTTAGAGAGAAGATAAGCGACTTGTTCACTTGTATACCTCTTCATGAAATCGGTAGTTATACAACCGTAAATAACGTTAACAAGCTCTTGAGGAGTATTAGGAGGCAATTGAGGGCGCCAAGAGGCTAAAACAACCTTAGCTTGGTTAATGTAACCCAATGCCTCGTTTATTCTACCACTGATAAACAGATCAGAGGCTTTATTAAGATAGGGAATTGCAGGGTTATCGTTATGTAGTGTCAGGAGATAGTAAGCTGTAATCCCTAAGGAAAATACGTCCATAGACGGATTCGCCCCTTTTCCCAATACTATCGCTTCTAATTGCTCTGGAGGGCTATAAGCGGGAGTTGCTTGGTTGAACTTTTGCCCAGCTTTTACTGCAGACCCTAAATCACCTAACTTCACGTTACCTACTAAGTTTAGATTCCTCAAGACCTCATCCACTTGATTCCCAACCTTTTTTGCGAAAAATATATTTTGAGGCTTGACGTCTAAGTGAACGTACCCGTTTTTGTGCAAAAAGCTCAAAGCCATAGCAATTTCCCTAATAATTAACTTAACAATTATGGGCCATTGCGGGTGATTAACCAGTTGAGTCTTTATTAGATCTGCGGCAGTACCACCCTCCATAAATTCCATAATTATTGCAGGTGGATATTTGAAGTAGGCTTCACTATTCCCCCTTAAGGCTGATGTAATGTTATTTATATCAACATATATGCCATAAATCCTCACAAACCGTGGGTTCTTAGACAACTCTTTGAGGTTCTCCGACTCACGAAATAAGTCATCAAAAGATGAGAAACTTAGCGCTCTTGTTTGCAAAGGCTCATTTCTCATACTTAATACTTTTATAGCATAGTTTATTCCATCCTTTTCAGCCTTTAGAACGTACCCATTCCCCCCTACCCCAAGGACTGAAATAACATTATAACCATAAAGATCATTACCAACCCAAATCCTTGGATCCCACTTATCCAAAGGAGGCAATATAAGGGGCTTCTTAGGCTCTACAACGCTTGTGTATGTTATAATAATCTTTTCTCCTCTGTTTACTATTCCACTTTCTACATTAGGTTTAAAAACTACTTCACCTATCCTGATCTCTTTCGCTTTCCACGGAGCGTTTTTTGAACCCAATATAGGGACTAAGATAGGAGACGCTGAACTACTCGAAACGTAATCATACCCTCCTACTTGAACACTCCACTGGATATTAGAAGGAAGACCCGTTACTAAAAAAGTAGCAAAACAATGAGGATACTTATCATATGGTATTGTATTGCTGGTGACGAAATTAATCTCAATCTTTCTCCCCTCTTTCAAGTTCCCACTTATCTTGTCTGGCAAATAGTATATACCTTGTACGAAGGAGGGACAAAGATGAAACTCTACCCTTTTCTCGTTCAAAACCAGCTTTCGTCCGGTGACTTTTCTCACAACACCGTTAATCTCTATCTCCCACTGAAAACCATCAGGTATACCCTTTTGCGAAATTACTATAGGATAGCCTTTACCGGTAGCTGCGATTATATTTGCAAAGGCTAAAGTAGTAAACGTAGACGATAGTAATAGTAATGTGAAATCTCTAGTCAACGGTTCATAAGAGGATAACTCGTAAGTCACTAGGGCTGAGGCAATAGTAATAACTTCCCACGCGCATGGTATCACTAAACCAGGAAAACCTAATACTACTGCAAGTATTAAAGACAGAAAGGGAATCCCTAAAATGCTCGTGTTCCCCGATGAAATAATTAAGACAAATGATGCAGAAAATGATAGGATAAATGCTATATACGTTAGATTACGATTGAAAGATGCTAATATAGAAATCAATGAAGTTATTATTAATAACAAAGTAACATATAGAAGAGAAAACGATTGGAAAAGCAAGAGTAATATTATAGGGGTGAAAATACTGACTATGGACGCCTTAATCAGTCTTCTATTATAGTAGGGCATAGTAGATAATACTTTTACTCGTCATAAAAAATTAAGTGATGGTAAAATACCCGAACTGAGAACATTATTAAATAGAAAATTTCTACCGTCTTCCTTAACTCTAGTCGAGTAATTTTAAAACATTAAATATAATGGACGTTGTTTTTATAATTTATGAAATTCGGATTTTCTACCTCAGCTTTTCAATTTGAAGAGACTAACACAAATTCAGACTGGTACGAGTGGTTAACTGACGACGTTAATATATCCACTGGTAAAGTAGTTCCCTACTTACCTTATATGAATGCTTACTTATCAAAGTACTCCGTTATACACGATTTAGCCTCAAAACTTAATGCAAGCGTTTGGAGGTTCAACCCGAGCTGGAGTAGGCTTTTTAAAACAGAAGAGAAAATAGATAATGAAACCGTCAATAAATACAAGGAAGTCTTGAAAGACTTAAAAGACAAGGGGTTTACAATCATTCTTTGCTTAAATCACTTCGACCTCCCTTTATGGATACATCAGCCTATTATCGCACGTGACTATCTTCTTACCAAAGGAAAACTGGGTTGGTATGACGAGAACACAGTAGGAAAATTCGTGTCCTTTGCAAAGTTTATCCGTGACACTTATTCAGAATATGTTGATTTGTGGTGCACTTTTAACGAACCCAATATACTGATTAACTTCTCTTATCTTAGCGGAATATTCCCTCCGGGTATAACTAGCAAAATTGCCTATCAGAAAGCGTTATTAAACGTTATAACAGCTCATAACTTAGTATATGATGAATTTAAGGGCTTAAAAGTAGGACTTGTCTACAACTTTCCATATGTTCAGGGAAACGACAAAATGGAAGAAGCTGTTTATTCCTTCCTAGAGAAGGTAAAAGTGGATTGGATAGGAGTGAATTACTACTCAAGAATAGTCTATGATAAAAACGGAAGCCCCAAGAAGGGATATGGTGTATTTTGCCAACCTAACTCAACTTCCCTAGACGGTAATCCGACCTCGGATTATGGATGGGAATTATATCCTAAAGGTTTAGAAGAAGTACTAAGAAAAGTAAGTCGACGATTTGACAAACCTATATATATTACCGAAAACGGAATAGCCGATTCTAAGGATGTACTAAGACCAAACTTCCTCTTTCAACATCTAGAGGCAATAAAAAATTCCGGCGTTAAAGTAGAGGCTTACATGTACTGGTCTATAATAGATAATTACGAATGGAACTTTGGCTATGAAATGGAGTTCGGACTGTATGGGCTAGACTTTAGGCCAAGACCAAGCGCGTTTTTGTTCAGAGAGTTAGTGGAGATTTATTCAAATATTTAAGTAAGAAGAAGATAGTACAAAAATTGATAAAGAAGATAAACATTTTCATCAATTCTATGGTTTAAATGATCATCTACCTAATGTCAGTCCTCTACAGTAAATAACAATTCAAAGCTGGTATTAGCTTACTCTATGTCTCATTGCAAACTAATTTTGAAAAATGTTATTCTATATAACAATCAAGAAATATGAGGACACAGTTTACAGAGTATTAGTTACTTCCATATCAGCGATTAAAGAGGCCAATTGCGAGTTAGAATAGTCCAATGTAATTGAAGGAGAGGAAGAATATATTAGAACCATTACTACCCAATTTCCGAAAGCAGTAACACCAACTAATACATCCCCACCCCTTGCTATATAAACAGTGTAACCATTAACCAAGGTAGTGAACTTTGACGTGTTAGAAGAAGAATAATAAAGTCCGTTAGATATTATATAAGCTACAATATCTTGTGCGGCCTGGTTAGTAGACGCATTAAGGTAGATAGAATAAACATAAACTTCAGAGTTACTATATCCAACTAAACTACCTGAAATTACCCCTTGTACTGACGATATATGATGACCAAAGACATAGTAATATATAGTAGGTAAATTAGTGGTATTCATGAACATTGACCAGCCTGAAGCTCCAAGCACGCTATCTAACTGGAAAACATTAAAATTATGCACGGACTTTGCAGGAGGAGGTATATAAAGAGGAGGAAGTAAAATTATATCGAAGAAATACGGTAACACAACTGAAAGGAGTAATAGCGCTATTGATACGAAAGCTACATCAGCTATTATTGCCTTAACGACCTTTTTCCTCTTGTTCTTAGTAGTTTTTACACTCTCTTGGTATGAAGCAGGGTCTTGAGTATTTACTGGCAGAGTTGGGGGAGGTGCCTGAGGGAGGGTTTGTTGTGAATAAGATATTGTCGGTTGTTGAGGTGATTGGCTCTGCGCTTGTTGTGGTTGCTTTAGAGGAAATCCACACTTCTTGCAAAAGTTAGCATGAGGAACATTTAGAGTACCGCATTTAGGACATTGAATTAGAGAGGAAAAGTTTACGGTCTGAGAAGAAGAATTGTCAAATTTCATAGTGGTTGATGTGTTTTGCTGCGGAAAAATTACAAGAGGATTACCACATCTGACGCAATACAAGAACTCGTCGTTATTTGGATATCCACATCTAGGACAATATTTAACCATACAATGAATAAAAACACCATATTATTAAAAATTCTCCGAAGGTGTAAGAAAGTATAAGATACATAAAATCAGTCTAAATCTCTAACTCCTTACAGCTTTTCTTCAATTGTCTTCTCATATAAAACCAATTCAGTAATATTAAATAAAAGATAGCCAGAAGGTCACTTCCTATTGTGCATGAGAGAATGTCAATATTATAACTATCAAACTCTGGATATAAGTTTAAGATAAAATCTACTAATGATAAAGAGAATAACAAAATAGAAATGATTCTCAATTGTTCAGAAAAGATCGAAAGCTCTTTTGCTATGTTATCTATCTTAATCATTAACCTCGATAAATTGTATATTTTCTTTATCTCTTCATTCATAACTTTAGCTTTATCTACTATTTCTTTCTGTATATTATCTAGCTTTATTTCTTTTTCTACTTTACTAGCTATCAGTATTTCTTCCAGTAATTCTGATAGACTACTTTGAGAGAAAAATTCTACTCCTTCTTCCAAGAACTTTAAGATTAGCTTTCTTTTTCCTTCTCCTAATAAGTAATTTGCATGCCTTTTTAATTTCTTGCTAACATTATATATAATTACACCATTAGCTAATGTAAATGTTGTGAGTCCTAATAGTAATATTAAATTTTCACTCAAACTGGTTTACCTCGTAGAATTTTTTCGTTTTCACAAACTTATTTAATCCTATTATATTACTCTTAATTTCTTTTTTTATATTTATATAAAACGACATTGAGTATAATTTACGCCCATTATACTTATTTACCCTTTAGGATCTATTTATATCCTATTTAATCAATAATGTTTCTTGCTTAATTATATTTACGTTAATAAAACTTATTTTCACTAAAATTAAAATATATTAAAACCGTGTAAATCATAGATTTTTAATTAGATTTAACAAACTATTTACATTATATTTTATAGAGCTTTCTACAAAATTTCTTAAATTAGATGGTACGTTAGATGGAAGATCTATATTCCAAGATTTTAGAACGGTTTTAGCTTTGTCGATATATTTCAATGCACTACCTACATCATTGTTATTATAAAGGTCTATTGCCTCATCTAAGTAGCTACTAACGGGCGACTCTCTACCCGTAAGCATATAATATGTGGTCATTCCTAAACTGAAAATATCAAATTCTACCTTAGCACCTAAGCCTAATATAGCATACTCTAACTGCTCTGGAGAACAGTATGCAGGTGTAGCTTGAAAGAACTTTTCTCCTATTCTCACAGCAGAACCTAAATCACCTAGTTTTACTAAGACTTTACCAGAACTCAACGCTCTTACTATATCATCTAAAGTTCCGCCAATCTTTTCTGACAAGAATATGTTCTGAGGTTTCACATCTAAGTGAACGTATCCTTCAGAGTGTATATAGTCTAATGCTATTGCTGAATACTTTAAGACAAACCTAACGATCTCGTACCACTCCTTGGAGTTAGAAAAATAAATTTGAAAAAGCTCTTTAGCAGTCCCTCCTTCCATAAACTCCATAACAATAGCAGGAGGGTATTTCAAATAAGTCTCAGCATCGCCCCTTAGAACCGATCCTATTTGGTTAACATCTGCGAAGATCCCTGAGATCTTAACGAGGTAGGGACTATTATTACTTAACTTAACTAGGTTATTGGACTCTTTGAACAAGTCCGTGAACTCCCTAATCGCTACAGTTTGAGACCTCGAAAAATTCGGCTTAAGTATTTTTACGGCATAATACTTTCCGTCCTTTTCAGCCTTTACGACGTAACTACTACCGCCTTCGCTAACCGTGTCTACTACACTATAACCATAAAGCTTTGAGCCTACCCACGCTTTAGGATCCCAATTTTTAATGTCTAATGACCTCTTAGCTATCTTCGGTTCAAATTCTATACCTACAACAGAGCCTCTAGTAGCTGTGCCAGATCTCTGTTTAGGTTCAAAGACCACGTCACCGTAGACTATTTTGTCCACTTCCCATTTAACAAACGCTTGGTCAAAGACCGGGACAATAATCCTCTCCCTTCCGGTATACTTATGGCCGTTTACTAAGATAGAGAAGTTTAACTCCTTAGGTAAGTTTATCGGAACGAAGGCGATCACACATTCTTCATATTTATTCAAAGTATTCACATCTGTAACTTTGTTGAATACAATTTCGACAGAGTCTCCAGCCCTTACAAAACCCTTGTAATTTAACGGAGCATAATACTCGTTACCGTCTTTTACGGGGCATGTGATCCAAGAGCCTCCCTCACTGATTATGTTTATCTCCGAATCGGATGCAGGAATTACACTACCGTTGAGTTCTACAAACCAAGATAGACCTTTAGGCAAGCCATTAGCATTAAACGTTACAATTGTGAAGTCCTTACCTTTATATGCCCTCAAACTCATAACGGTCACATAAGTCAATGGTAAAGAAGTCACAAGACCTATAATGTAAAACGGAACCGTATAGGGAGGAATAACAGCGTATAAAGTTGATATTGCTATTAGGATAATCTCAATTATCCCAGCTATTAGAGAACCGGAATAATATTCATAAAAAGCGTAAACTACTACCAAAATAGAGACTAAAAGTAAAGGACTGGGAAAACTGACAAAGCTTGAAATTGCTGATGCCAAAATCGTATATTTCGAGAATTTTCTTTCGTAGGCAGTTCTAAGACTGAGCACTAATGCTATTATTCCTGGGACTACGTAAACATCCTTAAATATCAAACCATAAGTCACGATGATTGGCAACGAAATAAGACTAGAAATAAAAAGTTTCATATTCGCAGGTTTTTCCATAAATTACACTATTGCTCAAAACTAAAAACTCTTTTTACAAACTCTACTCTTTCCCTCCAGTCAACAATAGGTTTAGGATAAGCAGGTATATTATGCTCATATATCTTATGTATAACCGAAGGGGGATAATCCCTTAATTCCTCCACCCACTCCTTTATGAACTTTGCTTCGGGATCAAACTTTTCTTGTTGTTTCCATGGGTCGAAAACCCTGAAGATATAATCCGTTCCGGTAGACGCTACCCATTGCCAATTCCCGTTGTTAATCGCTGGGTCATAATCGATGAGTTTAGTTGCAAAATACTTCTCTCCCCACCGCCAATCTACAAACAATACCTTCGTTAAGAAGAATGCAACTATCATTCTAAGTCTACCGTTGATAAAGCCAGAATTATTTAAAGCCCTCATAGCAGCATCGACTATTGGATAACCGGTTCTACCTTGTTTCCAAGCTTCAAAATACTCTTCATTATTCTCCCAATTTATCGAATCAAATTCCCTTCTGTAACAGTGTCCGAAAACATAGGGGTTATAATAAGCTAAGAGCGTGTAAAAATCCCTCCAATATAGCTCCCTTATAAACCCAGAATCATCCCTCTTCTTGTAATAAGTTTCCCTAATAGACAAAGTTCCGAACTTCAAATGGGGGGACAGCATAGTGTAGTTCTTCTCCGCAGGATAATCCCTCCTTTTAAAATCCACCTTTCTCTCAAGTAATTTTAAACCTTCAGACCTACCCCCTTTAAGTAGTGGGGACTCAACTTTTATGAAAGATTTCAAAAAGTCCACACCCATGCTGTCTTTTATGCTGATAAAATTAACTCCATCCCTAACATCCCTAGGCTCTCTAACCTTATACTGTAATGCCTTTTTATAAAATGCTGAAAAACTCCTAGTTGGCTTTAATTCTTTAGGAGATAATAACACATCGGTAAATGATAGAAACCTTATCCCTTTAGACAAAGCGTTTTCTCTCATTTTTTCGTCTCTCTGAATAGCAAAAGGCGTGTAATCCTCATTCACGTAGATTGCGTTTACGTCTAACTTCTTTATAACCTCTTCGGCATTACCAAAGAACACGTTTAATTTTGCATCCCATTTAGTCCTCAACTCTGCGTCAAGCTCTATCAAGGAGTTTATCATAAAAGATGACGCAAACTCCGACTTGTAATTGTTCTGTAACATTTGCCTAGGATCAACTATGAACAAAGGGATTATTTCATCACAATCATAAGAAGCTTCAACCAATCCCGTATTGTCATATATTCTTAAATCACGCCTGAATACGAACGCACACTTCACGTTACTCCTATCTCGTTCTCAATTTAAATGAGTTTGTCCTAAAACATCATATATCAGTCCGGTGGTCCTTTAATCACCGCTCAGTATCCCAGCGTCTAATTAATTTTACTTTATAGACAAATTAAAATTTTGCTACAATTTTTTATGAAAGATTTATCGAAAATACTTAATATTGTGTAAACTGCTTATGTAATAAGACAACAGCAATGAAGATACTAGAAGTGATAAAGAATGACATGGTTAGGGAACTCATCACGAAATTTAATGTAACTCATGAACTAGTTGTGAGTATTTCACTGGTAACTAACTGGGGGAAATTCATAGACTTCAGTATTCCAAAAGACGTAAAGAACATAATTGTAATTGTTCCAGAGGATTTTGACTGTGACGTAAGGAATCAAATTAAGAGTGTTAGGAGAGAACTTTCTGTAATAGTATTGAAATTACCGGAAATTAAAGGCAAATTATATGTGCTATATTAATTTTACTATGATAAGTTAAATATTGTTAGTGTAGAATATAATCGCAAAAATTAAATACTAAAATCTTACTTAATATTATTGTAGATGCAGATTAGTAAGTGCCTAATAAAGAGAGACATTCAAGACCAAGAAATCTTTGCAGTATTAAATCTCGACGATAAAGGTAGGAATAATAAATTAAAATCTCTTATAGAAAATAGACGAGTCATACACGGAGACTTACTAAGATTAAGCGATTATATAAGGATTGAAGAGGAGCTGCTCTCAGAAGTAGTTAATTTAATTAAGAAGAAATATAATATCATAGGGCTTAAGTCTTCAATATCTCTTGTGTTCTTACTCTTCGGTATTGGTCTTGAAAAAAGAGATAAGTATATGAAAGAGATAGGCGAAGAGTGGGAAAAAGTAAAAAACGCAATAGGACTATTTCCTTACGAGAAATATTTTGATTATGAATATAATAGTTACGAGTATAACACCAATACCCTTAAAAAATTAGAAGGGAACTCTGAGATATTAGAGCTACCTAAGAACGACTTCGTCCACTTACAGACATGGATAACTGCAGTATTACTAGCAGAATTTAAAGAAAGAGGAATAAAATTCAAGGCTGTAAAGGAAGGAACCGAGCTAACGGGAATAAAAGTAGAAAGCAGGTATAAAGACATTGAAGATATATTAGAACGTCTCGAAAATACTTACGGGAAAATAATAAAGCTTTATACAGGTTGGTTTATATTCAACGAATGATACTTAAAACAACTTTTCCTTTTCCTTATTTTTTGAACCTTCAAGAAATTTACAATGTCAGGTAGTAAAATGGGTTTAAAAAGATATATTCAAAATAAGCCATATGGAATGCGAAAAAGAAGCGTTAACAGTCCTTGATATCCTCTTTAATAGTAACTTGATCAAAGGAAAGGTTGTATTTGAGGATGATATAAGACATTTAATAAAATACGAGAAATTCATTTGTAAAGATGAAGAAATATTAAAAACCCTAAAAATATATCTTAGACCTTTAGGAATAATTGTCATAAAAGGTAGCTTTGATAATTATAGAAAAATATTGAAAAACTTTGATGACGGAAGCAAGTTAATTGAGGGAGTATACGGAGTCGAATATGACTTGATAGATGAAAATGAATTGCTATATTTACGCATTATACTTTATAACGATTCAGTAATACTATTAAGAGAAAAAGAAGAGAAAAAGTACAAGATTGCTAAAGTAACTGCAATAAGAGCACTAAAAGACATTTCTGAAAGGACTAAGACAAAAGAAGATTTCACTAATATATTCACAAATTTCTTAGAAAATAATAACGACGATAAAACTATAGAGTGGCTTAAAGACTTCCTTATTCATAAATCCTCTTCTTAAGATAGATCTTTTCGTAAAGATTTACCACCCTATCTATTAACTCCTCGCTTATATCTACGTCTTTAACTACCGGCAATCTAATCACTACTTTCGTCTTATAAAAGAATAAATAACCTATGAAACCGTCAACTTTATTGTCAAGAGATCTGAACAACCAAACCTTAAATCTGTAGACCTTTCTTCTTACATCTTCAGCCACCTTGACTATATAGAAGTCATTAACAACAGAGTTATTATCTAGGAAATACTCTTCTAGTAATAACTCTACAAATTTGTTATCTATTAGCCTGAGATCTGATAGCATATAATGCACGATGTTTAATAAAGCGTTAGAGTTAATCAAAAGTAATTAATTACTATTAATACAATGATATAATTTTGATAGATATTAGTTTACTTTATATTATTGATCTTTCTATCAAAAAACTAATGACTAAGAAAAGGAGCACAGCTGAGATAACATATAGTATCCTAAACGCGTGCAGAGAGAGGACTAACAAGACGAAAATTATGTACGCTTCAGCATTGAATTTTGCAGAGCTAAAAAAATACCTTGAAATACTTGTGAAAAATGGATATTTGAAGGAAGAGCAAGAAGGCAAAAGCTCGTACTATAGCGTAACAGAGGAAGGAAATAAACTCCTACAAATTCTTGAAAGATATGTGAAAATTATTGAAGAAAAAAAAGAGCTAGAGACACAACTACAAGACGTTCTATCAAAGTTTAAAGAATAAAGCCTATAAATAAATTTGCGAAAACTTGTAATGCTCCCTTAAACTATGTTAAAATGTACACAAAAGTATATTTTTAAATATATGGTGTTTTTT
The DNA here is from genome assembly GCF_009729035.1 of Stygiolobus azoricus. Lineage (NCBI taxonomy): Archaea > Thermoproteati > Thermoproteota > Thermoprotei > Sulfolobales > Sulfolobaceae > Stygiolobus > Stygiolobus azoricus. Next base: position 687,418 of record NZ_CP045483.1, read on the forward strand.
AGTTTCTGAATGAAAAATAATTATTAGTGGAACAAATGGCAATTAAGGTAAAATTCCCCGATGGAAGAGAAGTAGACATACACGAAGTAATTTCGTTTATGTACGGACTCGGAATGGGAGAAATAGAAGTATTGCACATATTGTTAAGCAGAGGACAAAAGTATTCAGCGGACGAACTAGCGGAAGTACTAAAAGTAAGTAAAGCCTCTGTTAATAAGGCACTTAACACCTTGCTAAGTAAAGGACTTATCGAGAGAGAGAAGGTAATAACTAATAGTAAGAAGGGAAGACCAGTTTATGTGTATAGTGCTAACAAAGAATTAGTAAGCAAAAAACTCAGTGAAGATACATATAAACTCATACTGAACACTAGAGATACTTTAAAGAAAACCTTAGTTGAGAAAAAAAGAGTTATCTTAGAAGCTGCTTAAACATTTTTACCTTATGTCAGCGGGTAAAAGGTAGAAATTTTTACTCTATTCTCGTTGTCATATATATATATTTCATTAGGGTTCTCGTCTTGCGTCCTTTTATGAGAACCGTCACAGAAAGGCTTATTCCTAGACAAACCGCACGCACATACGTAAAAAACCTCTCCATTACTAGCCTTTACTTGATAAGGAAAGTTTCTATCATGCCTTACTAACCTAGCCATTGCAAGATATAATGATAAGGTAAAATATTTATACAGTGAGTGATATACAAATGACTGACTTTCGAAATGAAAGTAAGTGAAAAAAGTAAACTATGTCCCGTAATAGAGTCAATTAAAATTTTCGGAAACGAGAGAAAAATGATAGTAATTTATTACCTATTCGACGGAGGTAAGGGATTTAACGAACTGGAAAAACTGACTGGACTAAATTCAAAGACACTTTCAACTACCCTAAAGGAATTAGAAGAATCGGGTTTAATAAGGAGAACCATAGTCAGTGATAGGCCCTTTCGGGTTAAGTATGAACTAACTGAAAAAGGTAGGGAATTGAGGAGCGTTTATGAGGAACTTAGAAGATGGGGGAGTAAATATGCCTTAAATGGGTGACACGAGAATAACGTTATCTCCCCTTATTATTATAGTTCCGACCTTTCTAGTACTTCCATCACTCATAACCTCTTCGGAGTTTTCTAACACCAAATTCATATGCATATCATAACTTTTCAATGTACCCCTCACTACTTTATCACCTTTTAATTTCACAAGAACTGTTGAACCCAAAGATTCGGCTAGTACCTTATGAGCAGTTTCCGCCAATATAACACCCTAGTTAATCACCATCGATTAGGTATTTAACTTTATCTTCACAAAGCCAAACGTCTACTACAATTATTAAACATAGAAAAAGGGCTTACACTCGTTAGCTCAATAATAAAGCTCGACAAAAATAATAAGAGGACTGGGAAAGAATTGTAACCACCATAAAATGGAAGAAAAACTTTACGCTAAGGCTATAAGCCTTATACTTAAGAATAAGATTTCTCCCGAAAGGGCTTTTGATATAGCTTATAAATCGCTCGGCGTAAGGGGAAAGAGAACAAGTTTATACAGAAAGTTTTTGGAAGTTCTTAAAAAATACTACTACGGTTCCTATTTATTTCCTGAGAGAGACGTCTACGAAATAGTGAGAACATTACTCAATAACGAAGAAGATATGACCTTTAAACTGCCAGAATGGGCTGAACAAAGATTAAAACACGTAACCGGTGTAACATCGAGTAACGAACTACTTGTTAAAGACACTTGGATAAGGGTAAACACGCTTAAAACAGACATCAAGAGCACAATAGAAGAACTCGAGAGAAAAGGCGTAAATGTTGAAAAAGATACCTTTGATTTTTTATATAAAGTTATCAAAACGCGTAAGAGGATCTCCGACCTCGAAGAGTTTAGAGAAGGGAAAATCGTCATACAAGATAAAGCCAGCATTTACCCGGTGATAATACTAGACCCTAAGCCTGGAGAGAGAATCCTTGAAATAGGCAGTGCCCCTGGAATGAAGACTTCACTCATACAGCAACTAACTAACAACAAATCTTATGTAATTGCCCTTGACATTTCACAGAAGAGGATCAACACACAAAAACAACTAATGAGAAGACTTGGAGTAGAGAACATTGAGTTAATTATTGCTGACGGTGCTAATTTACCAGTGAAACAAGTTGATAAAATCCTGATAGACGCTCCTTGTACTAACAGCGGAACCCTTGCCTCTGACCCCTCAGTATTTCTGAGGCTAAATAAGAGCGATATGTTAAGGCTCTCAAGATTACAAGCAATGATCTTAGAGGAGGCTAGAAGGTTGAGAAAACCCACTGTGTTCTCCACTTGTTCTTTATTTCCTGAAGAAGGTGAAAGACATGCTGAGAGATACGAAAAATATCTAGTTCCGCTAAAATTAGATGAAAGTAATTACGGTTACAAAAAGAGTAGAGTATGGATGAGAGTAGTTAGATTTTATCCTAACGTACACCATACGGAAGGATTTTTTATATCGAAGTTCGACTTTAGCTTATGAAACAATGTCCGAGATGTGGGTATACTAACAAGGATATAGCAAACTATTGTGCGAGATGCGGATATCCGTTATACCTTCAGCCTGCTTTTCCAAATCTTTACCAACCGACTTATCCACCACCTCCACCCACATACCATTATCCTCAGAGCTTACCTGCTTCAAGGGCACGAAAACCAGATTTCCCAATCTTCGCTTTAATCTTGGGGATAGGAGCAATCCTTACAGCTATTTTACTAGCTACTATCCGCTAGCTTTTGAAAGTACTTGTAGAAAGCTATAAGGAAATAAAACGCAGGTATAGCCGGGAACCAAAACAAGTAGGGTAATAGACCATAAGGCTTATCTACTATTTCCCCAGCTTCAAAGCTCGCAGCCACGAAAAGTTCTACAGCTACCATTATATACATGTAGAATAACCTAACCAGAGCCTTTGTTAAACCTTTATCTGATGCCTCAAACAGAAAATAGACACCACTAGCTGAGGCTACTGCATATGCCGGCAATTCTAACCAAGAGTGAGGTAAAGTTAGGAGATAAAGAGATATAGTTAACCCTGGAGTACCTATAATAGAACCACTGATCGCAACAACCAAACCCGTCTCAATTATACTAAATACCATCATTGCGACTCCCATTAACGGTATAAAATCCACTGTAGCTACTGCTAAGTTATGGATAAAGATGGTAAAGAGAACGATAAAATAGGGCTTATAAACCAACCCGTTATAAATCACAGTAAGTCCTCGAAACTCAGAGGCAAGGGCAGGGTTATAAAATGAAGAAAACAAGAGGAAGAGCCCTACCTCGCAGACAAAGGTTATGACAAAAAGGAATAGTGGACGTATTATTTTCATAATTTGACTAAATTCTTTACCATCTAAAAAACCTTTTCCATAAAGGTCAGAATTATTAAACAATTTTCACATGACTACTATTTTTTTAGCTTTAGTAATCTATACCACAATAATTAAGCTCTTATGAATAAACTTTTTAGTAAGAGAGACTATATAATTCTATGGGATTCTTTAAAAAGGAAAAGGTATATACTACACAAAAAGACGTGGGACAAATTATAAATCAGTTCGCAGCATATCTACAACAAAAAGGTTTTAAAACACAATATAAGGAGGAAAACGGAAAGGCAATAGTTCAGGCTCAAAAGGGAGGAATTCTTAGAGACCTAATAGCTGCAGATAGAGCTTTAACATTTACATTCGAGAAGGTAGGAAATCAATTAAAAGTGACAGCAGGCATAGGAAAATGGATACAAAACTTGGCTGTTACAGCTGTAGAGACTATACTACTCTCTCCCTTATTCCTTGCCATAGACGTTCCAGAAATGTTATGGACTGAACACGTAGAATCCGAAATTATGAAAGGACTTGAACAACTTATATCATCCTAAACCAACTCTTTTTCCATGTAAGGATAAGCATTATGGTACCCCTTCTTCCTATAATACTCTCTAGCACCTATACCAGAAAGGACTAAGATCTTTTTTGCGTCAAATTCTTCGGAAGAGACTCTTTCAGCCTCAGCTAAGAGCTTTGAACCGTACCCCTTGTGTTGAAAGCTTAGGTCGTCCCACAAACCCACAGGTGTCTCAAGACCATATATATGGAGTTCCCTCACGACAGTAACTTTTTCCACATCGGAAGGCTTCCTCAACCTCAAATACCCAACTAATGTACCGTCGTCATATTCAAAGGAAAGGAAAACCTCTGTCCCCCTACTTGCTTCGTAAACGTATTTCATCAACTTAGGCTCTCCTTGGGGTAATTTACCCGTATGCAACCACCTAATTCCCACTTCCCTGAACCTTATCTCATTTATCTTAATACCTTTCTCCAAAACCCTCTTCTCTACCAACTGCCTTAAATTCCCCTTCTTATTACCGTCTAAGATTATCGGAGCCGGAATGTCCCTCTGCACCCTCATTACCCTAACCCAAGGGGGGATATAACGATACATTTCAGAGATCAGCTCCACGAGAGTGTCAGTATCATAAGGCTTATATAACCCCCTCTTCCATAATTCCGCTAAAGGGGCTGTCTCAACCACTAAAGTAGGGTAAATTTTCAGCATATCTGGCATGAAGTCTGGGTCTGAGAAAAGCCTCTTAAACCCCTCCAGATCCTTATCGGGATCAGAGCCCGGTAAACCCAACATCACGTGATAGACTATCTTAAAACCTTTATCCTTCAGGATTCGCGTAGACTCTATTGAGTCTTTTACCGTATGGCCCCTATTACTCTTCATTAACAGTTCATCATAGACAGTTTGAACTCCCAGTTCCACTTTAGTAACTCCCAACCTTAGCATCTGGTTAGCCTCCCTTTCCTTTCCCCAATCTGGTTTCGTCTCAACGGTCATCCCGACACATCTGACCATAGCAGTTTCATTCCTTAACTGAGCATCTTCCAAATACATAAACCCAGGCTTTGTGGGGTTTGGATATCTGTTCATCCCCTCTAACGCTTGAGTAACGAACCACTCTTGGTAATCTAAAGGAGTAGCTAAGAAAGTCCCTCCCATTATTATAAGCTCTACCTTACTCGGGATATGGCCGTTTACCTCGTATTGCCTTAAACGTGATTGGACTTGGTAAAATGGGTCATAGTTGTTCTCAATAGCCCTCATCAAAGTCGGTTCCTTACCGTAGTAACTTTGAGGCGTGTTATACTCAACCCCACCCGGGCAGAAAATACACTTACCATGAGGGCATCTGTGCGGAGCTGTCATAATCGATACTACAGTAACTCCAGATAACATCCTGACGGGCTTCCTTACTAACATTACGATATTTTATCTCGCGTGAGTATTTAAAATAGTCAGATATTTTCTCCTACTGCATAACGAAATATATTTAAAAGTAAATAATCAAAGTTTTTAACTGTAAGTATATACTAAATTTACTCATGAAACTGACTTGGAGATCAGTACTCATCTCAGGAATGGGAGTATTTTCAGACGGTTATAACTTATACTCGTTGTCGTTAATGATCTACACAATATCTGCATTTATACCAATGAATAAGTTATCAGAGGGCTTACTTGTCGCGGGGTCTTATCTCGGTGCAGCGTTCTCCGCGTTATTGTTCGGTTTAATTTCCGATTTGGAAGGAAGAAAAAGAATGTATGGAATAGACGTCACTCTAATGGCAATTGGAGCCGCAGTACAAGCCTTCTCACAAAATTATAATGAACTCTTCTTATCAAGGCTATTACTCGGTATGGGGATTGGTGCTGACTACGTACTATCACCAATAATTGTCGCTGAAAACGCCGATAAGGATAAGAGAGGAAAGGCAATGGTAATAACTTTCGCCGTAATGTGGGGTCTGGGAGCAGTACTTGCAGCATTCGTAGACCAAGTCACCTTATCATTACCCTCCTCGATAGCATGGAGGATAGTATTAGGCTTCGGAGCAATTCCTGCACTTTCAGTTATATTCGCTAGAAGAAAACTGAGCGAAACTTTACTTTTCCTTTCAAGAGTAAGACCTATAGAGAAGGAAATCAAGAACTTAGAGAAAGAAGGGGTAAGCCTACGCGTTAACATTGATAAGGAGAGTTTCAAACAGAGGTTCGCGTCCTCCCTGTTTCTGATAATAGTATCTGCAATATTGTGGTTACTTTACGACGTTTACTCCTCGACTTTTGCAATATACGGTCCTATAACCATTGCCTATAACTTGGGAATAACACCTATAATGTTCACTTACATCGCCCAATTCTTTGCAGGAATTCCGGGTCAATTACTCTGCATACTCTTGATAGATAAGATAGGTAGAAAACCACTTATAATAATAGGATATGCAGGAGTTTCAGTATGGTTGACCCTTTACTCACTACTACTCTTACACCCCTCTATTTTCGGCTTGCCTAAGACTAACCAACTCACCGGAGAAGGAGCGGTTTTAGGGCTGACTTTCTACATGCTAAACTACCTATTTTCCGCAATGGGACCTGCATCAATAATAGGCTCAGGTATGGTCACCCCCGAACTAGTCCACACTAAAGTTAGGGGAACTTCACAAGCAATTAGCGTAGCTGTCGATAGGACAGCTTCAGCTACAGTGATCTCGCTATTTCCTTCATTAGTTTCAATTGTAGGATTAGGTGGAATGGTAGGAATTTACGGTTTAGTTGCATTGGCATCAGCACTGATAACACTATTTCTAGTCCCAGAAACGAAAGGACAAGAACTGGATAAAGTTGAAAATTTAGTTTCTAAAGCCTAAAATTCTAAAGATATAGTCGATAATGTATAGTAAAAAATACTAGCGTTTGACTTTAAAGTCTATATTAATGTTTAAATCTCACCTTAAGAAGGGATTACTTTCGATAAAAAGTATGAAAAGGAGAATTAACACACTAAATATGTCACTAATGGAGAAGTCACGGTTCGGAGCCTCATGTAGTATGTGCATCTTACTTCTATCATAGGTTCTCGACTTGTTGACTTTCATAACGTTTTATCGGATAATTTTTTATCCTAGCTTTATAACGTTACTTAACACAGACTTTAGTCCATCCCTTAATGCTTTTATTTTTCCTTTTTATTTCTTAAAGAAAAATGTTTCTTTTTCATCTAATAAGACAGTTATTAGACTCTTTTATAAGGCTAATTCTTCTAGCTTTTGAAACAACAGTTTTAATCAGGCCTGGTTCTATGTGACCCCCTGTGTTCGATGTTCACTCACAATTTAAAAATACATACCCCATTTGAGGTAACGTCAAGAAACTCTCCACAGACTCTTACATATAACACTAGCCCCTCAACAGAACTACCCTTTCTATGAAGATCGACATATCTCACTTCCTCTTAGCTCTCGCTAATAGCTACGTAAGGGAAATATATTTCGTCCTATTCTAATTGTAGGAAAACATGATAGACCCAAAGGAAAATGAAGTACTTTCTAAAGTCCACGAGGTGTTGTACGAGAAGCTGAGGAGCGAATATAAACTACCATCACAGATCACTGAGGATTGAAGTTACTAAGTGGACGTATCGTTTATCCCTATACGGTTTAACTAGCAGGTTAACACGATTTCAATGACCATAACATTATTCATGAGTAGCACAGAGTTCTCACCTCAGTCACATTCTTCCTTGTTATAGACAAATTCGGGAATAGGAAAGTCCGTCTCTCACCAACCTCTTCTTTTCCATCTGAATATTTCGAAACCTTTTTCAAGCGTAAGATTTTTCCTAACAGAAATTTAATACTATAAACGTTGTCTGATATTTATGGAAAAAGCTACATTGGGCGGAGGATGCTTCTGGTGTACTGAAGCGGTTTTCTCAAGAGTGAAAGGAGTAACAGACGTTAAGCCTGGGTACGCCGGGGGTTGGATGCGGAATCCTACTTACGAGGACGTTTGCACAGGCTTAACAGGACATGCTGAAGTAGTCCAAATAACTTTCGACCCCTCAGTTATAAGCTATAGGGAACTCTTGGAGATCTTTTTCGAAATCCACGACCCTACCACACCTAATAGACAAGGTAACGACGTGGGTCCCCAGTACCGGTCTATAATACTTTATCACACCGAGGAGCAACGTAAGATAGCAGAAGAAGTTATAAAAGAGGTATAGAAAAAACTCGGTAAAAAAGTAGTAACAGAATTAAAGCCCTTTGACGTCTTCTACGAAGCTGAAGAATACCATCACAAATATTTTGAAAAACACCCTTATCAACCGTACTGCAGATTAGTTATAAGCCCAAAAGTAAAGAAGTTTACGAATCACTTTCCAGATAAAGTATCACTGACCACAAAGCCCTAAATTAAAGGAGGTCATCAACTAGGGACGTATTTTGATTTATACAGAATCTAATTATTTTCATTTCCGATCAGTCTTAGCACTTACGCCATTGTTTCGCTTTCTTCTCTAAATCAAGAGCTTTTATCAGGGACTCCCTTAGCGAGATCACTGAGATACAAGTTACGCAATTAAATAATTCAACTAACGCGACAGACTACCAGTATTTTAGACATACCTAATCATAAGATTAATGACTTTATGGGCGGCTTTATGATCCCTTAGAAAGTGCGAGAGATAAAAGTAAAAAGAAGGTAAGTTACACCGCGCGATCTTAGATATTATAAGTTAACTTTGCTACATTTAATTAATGTCCTCAATAAATAACGCAAAATTACTCTGTGAAAGAGCGTTAAAATACTTGAGGATTGCAAAAGAGGCATTTAATGAAGGATTGTACGACGTTTCTGCTACTAATTGTCAAATATCAGCCGAACTGCTTATAAAATCCACTTATCTTCTCTTAGGTTACCTGTTCCCACAAACACAAAATATAAGGAAATTACTCTCAGTACTGGCACAACTGACCAGTAATAAAGAAATTGAAAAGTTAGTAAAGGAAAAGAGGAAAGACTTAAACCTAGTTGAGTTAAGCAGGGCTGAAGGACAGTATTCATTAGTTGATATTGACTCAGAATTTGCGTCAGACTGCTTAGATACGGTCGAAAATTATATTCTCCCAATCATAAAAGATATTTGGGGAGAAAAGTGGTGCTACAAGGGCTAGAGTACATAAAGTACTTAGAAAACAATTGGAGAACAATAGCACAGAGGGTTAAGGAGGTTGCAATAACGTTGGGAAAAGTTGATAAAGTAATAGTCTTCGGCTCGGTCATCAAAGGTGGAGTCACGGGCAGCAGCGATTTAGATATTGCAATAATCTACGACGAGAAGTTAAGCAGCAAGGAGAAAATAAGGAGGACTTTAGAAATACTCAATAAAGTAGATGAAGAAGTAGAATTAGATATACACATACTTAGCAAGGAAGAAGAAGGATCTTTTCTTAAATTCATCGAAGAATACGTAGAAGTGTAATCATTATAAATGGGAAACTATTTCACAACTATTTTAGTTAGAAGCTTCTGTGACTTGTTAATTATACACACCAAGATCTGACATCTCTTCAACCTGGAAGGGTTTCTAGAGAGCTCATCCCCAATAAATTCATGACTATAGCTTTAGTGTACAGTAAGCCTCATACCATATGAATAAATACCGTTCACTCCTCATTTCTATCAATAAAGCTAAGAGAGCATAACTAGTACTCTAATAGTTATTTTACCAACTTACATGAGATAATCTAGTAACCAGTTTTTCTCGTCATATTTCACATCGTAAAAACCTAAAATATAAGCAGACACATAAGTGAAAGATTTATCTTCCTCTCTAATCTGGAATTTTTAGAAATAAATACCTACGTGAAATCCTGAGTCTAATGTTTCTAGCAATTTACACAGTAGTTAAACATCTATGTATTGGCTATAAACATGCCGTAATATACATTATGTACCCCATCCTCAAGCTAATAATGTGACTTACCAATAATCTAGTTGCCATCCCTTTCTGCAACGCGCATGGTATTTAAAAAGGGTTGCAGTTTCATATGTGTCTATATCAGCAGACATTAAAGTATGATGTCTACCATACTTTAATACCTTCTCTATTTCCTCTGTTAGTATCGTTTATCGAGTATTATAAAAACGAAGAACTAGGAATTTAAAGGGCTCTCGGCTGGTACCAGACGACTTTCGCATAACCGCCTAGGGAAACTAGGGGCTGGGCTGATTGGGAGTGGCGGGCTGAACCCCTCGGCGAAAGCCTTGGGGCTTACACCCCCACCCCATCAACCCCCTCTTCTAGGGGAAGCCCTGGCGGTAACCCGCCTGACCGCCTCTTTTAGGGGAGGGGTTCCCGCTTAGATGCTTTCAGCGGTTACCCCTCAGGGCGCGGCTGCCCGGCAGTGCCCTACCGGACAACCGGTAAACTGGAGGCCCCGGAACCCTGTTCCTCTCGTACTAGGGGTTCCTTTCCCGCAGGCGGTCCGCACCCCCTACCCTTAGAGTCCGACCTGTCTCGCGACGGTCTAAACCCAGCTCACGCTCCCCTTTAACGGGCGGGCAGCCCTACCCTTGGGGGCAGCTGCACCCCCAGGGTGGGAAGAGCCGACATCGATGTAGCAAACCGCGGGGTCGATGTGAGCTCTCGCCCGCGACGACCCTGTTATCCCCGAGGTAACTTTTCTGTCATGCCCGGCCCCCATACGTGGGGGCACGAGCGTTCGCTAGGCCGCGCTTTCGCGTCGAGGCCCCGTACTTGGGAGGGCCTCGTCAGGCCGGCTTTTGCCCTTGCACTCTACGGCGGCGTTCTGTACCGCCTGAGCCGACCTTTGGGCTCCCGTGTTATCTTTTCGCGGGAGTGCCGCCCCAGCCGAACCGCCCACCTGACACTGTTCCCCATAAGGGGTTAGTCCTCCGAGCACTCATGGGTGGTGTTTCACTTTCGGGTCCCCCACCCCCGAAGGAGTGGGTTCGACCCCTCCCACCTACGCTACGCATGAATGCCCGGAGGACAATGCCAGGCTGCGGTGAAGCTCTACGGGGTCTTCTCTCGGTGTAGGGGGTTGCCGGACTGTGCACCGGCTCAGGGCGTTCACGGGGCCCCAGGCTGGGACAGTGGGGACCGCGTTGATCCATTCATGCGCGCCGGAACTTACCCGGCAAGGCATTTGGCTACCTTAAGAGGGTCAGAGTTACCCCCGGCCTTCAGCGGGGCTTCGCCCGGTTGGACCCGGGTTTCACCGGACCGCCAGTGGCCAGGATTTAGCCCCCGTACACACCCTTTCGGGCTAGCGGGGACCTATGTTTTTATTAAACAGTCAGGTCCCCCTTGTCACTGCGACCTATCAGGGCCGTTTTGCGACCCTGATAGGCACCCCTTCTTCCGAAGGTACAGGGCTAATTTGCCGAGTTCCCTAGCCTGGGTTACCCCCCAGACGCCTTGGGCTTCTCACCCAGGGGCACCTGTGTCGGTTCTAGGTACGGTCTCCCCCGATCGTTCCGGGCTCCCTTTTCATGGGGACCAGGATTCAGGGGAACCCTCCTAACGGAGGGCCCATCACACCTTCGCCCCCTTCTCACCGTTACGGTTCTCCAGGGGCTTAAGTGCTTGGATAGGGCGGTTGCCCTACTCCCCCTATCCCGATCCGTCAGGAGCCCGGCTTGCGTTACCGCACCTACAGGGGAGGCAGGGGAATATTAACCCCTTTCCCTTTCGGCAGGTACCTATTGGGCCCTGCCTTAGGACCGGCTAACTCCTGACTGACGACCATTGTCAGGAAACCCTTGCCCTTCCGGCGGAGGGGATTCTCACCCCTCTTCGCTGTTACTGCCGCCGGGATCTGCACCTGCGGCAGGTCCAGCGGACCTCACGGCCCACCTTCTACCCCACCGCAGCGCCCCCCTACCTAGTGAGGCTCAGTGAGCCCCACTACCCGGGTCTCGGCAGCCGGCTTGAGCCCCGACCAATCCTTCGGGGCCCCCAGCCTCGGCGGGTGAGCTGTTACGCACTCCTTAGAGGATGGCTGCTGCTGGGCCCACCTTCCCGCTGTCTGGGGCTGGGGACGCCCTTCGATTGGCACTTAGCCGGCATTTTGGGGCCTTAACCCGGGTCTGGGTTGTTCCCCTTTTGCCACCCAACCTTACGCCGGGTGACCCACTCCCCCCTTCTTCGGTGCCCGTAGGTTCGGAGTTAGACCGAGAGCCCCAAGCTTTCGCTTGGAGCCCCCGATCTGTCACTCTACCCCGCGGGCGACCTCCAGGGAGGCTGCGCTAGGACGCATTTCGGGGGGAACTAGCTATCACCGGGCTAGATTGGTCTTTTGCCCCTAGTCCGGGGTCAGGGGAACGAATTGCACGTCAGAACCCCTATTCGGCCCTCCAGCGGGGTTTCCCCCGCCTTCGGCCTGCCCCGGACTAGATCGCCCGGTTTCTAGCCTCATGCCAGTGACTTCAGGCCCTGACAGACCCCGCCCCTCGCCGGTTGCCCGGCTGCGGGCGTTCGGTTTCCCTACGCCTTCGGGGTTGACCCCCTTAGGCTCGCCACTGGCATGAACTCCCCGGCCCGTGTTTCAAGACGAAAGGCATGACCCCGATCCTCCTCCCTCGTACTCAGGACTCGCGTCCCTTTCCTTCGGGAGGACTCATCTCTTTCGGGCCATGCCCTGTATAACCACCCGGTTTCAGGCTCTTTTCACTCCCCCTCCCGGGGTTCTTTTCAGCTTTCCCTCACGGTACTTAGTTCGCTATCGGTCTCGGGACGTATTTAGCCTTGGAGGCGCATGTCCCCCAACTTCCCACCCCCAAACCAGGGGATGGTACTCTGCCCTAGGTCACCTCTCACCCACCTTTAGCCTACGGGGCTATCACCCTCTTTGGCCCTCCGTTCCAGGAGAGTTCGGCTAGGTGGGCTAGGGAGGTTGGGTTGCCCCTGACCTAGGGCCGATAACACCACATCTCCGCCGACTTTTCGCCGACGGATTTGGTTTGGGCTGTCCCCCTTTCGGTCGCCCCTACTCAGGGGATCTCGATTGATTTCTTTTCCTCCCCCTACTAAGATGTTTCCGTTCGGGGGGTTCCCGCTCCCATGAGGGAGCGCCGGAGACCCGGCAGGATATCCCATTCGGGAATCCCGGGGTCTACGGCTGCTTGCGCCTCACCCGGGCATTTCGCCGCTTGCCACGCCCTTCTTCGGCGCCCGAGCCGAGCCATCCACCGGGCGGCATGGTGCCCTGGGTTTCCCTAGGCGGTTATTAGGCGGTCGCCTGGCACCAGCCTCATTGAGCCCAATATTGATAGGTGACCTTTAAGCCACCTACCGATACGGGCTCTAGGCACTTCATTCCTCCCCGCCCAAAGGGAGGAATTGCATCTGCCAGAGGAGAACCAGAGGATTATAGTGAAGCCCTCCCGCCCTAATTTGGCGGGGGAGTTATTTATGTGAGGTGATCCAGCCGCAGGTTCCCCTACGGCTACCTTGTTACGACTTCTCCCCCCTCGCGGAAGAGGAGTTCGTTTCCCCACTCATCGCAGGGAACCTCACCCCTCTTCCGCTCGGGTGGAGCGACGGGCGGTGTGTGCAAGGAGCAGGGACGTATTCACCGCGGGTTGTTGACCCGCGGTTACTAGGGATTCCTCGTTCACGAGGGCGGGTTCCAGCCCTCGATCCCAACTGCGGCAGGGTTTGGGGGATTGGCTCCCCCTTTCGGGGTAGCATCCCGCTGTCCCTGCCATTGTAACCCGCGTGCGACCCGGGGGTTTCGGGGCATGCTGACCTGCCGTGGCCCCCTCCTTCCTCCGGCTTACGCCGGCAGTCCCCCTAGTGTGGTCACGGGCCGGAGCCCATGATGCCAACTAGGGGTGGGGGTCTCGCTCGTTGCCGGACTTAACCGGACATTTCACAACACGAGCTGGCGACGGCCATGCACCTCCTCTCCGCGAGTCAGGCAAGGTCATTAGCCTGGCCGTCATCCTGCGGTCTCCCCCGGTAAGATTCCAGGCGTTGACTCCAATTGAGCCGCAGGTTCCACCCCTTGTGGTGCTCCCCCGCCAATTCCTTTAAGTTTCAGTCTTGCGACCGTACTCCCCAGGCGGCGGGCTTAACGGCTTCCCTGCGGCACCAGACGGGCTCTAAGCCCGTCTGACACCTAGCCCGCATCGTTTACAGCCGGGACTACCGGGGTATCTAATCCCGTTTGCTGCCCCGGCTTTCGCCTCTCACCGTCGGGCGCGTTCTAGCGGGACGCCTCCGCCACTGGTGGTCCTCCCGGTATCTACGGATTTCGCCCCTACTCCGGGAGTACCTCCCGCCTCTCCCGCCCCCTAGCCCACCAGTATTACCCCCAGTCCCCGAGTTGAGCTCGGGTCTTTAAGGGGTAACTTGGTGGGCCGGCTACAGGCGCTTTAGGCCCAGTAAGCGCCCCGACCACTCGCGGAGCTGGTATTACCGCGGCGGCTGACACCAGACTTGCCCCCCGCTTATTCCCCCGCCTTATTAGAGCGGGGAAAAGCCTCCTTTCGGAGGCACTCGGGGTAGCGCCCTCACGCTTTCGCGCATTGGGGACGTTTCGCGCCTGGTGCGCCCCGTAGGGCCTGGGCCCTTGTCTCAGTGCCCAACTGGGGGCTCCCGCTCCCACGGCCCCTACCCGTTATAGGTTTGGCGGGCCTTTACCCCGCCAACAGCCTGATGGGCCGCAGCCCCATCCTCGGGCGGCTATGAGCGGGAACAGCCCATAGCCCTTTAGGGGAAGAACCGTTCCAGGACTCTTCCCCTATCGGGGATTATCCCCAGTTTCCCGGGGTTATCCCCGTCCCGAGGGTAGGTTAGCCACGTGTTACTCAGCCGTCCGCCACACCCCCTTCCCGGGGGTGTACGACTCCCATGGCTTAGCCCTACCCCGATAGCGGTCGGGTCCGGCAGGATCAACCGGAATCGGGACGGGAGGGCTTCTCACCATCCTCTGGCTCTCCTCTGTCAGAGGCAAGACGACCGAGGTTATCCCCGTTGAGGTTTTTTACCCCGGCTTTCTTGCCCCTCCATTTGTAAGCATGAGTTCCCCGCAGAAGTGTTTCCCCGCGGGGTCATCCGCGAAATATATCTTATACATGAACTATATTTAAAGCTTACTTAGCGATAAGTTGATCCTATAACCGTGATCTAACGTCAGTGAATTTTATAAGTCATGGATATGTACTAGTAAAATTTCGCTTTTTTCGTGCCCGAGGTATTTACTTGTCTAAGTAAATACACCACGCCAATTCCACGTTTTTGTGCAGGGGCTTTTAAAAGGGCTAAGGTGGATTAGATGGTATATTCCGGCTTTGGGTTTAGAATGACTCTTAGTATTTTGTATTTTTCAGACCTCATTTTGCGTTTTTCAAGAAAACCCAATAGGTCGATGCGGGTAAGGTCGAACTAGTACTGCTAGTTTCACGGTAATTGTAGTTCGTAAGAGGTACTCAAACAAGTAAGTCGTCTAATTAGACTGAAGGTTTAACTTACTCGTCTTCATAGCGGTTTTATGACCTCCGAGCTTCTGTTCCCCTCTCTACTTTTTCAACTGTTTGTCTTTACTATCACTGGAGACACTAGTAAATGGGTTCAGCAAAGAAGTCCTAGTAGGTTGAACTGGGGGTCGTGCAGAAAGTGAATGAGGACTTTCTCGTACAGCGTATATGCGGTCGCGTATCTTATTTCTTTCCCCCAGTGCTGAAGTTCGTATAACCGTTTTCCCCAGTTTAAACTTCCCTATTTTAAGCGAAGCTGTTGTGCATCGTACGTATAATTGACCTGAAGATATTGTAATTGTGACAACAACAGTTAGTGAAAAATCAAAGACTGTTTTGCATGGGATACATGATTTGCAGGGTTTTGGGTAGTTCGTTAAGTACTCCTTTGTCAAGGCTGGTGACTTTTTGGCTGTATAAAGGATTTGAGAACCGTTGACTAACGGTTAGCCGAAAACATTAGGTTCACTATCTATTAGCGTTTTTATCGTAGCTCCGACTAACTCTGTTAACCCCTGACTGTAGGTGAGGCGACAGACTTGTTATCCGCCCTAAATCCCGGTTAATCGAGACCTTAGTGGGTTTCCGTGCGGAGTTCAATAAGGCAGTCAAAGGTATTGTACAAGACGCAGTTAGATCAGGAGTGGTACATCACTAACCACAGAAGCCCTAAAGGAGTTCACGAAACTGCGCAAGGTAGCTAGACCGACCTATTTCCGCAGGGAGGGGACTTCTACCCACAAAGTCCTTATGGAGCTATCACATTTCGAGTTTGACAAACATTAATCTGCAGAATCTGGCTAATCTTGAGGAATTTCATGACCGGTTTAAAACTCGTGGAAAGCTGAGTAAAAAAGATCACAAGAACACTTCTATTACTATCTCGTCCCCGTCCTTAAGCCCCAGTTTACCTCTTAAGAAGTAGGGTGAGATCACTTCGATTACACTTTTAGGGTGGGTAGTCCTAGCTGGGATTACGATTGCGGCAGGTGATACGGAGTTTACGTTTGCCGGAAACGCTTTTACGCTACCCAAAACTCTGTCAGGTTCCTTATGTTCGGGGATTACTATGCCCTTACTTGCGTCGAGTAGTATTCTGTTCTCCATCGAGTTTTTGTCATATATTACGGCGTTTAATGTCCCGGGGTAGGGCTCTAAGCCGAGGAACTTCTTAAAGGACTCGACGTAGTACGGTAGGGACAAGAAGAATCTGCCTTCACCGAGCCCTGAAGTGACCTTGGCTTTTATCTTTATGATCCTGCTTATCTTCAGGATCTCCTCTAAGTCCTTTACGCACTGGCTGAAAGCCCTCTCTCCTTCTTCCGTAAGCCTTATTGTTTCCCCTTCCTTAGATATTACCCTCGTTATTATACCGTTGTCCTCTAACTCCTTCAGCTTCCTAGATACTGTCTGTTGTGATACACCGAGCGTCTTGGCTATGTCTTGCTGTGTTATGGTATTGTTTAAGGCTACCTTTAGGATCCTGATTACCTCACAAGAGATGTTAAGTTCTTTTCAACTCACACCCTCCGAACAATCTTGTTCAGCTTCCTTATATTCTCCGCTTATATCGTCTTCTACGTCTTTTGTAGACCAGTTCCATTTTTCACTCCACGCGTTCCCGATCTGTATGGGTCTATCTAACTTGCTGAGTAGTACTATCCTGCTGGGGACGTGTTCGGATAAGATCTTGTAACCCGTGTAATTTGACAAAATTTTTGCGAATTCCCTTACTTCGCTGTGTCTGGGCATCGCGTCTTTAGTCAGCCTATAAGTCGAGGGACCTACGTGCATGTAAGCTTTTACCTCTATGTAGGTGGGTTGGGATAACTCGATGAGCTTTGCGAACTCTCTTGCATCTTCTTCGCTCATATTGAAGCCCTTGATCATGGTCATCCTGATTACCGTGGGGGAGCTGAAGCTGGGTAGTATCTTTAAGGTCTTCATTACGAGGTTCCAAGAGTTCGCTACTATGGGACGGTTTATTATTTTGTGTTTTTTCTCGTTGGGGGCTTGTAGGGACACGAAGAGTTGCGTAGGCTCTTCCTCGAGGCTGGCTAGGACGTCAGGTCTCACACCGCTGGTGACAAGGAACGTTGTCATCCCTCTCTTATGGTACTCGCTGATAAGTTCTCCCAGCCTGTTGTAGAGTGTGGGTTCGCCGGTGAGGCTTATTGCTACGTGTTTTGGCATAGTTGCTTCTTTAGCCTTTTCTTTAGGTACTCCTTCTCTGCCGAAATAGCCTGAGACTGCCCTCATGTGTTCTTCAATGCTTTTTTCGGCTATAATCTCGGGGTCGTCTTCTATCGGTATCTTAGTCTCGTCCCATTCAACTCCTATGTCTTCTGGCTCAAGCCTCCAGCAGTGTATGCACCTGAACCAGCACCAGGCTGCGGAGGGGGACATCTGTACGCATCTGTGACTTTCAATACCGTAGAACTTACCTTTATAACAGTACCTACCGCTTGTGAGGGCTTCGTGAGTCCAGTGGCACTTCTTGTAAACGGAGTGACTGCCTACTATGTGGTATTTCTCTTTCTCGAGTTCTTTCATGATTACGCTGAGCGTATCGATCCTGAAGGTTGACTTACTTTCCATTAAACTCAAGTATGAGTGTGAGGTAAAAAACTTAAAGGTTAGCCGTGAGGTCGTGATAACCTAGAACTCTTTCTATGGACTTGGAGAGTGATATGAGGTAGTAGTCGGATAGGTACTTGCCCATCATTTGTAAGCCCACAGGTAGGTTGTTATAAAAGCCCGCAGGTTGGGAGAGTGCTGGAATCCCTGCTAAGTTTGCTAAGACCGTGTTTAAATCCATGGCGTACATCCTCACTGGGTCGTCTATGACTTCTCCTATTTTCGGTGGGAGGACGGGCATTGTAGGGGAGAGGATAACGTCGTATTTGCTTAGTATCGAGTCTATTTCGTCTTTTATTAACCTCCTGACCTTTAGTGCCCTTAAGTAGTACTGATCATAATAGCCCGCACTAAGAATGAAGCTACCCAAGAGTATCCTCCTTTTTACCTCGATCCCGAAGCCGTCACCGCGGTTTTTCGCAAAGGTCTCCTTCCAAGTTCCTTCGTAGTACTTACTGTAACCGTATCTAACACCGTCAAACCTGGCTAGGTTCGAACTGGCTTCCGACATTGCTATAATGTAATATGTGGGAAGTGCGTAGTCGGAGTACTTTAACTCCACTTCTTTAATCGTAGCCCCTTCACTGGAGAGCTTGTCTATCGCTTTTTTGAACACTAACTGTACCTCTGGCTGGGAGGCGTCCAAGATGTTCTTGAGCAAAGCAAATCTGGTCTTGCTCAGGTCTGCCTCGGTTTTAGGAGGGGATTGAGGGATGGTGGTCGCGTCCCTCCAGTCCTCTCCTGAGATAACTGAATAAAGGAGTTCTAAGTCTTCTGCGTTCTTAGCCATCGGACCTATCTGTTCGAGGCTGTTGGCATAAGCTACTAGACCGTATCTACTCACGGTACCGTAGGAAGGTTTTAGACCGAAGACTGCGTTAAAAGCTGCTGGAGCCCTTATAGATCCACCCGTATCACTACCCAGAGCTATTTCTACTACCCCGGAAGCTAAAGCAGCTCCGCTACCCCCTGAAGATCCTCCCGGAGTCCTTTCCAAATCCCAAGGGTTGTGTGTAGGACCGAAGTAGCTGGTCTCGGTTGTCGATCCCATGGCGAACTCGTCCATGTTCGTCTTTCCCAAGATCACGGCACCTTCTTGCTTGAGTTTTTGAATCACCGTAGCGTCGAAAGGCGGAACGTAGTCTTCCAGCATCCTCGATGCGCAAGTAGTCCTTATTCCATTGGTGGAGATATTGTCCTTTACGGCGATTAATACACCCTTTAACTTCCCTTGTTTTCTGTCAATTGCTTCCTTTACCTCTTTGAGTACTTCTTCTTTTTTCCTTAACGTTATAAACGCCCTGACTTTCCCTTCGACTCTTTCTATCCTTTCGTAAGTTTTCTCTACATATTCTTCTGCTGTTTTCTCGTCTGGTATGAACACTTTAATCACCGTATGTTCTGGGACCTACTATGTAACCGTCTTCTTTTCTCTTTACGTTCTGTAGTGCTTCCTCTCTGGTTAATGGCTTCATTGGCTCGTCTTTCCTGAGTTTGCCTGAGGAGAGCGGGTGAAATAAGGGTTCTATGTTTGTGAGATCTAATTGGTTGATCTTATCGAAGAATTGTAATATGTTTTGTAGGTCCCTTTTAATTTTTTCTTTTTCTTGACCTTTTATCTCTACTAGGGCTAGGGCTTGTAATTTTTCGAGGAGTTTATCGTCAATTTCCATCTTTTTTCACACTCTCTGATAACCATTGTAAGTATTCAGGTAAGCCGGAATTAAAATCGATCGCTATGACTTCAGGCACTTGGTACGTGTGAAGTTCCTTTACCCTTTTTATCACTTTTTCTTTAGCTTCCGCTGTAGTCTTAATAACGAGTAGGATCTCATCGTCTTCTACTGTCTTCCCTTCCCATACGTAAAACGACTTTATGTAAGGAACTATGTTCACGCATGCAGCTAGCCTTTCGTCTACTAAGGTTTTAGCTATTTTTTTCGCGTTTTCCATTGTGTTTGTAGTAGAGAGTAAGAGTGTGTACACGAAGATAATTTAAGCTTGGAGAGTTAAAAATAGTCCGTGAGGATTAAAGAGCTTCTTGAGTTAGCCCCTTGGAGGGGATTCGAGGAAGGCTTATTTTTGGGCTTGAGTGAGGCTGAAGAGTTAGGAAAGGAGTTTTTGGGCTTTACTCTTTCCAACGGTCATGGGTTAGTTTTACATGTTAACCCTTACGAAGGGGAGTTAAAGGGTATTTATTTGGTTTATCCAGAGAAGATCGAAGCTAATTACCTGAATTATTGTTGTGTGTTCACCACAAGGTTTGGTAATACCATTTTTATTTACGAGATAATTAATTTATCGGAATACATAAATAGTGTAAGATCTGAAAGTGTTATTTACGTTGAAGTGATCAAAGGTGAGCTTGAAGACTTTTTACATACAGCGTTGGTTAGATGAAGAGACTTTTAAAAAGTTGTTGACCTTCTCACGTTTCGTAGCTAGAGATCCAGAAAAGGGATCAGTCTTCGTAATAGACACGGAAAGGGCTAAGAAAAACAGACTGAAGCTTGACGATATAAAGAGTTTACTTGAAGAGATAGGCGTAGAGGTTGATGAGGGGGAGTTGAAGGAACTGGAGAAGGAGTTACCTAATTACGACGTCGAGTTCTACTTGAGGGGAGAAAAAGTAATAATAAAGCCTCACGTATACTTAATGGACTTAGTTAAGGACTACTATGAACAGGGTGTGTTGAAGTACAATAAAGGGGAAAAGGTCTTTGAGACGTACCCTTACTATTATAACTTCTTGAAGACGCGTTTTGAGGAGAATGGGCTTAAGGTAAAGGAGTTGGAGTTAAAGGTCAAAGACGTCAACATCAACTTTAGGGGAGAACTGAGGGAGTACCAAAAGGAGGCACTTGACATCTGGTTGGAAAAGGGGAGCGGTGTAATTGCACTACCTACTGGTGCGGGTAAGACAGTAATTGGGATAGGGGCTATTACTTACGTTAAAAAGTCAGCATTAGTTGTGACTTTCACTAAGGAGCAGATGATGCAATGGAGGGATTCGATCCTTAGGTTTACTGACGTGGAAAAATCGATGGTAGGTCTTTATTATTCTGGGGAAAAGAACATAAAACCGATTACAATTACCACTTACCATACGGCTTATAGGCATATGGGGGAGTTGGCTGACAAGTTCGAAGTCCTCGTAATAGACGAGGCTCATCACTTACCCGCAGACAAGTTCAAGGTAATTGCCTTGAGTTCCTTTGCTTCTAGGAGATTGGCTTTATCAGCGACCCCAGTTAGGGAAGACGGTAAGCACGAGGAGTTGTTTAAGCTTATGGGCGGGTTGATATACTTCAAGACCCCTCAGGAGTTGATACAGAGGGGCTTTCTTGCCCCTTACGAAATTATTCAAGTTAAGGTTGAGCTAACTCCTCAAGAGAAGTTAGAATATAATAAGCTCTTGAATAAGTTCAGGAGCTTAGCTAAGGGTAGAAAAGTCTCACAATTACTCGAACTGGTAAAGAAGGGTGATGAGGACGCTATTGAGGCTATTAAGGTGTACAACGAGATAAAGAAGTTGACTAACTTGGCTAAGAAAAAAGTGGAGAAAGTCAAGGAGATAGTGGAGAAGGAAAAGAATAACAAGATCCTTATATTCACTCAGTATGTGGAGCAGGCTGAGGAGATCGCTAACTCACTCAAAGCTTTCCTCATAACTGGGAAGATGAGTAAGAGTGAGAGGGAAAGGGTTTTGTCAGTTTTCAAGGGTATAAAGAGCGGTGTTTTGGTACTGACTACTGTGGGAGACGAAGGATTGGATATTCCAGATGCTAACGTGGGAATAATAGTAACGGGGACTGGTTCTAGGAGACAGTTCATACAGAGGTTGGGAAGGTTGTTAAGACCTAGCAATGGGAAGAAAGCGAGGCTTTACGAATTAGTTACTAAGGGTACAGCTGAGGAGTACCAGGCAGTGAAGAGGAAGGAAATAATTCATGAAGACTCGTTATTTCCAGACGAGATGTAATAGTAGGTGGAGTAGGCTAAAGGTTCTAAGTAGTTTTTCAGTTGTGCTGTAGTCACGGTGACTTGTCCAGCCTTAAGGAGGAGGAGGGGTAGCCCGTTTATTCCGACAAGTACGATCCCGTCAAATCTTTCATCGTTTATTTTGAGTTTGACCTTGCCTAGGGCGTGTTTAAGTGTTATCGCTGGTAAAAACTTGGGGCATTTTACCTCTATTTCCCCTTCTATTTCTTTTTTTCCTTCTAGGAATAATACCTTTTCTTTTCCTGTAACTGTATACCCTTCTACCCAGTTCGGTGTTTCTATTTCTTCTTTGCAACTTGGCGAGATTATAGAGAGTGGAGGGAATTCAAGTATATAGCCCCTAATCTTTAGTAGTGCAGGGTGTACTAGTATAATGTCTCCTATTTCTATCTTGCTTTTCTCTCCTGGTCTGCAAATTTTATCGTTTTTATCCACGTAGGGCATTGTGTTATGTTAAGTTTAAAACTACGTGTTTATAAATAATTGTTCGATGAAAGGACTTGTAAGGTCTGAATTATGATGAGTAACTAGGCTGTTGAGTGATCAAGATGAGATGGCTGAAGAAAAGGGAAGTCGTAATTTATTATTTACTCGAGAGGAAGTTCGGTGTTAATGAGTTTAACTTAGGCGAGGCTATTGATTACCTTTCTCCTTATTTTTCAAAGAAGGTAGCACTTAACGTTATTCGTTATTTTTACAAGACTGGGATCCTTGTAAAAACCGGTGAGTTAAGGTATAGGGTTATCCCGTGGGAAGAGTATATGTTAGACGTGTCTTTTAAGTACTTGAGGAGGAGGGCTACTCTTCGTCGTAGAATTCGATAGTGATCTTGACTTTAACTTCTTTGTTACTAAGGGGGGGAATATTTTGACCGAAATCGACTCCTACTACCACGGGATTTCCTAAAGAGTCTGTAAATTTCACTTCCGCCACATATTTTTTCGTTGGTCCCTGGTTTAAAGATCTCATTAATTCCTCGTATATTCTGCTTAACGCCATTTGGAATGAGAGTGGGCTGGACAAGTCTTCGGGTTTTAGCTGTATTGGTACAAAGCCTCCCATGATCTCTCCTATTTTTGCTTTGCCTTCAAATTCTACTTTATAAGATGGTTGTGAGGAACTCATAGTGTTCTAAGAATATTATTTACACCGTAATAATTAAAATTATGTCTAAGAAAAGCGCGGGATAAAAACGCTTTATTACCTTTATGCCTTCTTCCTAATAGCTATTTCTATTGTTGAAACTCTGGACTGCCTACCGTCTTGGCTTGTTACGGTCTGACTGCCAATCCTTATTTCCTTAACCTCTATTTTGTCTGGTAAGAATCTATTCCTGACTATTTCTACCGTGTCTACAGCTTTGCTGATTGCTCTGCCTCTTGCCTTTATTATTATTTCACTTACACCTTGGTTTAGTAGGGTTAGAGCTGCTAATACATAGTTCATTACAGGTTTTTTACCTACTAATACTACATTACTTGGAGTTGCGGCGGTGCTCACATATATCACCCGAATCGCATTATCAGATACTTACTAAGGTAATAAAGTTATCTAAGAGAGTGAAGTGGATAAACTTAGTATTTAAGCTAGACGCCACGATATCACCTACTTCTACGTTTTATAAAATCATACTCTACAAAAGCAACATTTAGCATGGTCAAGATTAGGTACTTATTCGGTTGTCCTAATTGCAATGGCCCTATTGAAGTTGACAGACTGTTAAAGGGCTTACCTTGTGAGTCTTGTTTACCCGGATATTTGGGGGAATTAGACGTTAAGACGATCTATGACTTGCTAGTTAAGAACGGCATGTTGAAGAGCTATGCGGAACTATATTACAACTTGGAAATGTTAGAAGAGTTATCTGAACTGTTCAGGAAAGTAGTAGGAAAAGATCCTTGGCCTTTGCAGAAGTATTGGTTGAGAAAATTAGTAAGGGGGGAGAGTTTTTCTCTTTCAGCCCCTACTGGGATAGGAAAGACCACAACTTTAATGGTTTACTCAGTTTATAGAGGGGAAACCATACTATTCATAGTGCCTACAAACTCCCTTAAGGATCAGATTTGCCAGAGGTTAAAGGCTATCACTCCAGAAGTCTCCTGCGGTAACGCAGAGGAAGGAAAGATTAACGTAACTACCTTTTACTCGATTAATAGGAACACTAAGACCTACGCTGAGATAAAGCCTAAGGTAGTCATCGTTGATGACGCTGATATGATATTGAAGAGCGGGAAGACTACCGAGAGGGTTGCTACTATTCTCCAAATACCTCCTGAAGTATTTGACAAGGCAGTGCAACTGGTAAAGCTGAAAAAGATCGTCTCGGCGAAAGAGGATGAGGAACTCATGACAAAAGTCAGGGAACTTGAGGTTGAGGTTTACTCCTGGAGACCCACGTCGCAGTTCATAGTGTCAAGTGCGACTTTGAGACCGAAAGGGGCTAAGCAATTAGCGTTAAGGACTTTAGCTGGGTTCGAGCCTTCTACTGTCCAGATATACAGTAGGAATATCGTAGACTCCTACTATAACTCGTTAGATATGGTAGGACTGTTGAAAAAGATAAACGATAAAGGGGCTTTGATCTTGGTCTCTAAGGACTACGGTAGGAGTAAGGTTAAGGAGATCGTTGAAGAGCTTAACGGGAAAGGGTTCAAGGCTATTCAAGCTATATCGGGAAGGAAATTCATGGACAAATTCTCCTCGGGAGAGGTAGACTACTTAGTAGGGTCGGCGAGTTATTACGGTGTTGCAGTAAGGGGTCTGGACGAGCCTAAGAGGTTGAAATACGTGATCTTTTACGGGGTTCCCAAGACTAAGTTACCCCTAGAGGAATCTTTGAATAATCCGTTCACTACCCTGAGGGTAGCAGAAGGGCTGTCTCTGGATGTGAGTTTACTCAGGAGGAAGTTGTTAACGTTATCACAGTCCGAAGTACAAGCCTTAAAGTTTGCCCTAAGGAACTCCGAGAGCCTGAACGGTAAATTGGAGGAATTACGCGTCTACTTGACGAAGTTGAAGGAGGAGGTAATGGATTCGCTCAAGGCGAGGAAGTTGCATGTATTGAAGTTAGATAACTTCATAGTCAGGAGGGAGGGTAGGAAATATTTCATCTTGATTCCAGATGCGATTACATACATTCAAGGTTCGGGGAGGGCGAGTAGGATCCTAAATAACGGCTTTACCTTAGGTCTAAGCGTGGTAATGGTGGATGATAGGGATCTCTTTGAGCTGTTGATAAAGAGAGTAAGGAGTTACTCGGGCGAAGTTGCGTTTAAGAGTTTTGAGGAACTGCATTTAGATGACTTAGAGAAGGAGATAAGAGAGAGTAGGGAGGGAAAGTCTAGGAGTCTTAACATAAAGACCGCGTTAATTGTAGTTGAGTCCCCAACTAAAGCAAAGACTATCTCCAGAATTTTCAGCAGAGGTGTAAGGAGGGAGGTTTATGGGGTTCCCGTTTACGAGACTATTATTATAGACGGTAATAATGTAATAGTAGCCAATGTTGTAGCGTCTAAAGGACACGTAACTGATTTGACTACGGAGAGTATAGGATACCATGGGGTTGAACTGGAAGACGAGATAAGGGTAAACTATTCTCCTATATACAAATGTTACAATTGCCAGAAGACTGTCACAAAGAGGACAGATAAGTGCCCGTATTGCGGTTCATCCTTACTGTACTCTTCAGAAAGGATCATTAACGCGATTAGGCTATTGAGTTCTGACGTGGATGAAGTTTATATTGCTACAGACCCCGATCAAGAAGGGGAGAAGATAGCCTTTGACTTATACGCCTTGATCAGTCCGTACAACAAGAATGTGTATAGGGTATCGTACCATGAGATAACTAAAAGTGCCATTCTGGAAGCAATAAGGAATAAGTCGGGATTTGATTATAACGCCGTTGATTCACAAATAGCAAGGAGGATTGAGGACAGATGGATAGGGTTTGAGTTGAGCAGTGTATTAAAGTCTGTAATCGGAGATCAGAACAACGGGAGCGGTAGGGTTCAGGGACCAGTCTTAGGGTGGATCGTCCAGAGGACTGAGGAGTATAAGAGAAACATGGGTTGGGTGGTGTACGTAAAGATCGGTAACTATAGTGTCAAGAGAATATTCAAGAGTAAAGATGAAGCTGATGAATTCGTTAAGAGTTTAAACGTTAAAGTCTACAAACTTGGGGAGCGAGTGGAAGAGGTAACGCCTTTACCGCCATACACTACTGATTCCCTCCTCATAGACGCTTATAATAGGCTTGGGTTAAGTGCCCCGGTCACTATGAGGATCGCTCAGGAATTGTTCGAAAGCGGTTTGATCACTTACCACAGGACGGATAGTAGTCACATCTCACCTTTAGGTATCGGGATTGCTAAGGAGTACTTAAGTAAGGTGAAATTGGAAAGTGAATTTCAAGGAAGGAGTTGGGGAGATAGTGGTACACATGAGGGTATCAGACCTACAAACCCCATGGATTTAAACGATTTGCAGAGGGATATTGAGGAAAACCCGTTTAAGTATTACATAAAGTTTACTTGGGCTCACTTTAAGGTTTATGACCTGATCTTCAGGAGGTTTATTGCGAGTCAAATGAAAAGTGCTAGGGTAACTTATGCAAAGTTCAAAATAGTGTTGAAGGAAGGGGTTGAGGAATTGGTAGAGGTACCGATAAAGCTCGAAGGTGGTTTCTCTCAAATTTATCCTTTAAGGGTCTTTGTGCTAGACGAGAGTAAAGTAGCGAGTGAGATCAAGAAGGGTTCATCGGTAACTCTGTTGGGATATGCAGATGTGATAAAGATCATGAAGGAGAAGAACATAGGTAGACCGAGTACTTACGCAAAGACCGTATCTTCTCTAGTTAGACACGGTTATGTTGTGGAGACTAAAAAGAGGTATTTTCTGTTAGCTTCTAAAAGAGGTATGAAGGCTTATGAGGTGTTAAGTAATAACTTTTCGGGCTTCGTAAGCGAAAACAGAACTAGGTTGTTGTTGGACACAATAGACAAGATCTCTAAGGGGTCGTTGAAGCTTGACGTGTTTGTTAGGGACTTGTTCGCTGAGGTCAGCAGTGCTGTAAGACCCTTAATAAACTCTTCTGAGCTTGAGGAGAAGGTATGATACCCTTCTCTTGTCTTTTACCTCGCTTCCTATATCTACTTTCTCGAGTTTTACCCCCTCTTTAAGTCTATCCACGAGTTGGTTGTATATGTCAACTACTTTGTTTATCTCAAAGCCGTTCCCTTTTATTTCCACTTCTTGGGAACCTTGATTAAAGAGGCTTATTATATCTAACACATAGTCTTCTACACTTTTTGTCCTTCCAACTACAATTTCGTTTGACTTTTTCTCACTCATCTAGGATCGGATAGTTGATTACGTTTGAAAAAATAAATCTGTGCTTTGAAACTTACGTGCTTTATCAGTAACACGGGCCAGAATCACCGTTCTTTATCGAAGGGCTTCATCATCCGAACTTTAGGTTCTGAATATAACTTATGGCGTTCAAAACTAAAAATCTGGCTATGCTCTTTTTAACAAAATAGTACTTAGGAGATATCGAAGCTACTAGAGAATCGTTCGGGTCTTTTAATTTCAGCTCTAATATTTCGTCGTACGGTATCCTTTTTAGGAACTCTTCTGGGTTTTTGACAAGATCCTTTACCCTGAATACTGATTCAGTAGCTCCTTCTGACTGGTATGCCCTCATTACCATTACATAGGACTCGTCGAGGTTAATGGGGTTGAAGGAATTATAGTAATCATCGGATTCGGCTATCTCCTTTAAGTCCTCCATTAACACCCACCTAGTCTCGTGGGTGTCCACGTCTATGAAGTTGCAAGTCCTGTACTTAGAACTGGGCTTCCTCATCTTCTTCAGCCTTAATTCTAATGTCTTCTTTGATATTCCTAACATATCTGACAGTTCCTCTACAGTGTAGGCTCCGCCTTTGAGGGCTTGGTAAATACGGATTGAGAGATCGGAGATCCATGGTTTTATAGGAGAGTGGCTCAGTACAGCTTTACCTAACGGGGAGAGACCGTTGATGTTTATGATCCTTATTTTTCCTTCCTTGATCATCTTTACGTATTTCATAGTTCCCTTAATACTGAAGTATTTGTTAACGGTCTGTTTTAGGGCTTCTTCTAATATTATCTTATCTTCGCTGCTTACTTTATTTATCTTACCGAAACTGTATTGTATTTCCTTGAGTGTGGCAAAGAAGAGAGGTGATCTTTTTACAGATTTTATAAGCAGGGATTTTAGCTGCTTTTCGTCTAGGTTTATGAGATCTTGTAACAGATCCTTGTCTACTCCCTTTATTGAAAAGCCGTAAATTGAAGACCTTGCAGAGACATTAAGTGAGTACTTTTTAGTGGCTAAATACAATAGGGCGTGAGATAGTGTATTTGCTATCTTCTCGTTAATAAGGGTTGCATAGACAATCTCATCGTTTTCGTTTTCTATGTAGATCGTCCTTGTATTGGGCAGAGGCAGTTGATGAATACGATAGAATTCTACTAATTTATTCAAAGCGTTCTTCGACTCTTCATCTATAAGGCTATCATCACCGTATAGGTAGTCGTCAATATTGTGTAAGACTTTCTCGATTTGCTTTGTTATTAGGCTGGACTTTGATATGTTTTCTCCTTTCCATATCGGGATTTCTCCGTTACCGCTTGTAGCAGGGGCTACGTTAACTTGCATTTTATTGATGTCTATATTTACAATCCTCCACAGTTTTCCACTTATCCTAATAATGTCGTTATTTCTCAGGTGTTTGTAGACGTATACTGCGTCTATTTCGCCGATTGTTTTGTTTTCGTAACGTAAGTTGAAGGTTTCGTCAGTACTTATAAAGGAGAAGAATTCGGAAAAGTCCTTCATCCACGTTATTTTGTTGTCTTTATCAAACCTCCAGATCTTGAAGAAAGTTTTGCCGATTTTCACCTTATAGTTCTCCTTCTTTAACAATCCGTTTTGTATCATGTACTTTACTAGCGATAAGAACTTATCGAATTTAAGTCCTTTATAATAGGAGGATTTTGTTATTAGGTTATAGAGTTTTTCGACATTTATTTCGCCGTATTGAAGGGTTATCCCTATTATTTCCCTTGCCACGACGTCCATGTAAGGCATTGATTTTGGAGGTTCTACTATCCCCGCTTTAGCGAGCTCATATAAGGATATTGCTTCTAAGATATCGTAATCGTATAGGCATACGATTTCACCTTTAGAGACTCTGTTTATAGTGTGCCCACTTCTTCCGAGCCTCTGGAGAAATGAAGAAACTGTGGGAGGTGGTCTATACATTATTACTTTCTTAATATCTCCTACATGTATTCCAAGTTCTAGTGTTCTTGTACAAATAACAACGTCAGCCTTTCCTTCCCTGAGATTGTTCTCTACCCTTATTTTCTCTTCTTTAGATATTGAGGAGTGATGGATAAAGATATTTTTCAGTTTACTCCTTTCTAGTTCTTCATACAATCTCTCTGTACTAAATCTTGAATTAGTGAAAAGTAATGTAGGTCTTTCTACCAGTTGGTTTACCAGTTTCGCGGTAGAGCCCCAAAGGTCTTCTCCTTCTTTTTGTTTTACTTTTAGTATTTTTACTTCAAAGTCTCTCGCTCCTTCGACTTTTACTATTTTACTTTCTCTATTTGAAGAACCAAAAATTAGATTGGCTACCTTCTGTTCGTTACCTATTGTAGCGGAAAGGCCTATTCTCTGGAAATCGTAATTTGTAAAGTCCTTTAATCTTTCAAGTAATACAGATAATTGTGCTCCTCTTTTCGAGTTTACTAACTCATGAACTTCATCAATTATTATCCACTTTATATTTCTGTAATTTTCTCTGAATTTGCTCGCCCAATCTAAATCGATTTCCAATCCTTCAGGGGTTGTGACGAGTATGTGGGGTACTTTCTTCAGCCTCAGGCTTTTTTCCTTTTGGGGTACTTCACCGTGTTTTCTGCTTACCGAGAAACCGAGTTTTGAAGTCCACCATTCGATTCTCAAAGTTATATCGTTTATGAGGGCTTTTAGCGGTGTTATGTACAGTACGGCTACGGGCTTGGTCTCGTTACGTAGCATTATGTTAAATATAGGTAACAAAGCGGCCTCGGTCTTACCGTAACCAGTAGGGGCTACAACAAGTACGTTTTTACCCTCGATAATTGGGGTAAAGGTCTCCTTCTGAACGGTAGTGAGGTCGTCCCACCCTTTTTCCTTAATGAGTGACTGCAGTTTACAGTGTAATTTATGCACTAATAATCACCGTTATTTTAATGCACAATACACCGCTATTTTTAAAAATTTAAATTCTCCGTTTGTTGTATGAAAGCAAAATTAGAGTGTATTGTATGCGGGAGAAAGTTCCCCGAAGGTCAAGGGATTAAATTAACAATGAAAGGAGAGGATTACTATTTTCACAGCAAGGCTTGTGCCTATACGTTTCTAAAGGAAGCGGTTTATAATGTTGATCTGGACGAGATTTCAGGGATTTTTAAAGAGTTAAGAAAAAAGTACGAGGAAATTAACGAAAAGAAGAGACAAGCTGCAAAGAAAGTTATATGAATCCGTTACTCAGCCCTCATCATGTTTATTTCAGTGTCCGCTATACTCTTCACAATTTAAATCAGCTTTATTAGAGTTTAAAATAATTTTCATATCGGAATGCCGGACATTCAACCCAAGAGGGTTAACACTTACGAGTGGAGGATTGAAAAGGGAATCCAAGAGTGTATGAAAGTACCTGTAACAGTGTTTGCTGACGATGTATTAATTGAGAAAATGAAACAAGACTTAACGTTGAAACAAGCGATAAACGTTGCATGTTTACCCGGAGTACAAGAATCAGTTTATGTATTACCGGACGGACATCAGGGTTATGGATTCCCGATAGGTGGAATCGCTGCTACAGCTATAGACGAAGGAGGCGTTGTTTCACCGGGCGGAATAGGTTACGATATTAATTGCGGAGTCAGATTATTAAGGACAAACTTAGACTACAAAGACGTAAAGGACAAGCTCAAGGATCTAGTCGAGGAAATTTACAGAAATGTGCCTAGCGGAGTCGGAAGTGAAGGAAAAGTTAAGTTAACTTTACAACAGTTAGACAACGTATTGGCTGAAGGCGTTAGGTGGGCTGTAGATAATGGTTACGGTTGGGATAGAGATATGGAACACATAGAGCAACACGGTAGTTGGGATTTAGCTGATCCGTCGAAGGTAAGCCCTATTGCTAAGCAGAGGGGCCACACTCAGTTAGGTACTTTGGGGGCTGGAAACCACTTCTTAGAGATACAAGTAGTAGACAAGATATATGACCCAGAAGTAGCGAAAGCGATAGGAATTACCCACGAAGGACAAGTAACAGTGATGGTTCATACGGGATCTAGAGGATTAGGACATCAAGTAGCAAGTGACTACTTGCAGGTTATGGAGAGGGCTATGAAGAAGTATAACATTGAAGTCCCAGATAGAGAACTTGCAGCGATACCTTTCAACACTAGAGAAGCTCAGGACTATTTCCATGCTATGGTCTCAGCGGCGAACTTTGCGTGGACTAACAGACAAATGATAGCCCACTGGGTTAGGGAGAGCTTCGGGAAGGTTTTCAAAGTAGATCCGGAGAAATTGGACTTAAACATAATTTACGACGTAGCACATAACATAGCTAAAATTGAGGAATACGATATTGAAGGAAAAAGGAAGAAAGTATTAGTTCACAGAAAAGGAGCTACTAGGGCTTTTCCTCCGGGGAGTCCTGAGATTCCCCCTGACCACAGAAGTACCGGTCAGATTGTCCTAATCCCCGGAAGCATGGGTACGGCCAGTTATGTCATGGCTGGTATACCTGAGGGAAGAAGGACGTGGTTTACGGCTCCTCATGGTGCTGGGCGTTGGATGTCAAGAGAAGCGGCTGTAAGAAGCTACCCGGTTAATAACGTAGTACAAAACTTAGAGCAAAAGGGAATTGTAATAAGGGCAGCTACGAAGAGAGTAGTTGCTGAGGAGGCTCCAGGTGCTTATAAGGATGTAGATAGAGTGGCAAAAGTTGCACATGAGGTTAAGATAGCTAAGTTAGTTGCTAGATTAAGACCAGTAGGTGTGACCAAGGGATGAAAAGAGAAGATTTACTTAAAGAACCTATAGAAGATATAACATTAGAGGATCTTAGAGGAGTAGAAAAAATTTTACCAGTATTGGATAAAATATACGGTTTTTCGGCGGAAGCCATAGTAAGGGGGTCTAAGATCTTAAAAGACATGATGAAAGACGCGGATCTCCGTTTTCTCTCCTTTACCGCCAATTTGGTCTCAACTGGATTAAGAGGGCTCTTTGCTGATTTAATTAGGAAAGGGTATTTTAACGTTGTAATAACTACTGGAGGGACTATTGATCACGATATAGCCAGAGGTAACGGCGGCAAATACTACAAGGGATTGTTTGAATACGATGACACAATGTTACGGGAGTTGGAAATACATAGGCTTGGGAACGTGTTAGTTCCGTTCGAAAGTTACGGTAAGGTAATCGAAGAAGTAGTCAGGAAAAACATTGACGAACTAGTAAGGATAAAGAAAGAGTGGCCTGTTTATGAATTATTATGGGAGTTTGGTAAGAGAATAGATGATAGGAACTCTATATTGAGAGCAGCTTATGAAAAGAAAGTACCGATTATAGTACCTGGTGTAGTTGACGGGTCCTTCGGAACTAATCTCTTTATATTTTCCCAATTTAACGGCTTGAGGATTAACTTGTTTGAAGATATGAAGATGATTAAAGACCTTGTTTTCTCGTGCAGGAAGTCAGGAGCATTAATAGTTGGTGGAGGGATAAGTAAGCATCATACCATTTGGTGGAACCAGTTTAAAGACGGTCTCGATTACGCTATTTACGTAACTACAGCTCAGGAATATGATGGAAGTCTTAGCGGAGCTAAACCCAGGGAAGCAATATCTTGGAATAAGATTAAGCCGGTTAGTGAAAACGTTGTTATATACGGAGACGCTACTGTAATTCTTCCTATCTTGTCAGCATCCTTATTAATGTAATCATACTATAATTAAAAATACAGTTTATATCCGCGTGGTGTTCATGTCTTCCGAGAAATATACAAGTATTTCACCTGCAGAGTTCTTTAAAAGAAATCCAGAGTTAGCTGGATTCAGCAACCCAGCCCGTGCCTTATATCAAACTATAAGAGAGTTGGTAGAAAATGCGTTAGATGCAACTGACGTCCATGGTATTTTGCCTTCAATCAAAATTTTGATAGACTTAATAAATCCAGAGAAACAAGTCTACAAGGTTAACGTTGAGGATAATGGTATAGGTATACCTCCTCATGTTGTACCTAACGCTTTCGGCAGAGTACTTTACAGTTCGAAGTACGTTTTAAGACAGACCAGAGGAATGTACGGGCTAGGTGTCAAGGCTGCTGTACTCTACAGCCAGATGTATCAGGACAAACCGGTTGAGGTTTATACTTCTCCTATAAATTCAAAAAGAATTTACTACTTTAAACTGAAGATAGACGTAACTAAAAACGAACCAGTAGTACTTGAAAAATATTCAGTTTCCAATGATAAGGGGTGGCACGGAACCTCTGTGACGTTATACTTGGTTGCAGATTGGCAGAGGGCTAAGTCGAGAGTATATGAATATATTAAGAAAACTTATGTTGTAGCACCTTACGCGGAGATCACGTTTAGAGACCCTGACGGTAATGTAATGTATTATCAAAGGCTAACCGAGAAATTACCTAAACCACCAGAAGAAGTGAAACCACATCCCTACGGTGTAGATATAGAGTTGATTAAATACCTTATAGCTAAGCTGAATAAGCCATTGGAGGTTAGGGATTTCCTGATTAATGAGTTCCAGAGCATCGGTGATATAACAGCCGATAAGATTCTAGAATTAGCAAATATAAACAAGAACAAGAAGGTCACTAACCTCACTGACGAAGAGATCTCCAGGCTAGTAGAAGTGATGAAGAAGTTCGAGGACTTCAGACCGCCTTCAGCAGAAGCGCTTTCAGTAATAGGTTCTGATATAATTGAATTAAGCCTTAAGAAGATCTTTAACCCTGAGTTTGCAGCTGCTATAACTAGGAAACCGAAAGCATATCAAGGGCATCCGTTTATTGTTGAGGCCGGAATTGCTTACGGTGGATCAATACCACCATCGCCTGAACCCGTAGTGTTAAGGTATGCGAATAAGATCCCTTTAATATATGACGAGAAGTCTGACGTGATCTGGAAGGTAGTAAGCGAGGAGATGGACTGGAAAAGGTACGGTATAGAGGAAGAACAACCGCCTTTAGTTGTCATGGTTCACTTGTGTAGTACTAAAGTCCCCTATAAGAGTGCTGGTAAGGAAAGTATTGCCGACGTAGAGGAAATTGAAAAGGAGATTAAGCTTGCGTTAATGGACGTAGCGAGACAGTTAAAGGCTTATATTAGTGAAAAGAAAAAAGAGGAAGAGGCTAAAAAGAAGCTCATTACATACCTTAAATATATTCCTGAAGTGAGCAGAAGCCTGGCGATATTTGCTGCAGGAGAGAAGGAAAAAGTCCCGGAGGTTCAGAATTCGATTAAAGAACAGTTGCTCAATCTCGTGCTAAAGAAACTTGAAATTGAAGATAAACAATTAGTAGAGGAAATTAAAAACTATAAGGTTGAGGAGTTATGACAGAACTTACTTCAAAGGTAGACCGTGAGGCTAGGAAGAAGGCTTCTCAAATTTTACGAGATACTTTTCTTAAAGTAATAGAACAAGTTAATAAGGGAGAACCACCTGTAATGGAAATCCCCAAGAGGACTTTGTCTAACACTATATACGACGAGAAAAGAGGTTTGTTGATCTTAGGAAAGGAAAAGTTAAGGAGAAACTTCCTAGACCTTAATGAGGCAAAGCGATTTATGCAAACTACTCTAATGGCGAGTATTATATATGATGCGTTAGTGAACGACGAGTATCCAACAATACGTGATCTGTACTACAGAGGTAAGCACTCTATAATACTTAAAGGACCTAACAAGACGTATGAAGAAAACACTTGGGATGAACAAAAAGAGTCTGACAGTGTGATCGTAGATATAGAAGTCTTCACCAATCTCCTGAGGGAGGACATGTTAATTCTAAGCAAAGAGAAGGGAAAGGTGGTAGGAGATATGCAAATTAGAAGTGGTAACGATATCATAGACTTGAGTAAGATGGGTCACGGTGCATATGCGATAGAACCTACTCCTGATTTAATTGACTTCGTGAACGTGAACGCTGAGTTCGTTTTAGTCGTGGAGAAGGACGCTGTATTTCAACAACTTCACAGAGCTGGTTTTTGGAGACAGTATAAGGCTATTTTGATAACTAGTGCCGGTCAGCCTGATAGAGCGACTAGGAGGTTCGTGAGGAGGTTAAATGAGGAACTCAAACTCCCCGTTTATATTTTAACTGATGCAGACCCCTACGGATGGTATATCTATAGTGTATTCAGGATAGGTTCGATCCAATTATCCTATGAAAGCGAGAGGTTAGCTACCCCTAATGCCAAGTTTTTGGGAGTCTCGATGACGGATATTTTCGGAGACAAGAATAAGAAGCCCTACCTTTCAGAGCAGGAGAGGAGGAATTATATCATCAAGGCTAAGGAAGCGGACGTAAAGAGGGCTCTTGAAATAAAGAACTACGATTGGTTTAAGACGAAAGGGTGGCAACACGAGATAGAGATCTTCTTGGATAAGAAATCTAAGTTAGAGATCGAGGCTATGGCTAGTAAGGGATTAAAATTCTTAGCATTCCAATATATTCCAGAAAAGATCAAAAGCGGGGATTTCGTAAGTTAAAAGTCAGCCGAGACAGGTTATATCACCGGTCAACTTTATTGGGCTCTTCATCCCTTATTCAATGTATTCCAAGATGTCATTAAAAGTGTTTCTTCTACATACTTTGCAATATTGGTAGATTGCCGGTTGTTTGCTTATGTCGAAGCTGATGTTTATTACCCATTCTGTCTTACAGTTTCTGCACCTTACTTTCCACGGCATACCCTTATATATGATCGATAGTAAAAATAAGTTGCTGTGAAGAGGTTAGACTGGCTGAAATATGATGAAGGGCCAAAGCTCGGAGCTTAAATCTTCTAAACTTTGTGACAATGACAAAAGAGTTTAAAACCTAATGTGAATTTAGGATAATTGGGAGTAATCGTGAGCATTCAGTACACCACGGTTGGCGATTTAAAGGTTGGAAGTTACGTAGTTATAGATGGAGAACCTTGTAGAGTTGTAGACATCACTAAGGCAAAGACCGGTAAGCACGGTAGTGCTAAGGCGAACGTCGTGGCAATAGGTATTTTCACCGGTCAAAAGAGGACTATAATGGCTCCCGTTGATCAGCAGGTTGAAGTTCCGATTATAGAGAAGCACGTAGGTCAAATACTCGCAGATAAAGGTGATACTGTTCAAATAATGGACTTAGAAACTTACGATACTTTTGATATTGAGAGGCCTAAAGAACCTGAACTTGCGGATAAAATAAGGCCGGGTGCAGAGATAGAGTATTGGGACGTAATGGGTAGAAAAAAGATTGTAAGGGTTAAGTAACCTTGCTTGATAATTTAAAAGATGCAGTAAAGAAATTTTTAGGTTCTTCTGATTATAATAAGGCTGTTAATGATTTCATAAAAGACCTCCAGATTTCTCTCATAAAAGCGGATGTAAATATTAAACTGGTTAATGAATTAACTACAAAAATTAAGAATAGACTAGCAAATGAAAAGCCACCATCTGCTATTGAGAGAAGAGAGTGGTTTATCTCAATAGTTTACCAAGAGCTAACTAACTTGTTCGGGGGAGATAAAGAACCTAATGTAATGCCTAAGAAACTTCCTTACGTGATAATGCTTGTAGGCGTACAAGGAAGCGGTAAAACCACTACTTCAGGAAAATTAGCATTATTCTATAGGAAAAAAGGGTATAAAGTAGGATTAGTTGCCGCAGATATATATAGGCCTGCTGCTTATGAACAACTTCTACAAATAGGAAACCAAATAGGTGTACCTATATATGGTGAGCCTGGGAATAAGGACGCTATACAAATAGCTAAGAACGGTGTAGAAAAGTTCCTCAAGGAAAAATACGACGTCGTCATAGTAGACACTGCAGGAAGACATGGTTATGGGGAAGAGGTCAAACTGTTGGAGGAAATGAAGAACATTTACCAGAGTATAAAACCGGACGAAGTAATCTTGGTGATAGATGCTTCTATCGGACAAAAGGCTTACGATCTAGCTTCTAAGTTCCACACCGCGAGTCCTATAGGCTCTATCATAATCACTAAAATGGACGGTACTGCTAAAGGAGGAGGAGCACTCTCTGCTGTAGCCGCTACAGGGGCTACTATTAAGTTCATAGGCACTGGCGAAAAGCTCGATGAGCTCGAAGTTTTTAATCCTAGAAGGTTTGTCTCACGCATATTAGGAATGGGTGATATTGAGTCTATAATAGAGAAGATAAAAGGAATAGAGGAATATGAGGAAATAGAGAAGAAAATGGAGGAAGTGTTAACGGGTAAGACTAAACTCACTTTAAGGGATGTTTATAAGCAGTTGAATGCGATGAGAAAGATGGGCCCGCTCAATAAGATTCTCCAGATGATCCCTGGTTACAATATTTTATCACAAATACCAGAAGAACAACTTAAGTTAGGAGAGGAGAAGATAAGAAAATTCATGAATATCATGAATTCAATGACATATAAAGAACTCGATAACCCTGACATAATAGACAAGTCTAGAATAAAGAGGATCGCGAAGGGGTCTGGAACTACGCCCGAGGAGGTAAAGGAGCTCCTTAAACAATATGAAATGACAAACAACTTATTAAAAATGATGAGGAGGAAGAAAGGTCTTGCAAAGCTTTTTGAAGGGAGAGATATTAAATAAGGCTTTTACTCTTCTTTCTAAATATCCTCTTTGTAACAGTTGTTTAGGCAGATGCTTTGCCAGATTGAGTTATGGACATAGCAACAATGAGAGAGGTAAGGCAATGAAGTTGGCACTTTTGATGGAGATCGATAAGATGATTAAAGATCATGAGATTCAAGACCTTACACAGATAAAGGAAGTGTTCTTCAATATTGGAGAGCTTGCTTCGCCCCTATTTTCCCTCTATTATAATGAGGGCTTCCAAAAAAGAAGCTGTTACATTTGTGGAGACAAAATAGAAGAGATTAAGGATAAATTCGAGAGAGACGCATTACAAATCCTCAAGGAGAAAGGTTATAAGACTTTCGTTCTAGGTGTTAACTTACCTACTTATTTGAAGAGGTTGGAAGAGGATTTCATAGTAAGTAATGACTTGACCTATTACGAGAGTATTAAGAACGAGATTAAGAGAGATGTAGGAAAGAGGATAGCTGAGAAGGGCTTTACTCCTGCTTTTGAAGATGCAGAGGTTGAACTGATTTACGACCTCGAGTATGATGCAGTCTTAGAAGTAAAGAAGAGCTATAAGAC
Source organism: Stygiolobus azoricus (assembly GCF_009729035.1). Lineage (NCBI taxonomy): Archaea > Thermoproteati > Thermoproteota > Thermoprotei > Sulfolobales > Sulfolobaceae > Stygiolobus > Stygiolobus azoricus. The sequence continues at coordinate 725,981 of NZ_CP045483.1, forward strand.
ATTAGTTTTCTATAACCGGCTATCGAGAAATGTGCCTATATCTAGCTGGTATGCTAAAGATGGAATATCCTTGGAGAGTTCTCTCGCTAACACTAAGTTATACGTACCTTTTTCAGAGCTATCTGAGTATAGAATTTTAGAAGAGTATCCTTTGATAGTTGAGGGAGAAGTTAAGGACGTAGCAGGATACTATTTTAAACCTTACGGAAAGGTTCAGGGTAAGGAGCTTTCTACAATATTCACCCTAAAACCTACTAACAGAACTTATAGGATTACCGTCTACTCAGAAAAACCGGTTGAAGGAGGTGTAAACATTTACCAAGGAGTTTATGACTTGTTTTTAACGGTGAAAGAACCAGAGGAGCTAAAGGCAAAAATAAACGAACTTGAGAATAAAGGCATGGTTATACTAAGCATAGATTTAGTAACCACTTCAGGTAAGGTGAACACGTTATATACAATCCTTTATAAAGGATAAAATAGGATAAACGTGAACGTGAATATAAACGGTAAAAAAGTACTTATTACAGCTTCCAGTGAAGGTATTGGTTTCGGGATAGCAAAGAAGTTAGCTAGAGAAGGTTGTAGACTGGTTTTGACCTCTAGAAACAAAGAAAAATTGAATAAAGCCGTTGAAAGTTTAAAAAAGTATAACCCTGAGGTATACGGTTTCCCGTCTGATCTCAGTAAGCCCGATAGTTTGGATGACCTAGTTAGTTTTGCGTTAGAGAAGTTAGGGAATGATATTGATGCCCTAATTTACAACACGGGGAATCCTCCTTCAGAGCCCTCTACTTTCGCTGAAACTACCATGGAGGATTGGTTGTATTCTGTAAATCTTTATCTTCTTAGTGCTATAAAGTTAACTAAATTACTACTACCGCATATGGTAAGGAAGAGAAATGGTAGATTGATATATTTATCCTCATGGACTGTGAAACAACCTCAGAGTATATTCGTGTTAGCTGATGTTTCCCGCTCTCCATTAATACAATTGGTTAAAATAATCTCTAAAGATTACGGTCAATTTAACGTAACGGCTAACGTGATCCTTATGGGAAGTTTTGAGACTGAGGGAGCTAAGAGAAGCTTAAGGAGATTAGCTGAAAAATTGGGAATAAGTTTTGATGAGCTCTGGCAGAAAGAGGTAATCTCTCGCTCGCCGTTAAAGAGAACTGGGGACGTAGAAAAAGAATTGGGATCATTAATAACTTACCTTCTTTCGGAGTTCTCTTCATATATAACGGGGTCCGTAATACAAATTGATGGGGGAACTAGTGATGCAATATAATTTGAGGAAGTCCTTCAAGTTGTCTTTAGCTTACTATTGGTATTATCCTTTACATGAGTTGTAAAAAGGTTTTTAAAGTTGTCTAAAATAGTATAGTAGTGATTGATATGGCTGATAAAAAGGTAAAAGTAAAAACTCCAGGAGGTAAAGAGATGGAGCTTGCACCAGAGAAAACATGGGTATTAGCTCCCAAAGGAAGGAAAGGTGTAAAGATAGGGTTATTCAAAGACCCCGAGACTGGAAAGTACTTCAGACATAAACTTCCGGATGATTATCCAGTTTAACGCGATTTTTATATGCTTAAGCTAAAGCTTGTTTTTACTTATTCTTTTGTACGATCATACAGTTGAGCTTTAATTTTACCTCAAATGATTTATTCATCAAATGATAGTGACATTGAAGATAAGCGGGAAATTTTTTGATGATGAAAATCCGACTAATTTGGAAATTATAAAAAAATCCGTACTCTCTCTACTAAATTCTGGACATAGAGTAGCTATTGTGACAGGAGGAGGAGGTACAGCGAGAAAATACATAAACTTGGGAAGAAAAGCTGGTATCAAAGAAGCTCACTTAGATCTTCTAGGTATTTGGGCGTCACGCCTTAATGCTTATTTGGTAGCTTTCTATCTGGGAGACCTTGCATATTCCAAGGTTCCCGAAAGTCTGGAGGAGTTTATTGAAAAATGGGGTTACGGTAAGGTTGTAGTTACCGGAGGTTTTCAGCCTGGACAATCTACTGCGACCGTAGCGTCTCTGGTTAGTGAGGCTACCAATAGTGATCTTTTAGTTCTAGCCACTAACGTGGACGGAGTTTACGATAAAGACCCTAGAAAGTTCTCCGAAGCTAGATTATTATCTCGGCTTAGCACTATTGAGCTGAAAAAAATCTTAGAGTTAACGCAGTCAGTTAATGCGGGAACTTATGAGCTTTTAGACCCATTAGCGATTAAAATTATAGAAAGATCAAAAATAAAAGTACTGGTTGTTAATTTCAAAAACTTAGACAAGCTTTTAGATATTATAACAGGGAATATAAGTATAGGAAGTTTAGTCCTTCCGGTGTAAAATATGTCAATAATGGATGAGGAGGAATTTAAATTAATTAGACAATATAAGAATAAAATAGATCTACAAACAGTTATATCAATACTAGAGGAGATCGAACAAGATTATATGCACAGTGAAAATCTGACTTCATCTATAATTTTTGTGTATACTAATCACCTTGATGTTATAAGGCAAAATAGAGAATTTTATGAATTACTCTCAAAAGTTTTGGAAAAATATTCAAAGAGAATTGGATTTGAGAACATTTCACAACTCGTAATAAACTCTCTTAAATAGTACGGTTTTAAAACCACTCTTTACCATTTTATTTATAACCACATTACTGTCATAGACATTAGAAATGAAAGTAGGAATCCTTGATTCAACACTTAGAGAAGGAGAACAAACACCAGGTGTAGTTTTTACCGTAGAACAGAGAGTTGAAATAGCTAAAGCATTGTCTGATATAGGCGTTACAATGATAGAAGCAGGGCACCCTGCGGTGTCTGCTGACATTTACGAGGGTATAAAAAGAATTGTCAAAATGAAGAAGGAAGGTATAATTACTTCAGAAATACTAGGGCACAGCAGGGCGGTCAAAAGGGATATTGAGGTGGCAGCTGAATTAGAAGTAGATAGAATTGCAATTTTCTATGGTATAAGCGATATTCATTTAAAGGCAAAGCACCATGTTACCAAGGAAGAAGCACTGAATATAATTTCAGAGACCGTGAGTTATGCTAAAAGCCACGGAGTTAAAGTCAGATTTACTGCCGAAGACGCTACACGAGCAGATTACCAATACCTTCTCGAAGTAATAAAGACCGCTAAAGACGCAGGTGCTGATCGTATAAGTATTGCAGATACTGTAGGAGTTTTGTACCCTCCGAAAACTAGAGAGCTATTTAAGGATATAACTTCTAGATTCCCTGACGTAGAGTTTGATATACATGCACATAATGATCTGGGAATGGCTGTAGCAAACGCTTTGGCTGCGGTAGAAGGAGGGGCTACTATTATTCATGCAACCGTAAACGGACTAGGAGAGAGGGTAGGAATTGTTCCTCTTCAAGTAGTAGCTGCAGCATTGAAATATCATTTCGGTGTAGAAGTCGTTAAACTAGAAAAACTACCTGAGGTAGCCAGTCTTGTTGAGAAATATAGCGGGATTCCGATGCCTCCGAACTTCCCGATTACCGGTGATTACGCTTTTGTGCATAAAGCGGGAATTCACGTTGCCGGAATTCTTAACGACCCGTCAACATATGAATTTATGTCACCCCAAACTTTCGGAAGAAATAGAGATTATGTAATAGACAAATATACTGGAAAACATGCCCTTAAAGACAGATTCGAAAAGTTAGGTGTCAAGCTATCTGATAGTGAATTAGATCAAGTTTTAGCTAAAATAAAAGCAAATCCTAGTGCAAGATTCTATCGTGACGTAGATCTACTGGAACTTGCTGAGAATGTTACCGGGAGAATACTAAAACCAAGACCTCCTGAAAACATTCAGGCTATCGTATCCGTAAAATGCGACTCAAATGTTTACACAACTGCCGTAACTAGGCGCTTATCGGTAATTCAGGGGGTTAAAGAAGTAATGGAGATATCTGGAGATTATGATATAATAGTAAAGGTCGAGGCTAAAGATACTAATGAGTTAAATCAAATAATTGAGAGTATAAGATCAGTTAAGGGAGTCAGATCTACTCTTACATCTTTAGTCCTCAAAAAGTTGTAAAGTTTTTAACACCTTCTTACAAATCCGTGAAGTACGCATAGTTGTTATTTTTAACTTTCAACCTACCCTGCACATTTTTAATTTTTCAGTTACTTCATGAGAAGTAAGAAAGGAATCTCAAGTATATTAGGTGCTGTAATACTAGTGCAAATAATAATAATGTCACTATTACTAGTTCTATCTGTAGAAAAACAGCTAGGTTCATCATCTCAAAATCTAATAACTAGATTAAATTATTATTCGCAGAACTCTCCTCTCTCTATAATAGAAATTAATGGAAGCTATTACATAACTTCTCCCTCAAAACAATACATATGTTACGTAATATATCCGAATGAGCTAAAACCAATACGTGTGAAAATTAGTGTTCCAGTTTCTATAAACTCAATACTATTGGGACATCCGTGGGCTATTATTATTACAAATAAGGGCACTTGGTATAATATAACGTCTTTAGGAATATATTCTGATACGGGTAACAAATTATACTCTTTACAACAACTGGTTAGTATTGCTGGAATTCCGTATAATGGGAGCTTCCCAATACCTCAGAATGCAAGCCCAGATTGGGGTTATCTAAGAGGTATAAACACACCAGACCCCTTTGCTTTAGTACCTTTAAACTTGACTAAGGTATTAATAAATTATACAAATTATAACTTTATACCAATAGGTAAGAAGATTAATTACTCATATGCAATCACGGACACAATTTTAAAGATTGACCAAGCCGGTCAATACCAATGGATAAATTTGACATTCCAAGCACCATCTCCCAAGTTCTATTTCAATTCCTTGTTTTGGTCCGATGTTTACTATTTAGGTGGCTTATATCTTCCGGTTCATAGTGAAACTAAAAATAGTTATAATATCGGTTATATATATTATGCAATATATGTAGTAGAAACTGCAGCTTCTTGGGGTGGTGGTCCATTTTCACTCGGTCCATATACGCTAATAGAGAGCACTGTGAGTTCGGCCTATTCATATTACGGTAATATAAATTACAATCTCGGCTGGAGTTCTACAGCACTCGAATTTAACCCCAACGCCTTCTATCCACAACTTTTCCAGGTTGATATAAACCTACACAATTTAACAGTATACTACTACGTAGCGTATGGCACATCTTACTACCCAAATGGTTTACTTAATAAATGGGATTATATAGGCTATGTGAAGTTTACTAACGTCGCATTATTTAATAATTCACCTTTGTACATAGCTATTCCAAAGGGAGTTTATTTGTTAAACGTTAGTACTTGAAATAAGAATGTGTTTCCTATTCCCTTATATCATCATCTTTTTTATTACAATACCTTTTTACTATCTCTTGAATTATAGAAGATGTACTGGAATGCGCATACGTTGATATCCTTTGGGGCATTCGTATAATTTGAACGCTTTCTAAACCTCTTTTTTTAAGTTCATCAATTAGTTTATTTTCATCAACTTTCTGATCTGGTCCTAGGAATAACACGTCAGGCCGCACTCGTTCCACGCTCTTTAGGAAGTCGTTTTCGTCACCTAGGAAGGCTTCATAAACATATCTTATACTTTTTATTACCTCCAATCTATGATTTTCGTCATTTATGGGTCTTCTTCCCTTTACTTTTTCCGAATTTTTGTCCCTAGCTACAGCTACATATACTAACCCATATTTAGACGCCTCTTTAAGTAGTTCTATGTGCCCAGGATGAATAATGTCAAACGTTCCTGCTACGAATACTTTCTTCGGTATTTGTAGTTCTAAGTTTGTATTCTCGTTAAAAACAATAGAATCTAGCAGACCTTCTGCATAGACTATATCTACTAGAGCAGTTATATAGTCTCCCTTTTCCAGATAGTATTTGGCATCCTGCGTGTATTGTTGTGCTAAATCATAAATCTTTCTATATTTTTCTATAAAGAATGGAGGAACTTTCTTAAGTCTCTCCTCCATTCCTCTGATATATTTTTCAGCCCTATTTTTTACCTCTTCATCAGACATTTTAACCCCTCACTTTCCATAAAGTGCAGTGACTTAGAGGGATAAACTATTATATGTGGTTGGGGTTTAAACTGATAATTAACCACATCACTAAGTTTCATTGCTACAACCTCTTCGTCTTGACAGCCCAATCTTTGTCCCACAATTATCACATCGTCTCGTGAAATAACTTTCATTTTCTCCGTTTCTTCCATTTTAAGTAATAATGACACGGCTTCTTTTGCGCTCATTGGTTTACCGTCTCTTATATCTAAGTAAAAAATAGTATGAAGCTTACGCTCTTGATTTTCCTTAAGGACATAATAGGGTGTCATATCTATTTTATCACCGAAAGGATAAACTATGGTTACCGACTTTCCGAAACGATAAGAAGATAACATGCTTTTCGAGATCATGTAACAGTGAACCGAAACTCCCGGAACAATTAGAAATTCGTGACCTCTACTCTTAGCCTCTGTTATTAGACTAATATGGGTAGTTGCTATCATAGGATCACCTATGGTAGCAATGGCAATGTTTTTTCCTTCATCTAGATATTTGAGAATTATCTCGAAATTATTCTCCAATAGTGGGCGATTCGCTGACAATACACGAACATTATTCCCCGTTAGACTCGAGATTAACTCTTCGTTAATATCACACGAGAGGGACGTATAAGAGTCTAAATATATTATATCAGAAGAGGATAACTCTTCTATAGCCTTTTTAGTTATAAACTTACTGGACAGGCCTAAGCCAATTAGTTTTAACAGAGACACTTATGAAAGAGAGATTTATTAGATTTAAGATTTAGTATTACACTCATGAGTTAGGGATATGATGAGTTTAGCTTCTGACATTTTTATTGCTGAGGACCTGCCTGTAGTTTACGTAAAACCATTAAACGCCGTAGTATTATCTGACGTTCATATAGGTTATGAGGAGGATATGGCTTCTAAGGGAATTTTTATACCTAGAATTCAGAAGAAAAGATTTCTAACAATATACAAGAGAGCTCTCAAAGTCTTTAAAACTAACAAATTAATCGTGAACGGCGATTTTAAACACTCTTTTAGTAAATTAAGCAAACAAGAGAGGACTGAACTTACAGAAATACTTACCGCGCTTAAAGAGGAAGGAGTGGAATTAAAAGTTATAAGGGGTAATCATGACAATTATCTTTCTTCACTACTAGAGAAATTTGATAATGTGGAACTTTTAGATGAAATTGTTTATGATAAAATTACCATCTTTCACGGTCATAAGGAGATATCAATAGAGCAGGGTCATATTTATATAATAGGTCATGAACATCCGAGATTGAGCATAAGGGATAAGCTGGGATTTTCACATAAAATTCAGTGTTTCTTAAAGGTACCATTGAATGAAGGAGCAACAGCCATTGTCCTACCTGCAACCGGGACTTATCAGTCTGGTAACGGCATCTCGTTAATTCACACGAATTATATGTCACCTTTAATGAGAAAAAACGGAGTACTAGAAAAGGCTAAACCTTACGGGATTATAGAAGGACAAGGTATAATGGAGTTCCCTGAACTCGGTCTTTTAAAAGACCTCATCATTTAAAAACAAGTTATTTATAAATGTCTTTATAAACTATTTTTAGGTGGTCTAAATATCAGAAATACCCTATAAGGCAGTAGTTAATATCGAGAATATAGTAGCTACTGTAACCCTCGAACAATCATTAGACCTTTACGCAATGGAGAGAAGCGTTCCTAACGTTGAATATGACCCTGATCAGTTTCCAGGTTTAATTTTCAGACTTGAATCTCCCAAGGTTACTTCATTAATTTTCAAGTCAGGTAAAATGGTAGTAACCGGAGCTAAAAGTACTGATGAATTGATCAAAGCAGTAAAGAGAATTATAAAGACGCTTAAAAAATATGGAATGCAGCTTACCGGAAAACCTAAGATACAAATTCAAAATATAGTTGCATCAGCTAACCTTCATGTAATAGTTAATTTGGATAAGGCAGCATTTCTCCTTGAAAATAACATGTACGAGCCTGAACAGTTCCCAGGTTTAATATATAGAATGGATGAGCCTAGAGTAGTTTTACTCATATTCAGTAGCGGAAAAATGGTAATTACTGGAGCAAAGAGAGAAGACGAGGTACATAAGGCTGTAAAAAGAATTTTCGACAGGCTTGCCGAATTAGACTGTATAAGACCAGTAGAGGAAGAAGAGTTAGAGTTTTAAGAAAGTGTTGAATAGGTGAGAAACATGGTACTAAAACATCAGAAATATCAATACGTTCAAATAAGTTCAGATCATTTTGTAAAGATCCGTGTCTTTAAGTCGAGACTTGAAGAGTCTAATCCACCAGACGCATATCTCATTTTAAACAGACTTGTAAAGAGACTTCCTAGGAAAGCTAAAGTGATAAAAGTAGAAGATCTACCTGTCGAAATTAGGGATAAATTAGGGATAAAAACTGAAGAAAAAACAGAAACTAAGAAGGAGCAGAAGTAGAGTTGAACTTATATTTTTCTATTATATTCATTAGTATATACACAGAAATTAAAACGAGTGTAGTTATAGATAAGGAATAAATAGTTTGTAAACCCACTTCTGTTGAATTCTGTTCTAGGTTTTTAGCCACTACCACTATAATGTAATATATTATGACTGTTGAAAAGATCTTAAAAATATCATGCCACACTTTTATATCTTTAGCTATTATTTTGTTAACAGCCTTACCCCCGAATAGAACTACAGAAGCGAAAACAACATAGGGAAGTATACTTAATAGAACCTGAAATTCCGTTAGTGCATTATAAGTTTTCAAGTTGATAAAAGCAAAATAACCGTTTACTATACCGGCGATAAGAGAAATTAATGCAATAATTGATACTATAACCATAATAGTAGAGTTTTCCCACCAACTTTCTATTAAATCATCTATTCCCAAACCTCTAATTATGAGTGCTGTTGCTATAACCATCATGATTATAGGACCGGCATAAGCTGTTAAATTAAGCAGGGAAAAGAGACCTAATATAAACAAAATAATCCCTGGTACTCCTAAAAAAATCCGTGAAAATCTAGGTTCTGATAAGGCTCTCTTTATATACCTTCCAAGTAGAACATAAGTCTCTTCAACTCCCCTATACTGCTCTACCAAAACTCTTTCTATACCTGCGATGGGAAGCCTCGATTGAATTATTGGGATAGCTTTTGCGTCCTCAGGACTATCATATACTACTATAGCCTTAGACGGATTTACTTTTTTTATTACATCATCCAGTTTTTTTGAAAATTGTAACTGACTTTCCAATGAACTGCCTTCACTACCTGAAATGAATGTAATCTCCACATTTTGCCCTTCATTGCGCATTTTCTTGAATATATTGTAAGCTACTATCATAGTGTTTAGGTCTGAGTCAGTGGGAATTTTCTCCTCAGCGATTCTAATTGCTTGAGATACTTCTGACTCTCCTATAACTGGTGTCTTAATTCCAATCCTGCCTAGATCATCGTCAATATCAATGTATATTACCAGAATCTTCTCCATTATCATCATTTTGGTTGTAGTACAGTATTAAAAGTTCATCAAATGAAAGCCTCTTGTTAGTTTTTAATTTCTCTTCGATCTCTTTCCTTTTGCTTTCAATTATCTCCTTATTCACTGAATTTGCCTTTATCTGATTTTGATATATCTCTGTCACATTCTTAGCATTCTTTATACTTTCCTTAATTTTCTTTAACTCATCTTTGAGTTGTTGAATTTCCTTTGATTTATTTTCTATGTCACTCTTGATAGCTACAATCTGATCACTTATTGTTTTTATCTGGTTATTTATGTCCTCTAATTCTTTCTTGAGTTTGTCTCTCTCCGCTTTCAGCTGTTGCAGAAGTTTTCTTTTCTCAGCAACTTGGTTACCCAATTCTAACATTTTTTGCCTTATATTAGATAGTTCCACTCTCTTAGCTAACAATTCCGCTTTACTTTCTACGTTCTTTTCCTTTAAAGAAGCTAGTTTCTTAGCAGTCTGTAACTTCCTTTCAAGTTCTGCAATTCTAAGAATAATCCTCTTTTCTTCTTCAAGTGAAAGAGTAGATGTTTGTAACTTCCACTCAAGCTGTTCAATTTTTTTCATTATCTGAACCGGATCTAACTTATCTTTTACCTTCTCTGCATTCTTAAGCTGTTCAAACTCCTTTCTTATCTCGCTAATTACTTGAACTAAGTTTTGCTTCTGCGCTTTTAACTGTCTTATTTCATCGACTTTGGACTTTAACTCCTCCCTAACTTGCGTAAGCTGTTCTCTTATAGACCTTATTTTTTCCACTTTTTCCCTTCTTTTTTCTTTTAGTTTTTTAACTTCTTCAATTAACTTTTCCTTCTTCTCTTTTAACTTTCTTATTTGCTCATATGCTAGTGAGAGCTTTTGTTGAATCTCGTCCTCTGAGGATTCAGCTGTTGACATTCACTTATCACTTTAATTCATAAAGATTTATTTTTATGTGTAAGTAGCCGTAAGTTAATAAAGTATTTAACCCATAATCTAAATCCCAAGCCGAACGCCATTTTACGTTCTCTTATGCTGGTATTATTATAAATACTATCTAATATACAAAATGAGATTTGGATCTTATGACAAAAATTAGACTTCTTGAAACTGGAAATTTTTATAAAATCAGTCTAGGTAATAAATGGCTGCTTGAAGGAAAAAGAGAGATTGATTATTCTAAGTATAACTACATAGGAAAGATTATAGTTACAGAAAGTGGAAAAAGAATAGCAAAGGTTTTAGATATTATAGGTAATGTAAATAGACCGTTCATCTTAGCAGAACCTCTTACTAACGAGAAGCCTACTGGGAAATTATTCATTGAAATCGTAGAAAGAAAGAAAGGAGGTAGAAGAAAATGACCAAGTGCCCTAATTGTGGCTCTTCTGATTCGATAACTTTTGATCCCGAGAGGGGAATTCATGTATGTACCAGTTGCGGGTTCGTCATAGACGATATGATAATAGATCAAGGACCAGAGTGGAGAGCGTACACGACTGAAGATCGAATGGAAAGGGAGAGAACAGGGTCTCCAATAACAGCTAAGGTACACGATTTTGGCATAACAACAAAAATCGGATATTCCAGAGTCAAGGACAAGGCTAAGATACATAGATTAAGACTGATGCAAAACAAATTAAGAGTACCTGCTAAGGAGAGAAAATTAGTAACTTACTTGTCGGTATTGAATAGCGAAGCATCTAAACTAAACTTACCTGATCATGTAAAGGAAACTGCAGCGTTACTGACAAGAAGGATAATAGAAGAAGGAAAAGCTAAGAGAATAGATATGTATACTCTAATTGCTGGAATTCTATACTATTCCTGCCAGGTTAACAAGATTCCCAGATCATTGCAAGAGATAAAAAATTTATATAATGTCTCCTCATCTGATTTGTGGAAAGCTCTAGAGAGAATTCAAAGCGTGGCAAAAAGCGTTCAGGGGTTTAAGCCTACTATCAAACCTACTGAATATATACCGAAAATAATCGAAAAGTTAAACTTACCTCCTTACGTCTCTACTAAAGCATCAGAACTAGTAGATTTAATGCATAAAAACGGACTTACGAGTGGAAAGGGTTATACTGCACTTGCGGCTGCCAGTGTGTACTTAATAAGTACATTAATGGATGTAAAGAGAACTCAGAAAGAGGTGGCAGAAGCACTAAATATTACGGAAGTAACCATAAGAAATAGATACAAAGAAATAATCAGCAATTTCGACATAGAAGTGAAATTATGAGAGGGAAAAATAAATAAGCCTTAAAGAATATATTATAATATACTCATCGGTGATTTTAGAATGGAATCAAGTTCCTCATCATACGAGGATCTTATTTATCAAAAGATAAAGGAGGCGGGCGAAAAAGGAATTCCCTTAAAAGAACTCATTAAGGAACTCGGGCTTGATAGTAGGACAGCTAATCTCGCCATACGTAAGTTAATGAATAAGAAAGTTATAAGGAAGAGTTCAGTTAAAGAAAATGGCAAGACAGTTGTTAAGTATTTTATTAATGAGGAGCCGACACTCATAACGGTTAATTTAGACAATATAATTGAGATACCTTGTTTTACGTGCAAGAATTTGACTAAATGTGGAAATGGAAGTGTGGTCTCACCCACAACCTGTACCTACTTATCCAAGTTTATACTAATGAACATAAAAGGAGCTAGTTAACCTTAATACACTCTATAACTTCTTCAAAGTTTTTATTGGTTTTTATTCCTACAGTATCAAAGTGAGTAGCTGAAGCTTCTTTTAAACATTTTATGACTTTATCTTTAGGTGGTACGTTTCTTTTCAATCTGGGCGAAATAAAATCAAGTTTATAATAAGGTTCTTTATATTCTGCTTCGACTGAAATTAGCGAGATTAACCTAGATATAGTACTATATGTAGATAGATAATTAAAGTGAACTAACTCCTCTTTAATCTTATTGATCATATTTTTATCGTAAATTTCCCCATCCCAAGCAGGGCCGTACGCTTTCATTGATGCCCCACATTTGGGGCATGTGACATGTTGATAATAAACTGACTTATCTCTATAACCACACTTTGGACATTCATAATAGTAAACTAGTCTAGAAAGTAAACTGTCTGCCTTTTTAGCACCACCTTCTACCTTAAAAAATACCCTATAATAGTAGTCATGATAGAAGGAGAATACTGGTATTGCAGCTTTCTCTACTACTGCAGCTTCCCTTATCGCTTTTCCTATTAGCCCCCTTATTCCGACCTCTTTCGAAAAACTTAGTCTATCACAAATAATATCGTATTTTCTTCTAGCTGAGGATTTAGAGGAACAAACTAGAGCTGATAGATCAGTAGCAGTAATCCCGACATAGCCCCCTCTTATAACTGAGTGGAAAGATGCTAGTAGGAAAGGTGCAGGTGTTCCAAAGGGATCAATGTCTACGAAGTCAGCTTTAACTTCATAAAGTATGGAGTTTGCATCTTTATTAAATACCTCACCTATAACGTTATTGATCTTTATATTTTCATTAATTAATTCAATAGCTTCTTTACTTAAATCATTAAATATCACTTCTTCGACGCCTTTTACCTCTTTAAAGTACCTTATTCCTCTTATTCCAGTTGCTGACAGTGCATCTACTATGCGTCTAGGTCTAATTATATTCAAAAATAGCACACTTATGTCTCTATTCAATTCCATTCTTGGGTTGTAGAAAACTGGAGCCCAACTAGGATCGAACTTATCTTCTTTTTCATATTCCTTAGGATCTGGGACTAGAATTTCAGCTTTTCCTTCTCGTATTTTAGTTAATTTCATTTTCGATCTTATCTATATCTTCTACAGTGTATGCATTGAAACTCTCTTTTTCATAAGCCTTGAGCGTCTTAGATGTTTTGGCAATGACCACTAGTTCACCGTTAACTTTAGAAACTAACTTACTTGCCTCATTAAATTTCTTTAGAGAAGTTGAAACGTTTTCTGTTTCAATACAGAAGAACATCTTTCTATTATCTCTGGAAGCCGCAAGGTCTACAGTAGTAAAATTAAACCTGACAATCTTATATCCGTTTCCCGCTAACTTTTTAACTAATAAGCTTGTTACATCTTTATCATTCCTTACAATCAAATCCTTGTCATCAACTTTTACATCTTCTGTCTTAAAATCGCTTATTATGTCCCCTAATATTCTTTCTCCGAACATATCTACTAGTTTTTCGGCTACGTCAATTGATACGTATGAGTCCTCTTTTTCATAATCATAAATCGAAATCCTAGATACTCCCAGCTTCTCTGCCAATTCACCCAAGCTCATACCTTTTTCTTCTCTTATCTTTCTAAGTTCTTTAGAGTTTATCTTTACGAAAATTCCTCCTCTGGTTTTTAGCAAGAATATTTTCTCACCGCTAACTACTTTCTCAAACGTAGTGGAGCTCATTACCAGCACCTTATCCCTATCATTTATAACTTCCTCGTCTACCTGATCGTCTATTAAGATAGGTAATGCACCACTTAACGTAGCCATTTTCTTTAAGTCTTTTACTAGTTTGTTGTTATGGACGTATTTGCTGGAAGTTACTTTTAGTATGAATGAACGCGAGTTATTTGTACTATCGCTCTTCTTTCTTGCAATTATATCTATAGATTTATTTTTTTCTGGATAGTGAATGATAGAATAATCATAGTACCCCCTTAACAAAACTCTTTCTATCTCGTTAATAGTACTCATCGTTTTCATCACCACTACTAAGAGAGCCTAATGGACTTAATGTAATAAACACGAGAGACTTATATTCTTTTATAATCTTTTCTACATCACCTATTGTCATATAACTTTTTATATCTTTCTTCAATAACACTGAAATTGCCTTATTTTCCCACTCTGAACCATTTAAAACATACTCACCTGGATTTAGAGTTTTAACAATTACAAAAGGGATCTTAACCAAATCCCATAAGTAAAGGGGGAGATTTTTAGATAGTTTTTCTAACTCTTCCTTCTTGAAGTAGTGTTTAAAACCGCCGTTAACTTTTACGTAATTGTTACCGTCTAGAGCTTGCTTTAACGTTACGAATTCTTGTGGGTAATAAGAAATAGTTCCTTTAATCCCTATGTCGAAAATTTTATCGAACATGGTTTCACTTAAGTCTCGCCAATACCATCGCGTGATCTTTGTCGTAAGGGTCTAGTTGAATTACTTCGATCACGTCGAATCCTTTTTCTTCTAATTTTTTAACCTCACTCTTATAGATTTCTTTGGGATCTTTAGTTACGTCTATACTTCTGGCCTTTATTGCCATCATTAGATAACCTTTATCCTTCAAGAAAAACTCAGCATTATAAATTGCTATATCGGTCTCATTTGGCTGTGCGATATCTACATAAACTACATCAACATCCTCAACTAGAGCCCTATAGTATTGTGGAAATCTAGCATCTGCCAAAATAGGGAATAAATTAGGTCTGTGCTGGGCAACCAGAATAAGTTCCCTGACTACTCTAGGAGAGAACTCAACAGCATAAACTTTACCTTGCATTTCAACAATATCCGATACGTGACTTGGAGTTGTTCCTGAAGCAGCTCCTAGATAAAGAACCTTTGTATTCCTTGTTATTGGATTGTGTTTAAGCCCTTTCTGAATTGCTCCTGCAAGCTTACTTCTAAAGGAGTTCCATTCCCTATATTCAATACCGTTTACTTTGATCAATCTCTCGCCGTAAACATTATGGCCTGGTGCTAGATTCTTCGTACAAAGCCTTATAGTCCCGTCATTATATACGCACTCGTAGATGTTATCAAACTCGCTTTTCTGAACCTTGACTGCTTCTGACATAATTTCTCACTCTCGCTTGTTCTTCTTTTTTCTCTTTTCATCCTTTTTACCTTTTTGTTTCGGCTTAGGTTGTTGCTCCTGAACTTTTTTAGGTGGAGGCTGAGCATACTTTGTCTTAATCTCTTCGATCCTCTTCTTAAGTTCCTCATTTAACTTGTCACCAATGAACCTACCGCTGAACTGATCTACTCTAGCAGCTATTGCTAACTTTGCTGCTAAAGCTCTAGCAATTTTACCCCTCTGCCATCTGGGGGATGTGTGAATATCAGGATATTGAAAGATAACACCGTGCTTTGGTGGTCTACCTTTCTTTCTTAACGCCCTAAAGAGTGCTTTTTCAGCTCCTAAGACTTGTATAGTACTTGCTGGCATTTTAGCTAAGTCCTCAAGACTTCCTGCTAAACTTAAAAGCCTAGCACCCAGAGTAGGCCCCACAAGTGCAGTTATATTTGGAGCAACTTCTTTCATTACCGACTCTATGTAATCAGTTAGCTCTCTTCTAATTCTATATAACTCTAAGACAGTATCACTTAGCATTCTAACTGACTTAATATCTACATCTGTAATATCTGCTCCAATACTTTTTTTAGCCGCAGTAAGAAGTCTCTGTGATTTCTCTTTGCTTAATCCCAATTCTATCAGTCCTTCCTCATTTATCTCGTCCCTATAGCCGAACTTGGAAACTATTGACGCATATAATTCATGATCATCAATTAAATTATCCAATTCTGGGAAATGGATACTGTACCATTCCCTTAATCTCTCGGAGAATAAGTTGATAGTCTTATCTATATCATCAATTGCTCTTATAGCCTGAATCGCTAGTAGATCCCTTTTACTTGCTGCACCCCTTAATTTCCTTCTCGTATATTCAAAGGATACCTCATACAAGAAGGAGTAAAGTTCTTCTTCCGATGAGACAAACTTAGTTTCTAAAGCTACTTTAGGAAGAGATTGTCTGAAAGTCTTACTTCCAATATTATGAATTTCTACTGATGCCTTCACTCCACTCTTTTGAAGTTCTGGTATTTCAGCCTCATTCTCAACTACAACCTCGTCTGGCCTTAACTTACTTATTAATTCTTTTGCTGAGGGTAGGGGGGTTCCCTTCTCGTTTTCTATAAGAGCTTCCACAACCTTTCCTAAATCTTTAGGATTTAGTACGTAATCTAATAGCTTCCCTTGCTCGTCATATGCAAAGGATCCTATCGCGTGCTCTACTAAGTATATTTTCATCAATTATCAAACCCATTATTTAACATTTAAGTTTAAATTTTTCCTTTACTCATTTTATTTATGCCATCCCACGGTTCATTAACAAAGGCTGGTAAAGTAAGGAACGCTACACCTAAAATGCCTAAAAAGGAGAAGCACAAAGAAGTGCCGAGAGTTAGGAACAAGCTAGAGTACGAGAAGAGAGTACTTAAGGCATCACAAGCTAAAGCTAGGTAAAGATTTTTAGTCCCAGTTTTTCTCCTTTTATTATGTCTGAAACTTACGCAGGTAAGGCACTTGATTTTTTAAAGAAATTTAACTTACAAGAAGGGGATACCATAGAGCTTACAAAAAATGGGTTAATACTAAAAGGAATTATAATGCCCTCTTACTCTTCATCTGATGACATTTTAGTCATAAAACTTGATAACGGATATAACATCGGTATATCCGTAGATAGTATATCCGAAGTTAAGCTGATAAAGAGAGGAGAAAAAAGAGAGGAGAAAAAGACAGAGGAGAAAGCGGTTAAAGACAAGAGTGAAGTTATCATAATCAGCACTGGAGGCACTATAGTAAGCAAAATAGAATACGATACCGGTGCTGTAAGACCTGCTTTAACAACTGAAGAGATTCTTAAGTTCATGCCTGAGATAAACGAGATAGCTAAAATTGACGCAAAAGTCTTGTTTTCCATACTTAGTGAGAATATGAAGCCTGAATACTGGATAAAAATAGCAAATGAAGTAAAGAATGCTTTAGATAAGGGAGCAAAAGGGGTAGTTGTCGCTCACGGAACTGATACTATGGCTTACACAGCATCAGCTTTAGCATTCTCGCTTAAGAGCCTAACCGGACCGGTAGTTATGGTAGGGTCTCAGAGGAGTAGTGATAGACCAAGCAGCGACGCGCCTATAAACCTTTTGACTTCCGTTCTGGTAGCAAAAGATGCTCCGTTTGCTGAAGTTACGGTTAATATGCATGGGGAATCATCCGATACTTACACCTTAGTCCACAGAGGTGTAAAAGTTAGAAAAATGCATACAAGTAGAAGAGATGCATTTCAAAGTGTTAATGACATTCCATTGGCTAAGGTGTATTATAGGGAAAGAAAAATAGAGATTCTCAGAGACGATTACATAAGGAAGAAGGACGCTAACGAAGTAGACGCTAAGTTCGACCCTAACGTCTTCCTATTAAAGTACTATCCTGGTCTATCGCCGGATATAATCGATTACTTAATGAATAAGGGTGTAAAAGGTATTATAGTCGAGGGAACTGGTTTAGGGCACACATCTTCCGAATTTTATAATGCGTTCAAGAAAGCTACTAAGGACGGTATATTCGTAGGGATGACTTCACAGTGCTTGTTCGGGAGGGTAAATATGAACGTTTATACTACGGGAAGACTCCTTCAGGAAGCTGGGGTAGTACCTTTAGAGGATATGTTACCTGAAACAGCTTTGGTCAAGCTCATGTGGGTTTTAGCTCATGAAACAGACTTAGATAAGGTTAAAGAGCTTATGCTCACTAATTTTGTAGGAGAAATTAATCCGATTCACGTTCCCGAAATGTATCCCAGGTGGTATCATGACAGAATTAGATTACAGTAAGTTAGGGTTAAAAGTAGGATTGGAAATACATCAGCAATTAAATACCTCTCACAAACTATTCTGCAACTGTGATACATCTCTAAATGAAACATTTCATGCATCATTAGAGAGATATCTAAGACCCTCATTCAGCGAGTTAGGAGAAGTAGATATAGCTGCTTTGTTCGAGTGGCAAAAAGGTAAGAAATATGTTTATAAGTTACCAAAAAACTCATGCCTCGTCGAATGCGATGAGGAGCCCCCTCATTTGATCAACGAAGAGGCTTTGGGCATAGTCACGGCCATAGCCCTTTCACTCCACAGTACGTTAGTTGACGAAGTTTACGTAATGAGGAAAACAGTTATAGATGGCTCCAATACTTCCGGCTTTCAGAGAACAGCTATTATAGCTTTGGGAGGATACATAGAAGTAGATGGTAATAAGATAGGTATACAAACAATAGCCCTAGAAGAAGACGCATCGAGAAAAATAAGTGATAATAAAGATGAAATCGTCTACAACCTAGATAGGCTAGGCGTACCGTTAATAGAGATCTCCACGGCCCCGGACATACATACACCAGAACAAGCTGAAAAGGTAGCCTTTGCAATTGGTCAGCTGTTGAGAATGACCGGAAAAGTAAAAAGAGGAATAGGGACAATAAGACAAGACCTGAACGTATCTATTCAGGGTGGAGTTAAGACTGAAATCAAGGGAGTTCAGAGATTAGAGCTCGTCCCGGAGATAATAAGAAACGAAGCGAGGAGACAGTACGAGTTATTAAAGATCAAAGAAGAGCTAACTCAGAGGAGAGGAGTTACTAAAGAGTTGATTCTTGAAAATTATAAGCCTACAGACCTAACTTCGATCTTTGCTTCCACAAATAGTAGACTGGTAAAGAAAGAACTGGAAAAGGGAGCTTTAGTCTACGGAGTTAAGATACCTAAGTTTAGAGGGATTTTCGGCTGGGAACTAATGAAAAACAGAAGATTCGGAACGGAAGTTGCAGACTACGTGAGAGTTTTATCAGGTCTAGGGGGGCTATTTCACTCAGATGAATTACCCAATTATGGAATATCTAAGGAAGAGGTAGACAAGGTAAAGAAAGCATTAAATGTAAGTGAAGAAGACGCTTTCGTACTGGTAGTCGGGGATAAAGCTAGGTTACAACTGGCTCTCGATACGATAAGAGACCGTATTCTACATGCTCTGGAAGGGATCCCAAAAGAGACGAGGGCAGCTCTCGAGGACGGGACTACAAAGTTCATGAGACCTCAGCCCGGTTCAGCCAGAATGTACCCAGAGACAGATATACCACCTAGAAAAATAGACTCTAAGATAATAGAATTAGCAAAGAATTTTATGCCTGAGAAGCCTGAAATTAAACTGAAAAAGTTTATGGATCTAGGGTTAAGTAAAGAGCTTGCTACTGCGATGTTAAATAGTACTAAAATAGACCTTTTTGAAGAGCTTGTGAATAAATATTCTCCTAAAGTTTCTCCATCAGTGATTGCCTCAGTATTGGAGGTCAACTTAAAGTACGTAAAATCTAAGGGAGGAGATATATCAATAATTACTGATGACGTATTAGAGTACATGATAAAGTTACTTTACGAAGACAAGATAAGTAAGGACTCAATTCCTGAAATATTGCTAGAATATTCCTTAACGAAGGAAGATATAAATAAACTCGTGGAGAAATATTCTAAGATTAGTGATGAACAACTGGAGAAGATCGTAGATCAAGTAATCCAAGAAAATATAAGAATTATCGAGGAGAAAGGGGATAAAGCATTTAATGTCATAATGGGTAAAGTAATGTCCAAAGTTAGAGGTAAAGTGGAAGGCAAGAAAGTGGCGGAAATAATATCGAAAAGAATGAAGAATTACCCCCGATCCTGAATTTATGATGAAAAGGCATTTGTCGGATCTCTTAAGATGATGAGCTTGACCGCTTATGAAACCAAATGATTTGTTAAAGGTAGCCGCTGATTACCCATTACCTTCTTTTCCTATAGTGGAATTAGAAGAAAGAGACTTAAACATAGAACAGCTTCCACAATTGTTAAATTATCTTAGTCCAGAAAAAATATTCTGGAGGGAATATGCTAAAATAATCGGACCTGACGGGAGTTCGATAACTACTACTAGTCTTAGAAATACTACTGAACTTGTATACGTTAGGACACCGATCAAGAAAGAACAGAGAGGCTGGGACTTTAAGATCGACAGTGAAGTTTTAGTAGGATTAATCCGAGATCTAATAAATTGTAAAGAGGGAGAGAGCTATTTTAATCCTTCTCCTTGGACAAGAAAGGATTGGTTAGAAGGTAAAAAAGTCATTATGGAAAGTGGAGAGCTGACAACAATCGGCGGTTTAAAGTTGAGAGAACATGAACTAGACAAGAAAACTCCTCCGTTTTCAATAGATATACCCTTCTATAACCCCACCTACTATTATATGAACCCGTTTATACTAAATTTTGACGAGAAAGTAGAAGGAAAATCTAATTTCTTCTCTGTGGAACTTCATAAAGCAATAACCTTTGCAGCTGCATCAGAGATCGTACTGTTTAAAGACAACAGATCACTAAGAGTTGAGGGTAGCTCAGAAGTAATAATAACTAAAAGTACCACGTGGAAAGAAGCCAAACCGTATGAACTAGTGTGGAACTTAAAGGTTCCAATTATACACTTAGACTGTAAACCGCCTTTTAATCTCTCTCTTTATAAACTATATCCTAGCGGCATCGTCCCGTTTCTCTTTAAATACAAGAATTACGAACTTACTTTGGGATTAGTAAACCTAAATGACGAGCCCGTAATCGCTAACTTGATCTTATCAGCTAGAATTTCTTCCGCATCTATACTTAATGGAAAAGGAAATGAAGTTGAGAAAATAGAACCTGAGTTCGACAGAGTTAAAATACCTATTCGGAAAAACGGTATAATTTATGTAAAACTCACCCTCAGAAAATTACTTGAAAGTTTTCTCAAGCGAAAAATCATAAGTTGAAGATAGAGTCTCTATTATACAATGCGACATCTGATAACCTTGTTTACTCAGTACTCTTTTTCCTTCAGCACACAACACACAATAATATGATGATATTGAAGCAATATCTTTTCCGTTCTTAGATAAAATAATCCTTATAAAACCTTCTATCATTTCCATAAATTTCTTATCCTTTTTCAGAACATCCTTTATTGCATTACCTCTTCGCTTCTTTATATAATTCTCTACAGCTGCCGGCGTTAAACCCATTAATTCCGCCGTCTTGTAGATCGAAACGTTATTTTCAACAACTAGTTTCTCAGCCATCAAAGCCCTAACAGCAGGTAAGATCTCTTTAACCGAATACTCACAAGGTAATGTAAGTTCCAAACCTTCTCAAGAATATGATATATCGTCATAATTAAAAAATATTAATATTATAATTCTTCGTTTTACAACTCACAAGTCTTACAACCACCACTATAAGTTTCTGATACTTCTACGTATTTACTTATCCTAAGTGAGGAGGGTAGAGGAGATTGTATCTTCTTTTCCTCTTTCATCTTTTTCTCAGCTTCCTCCCTTTCCTTCTTTATTCCGAAGTAAATTACCTGCTGCGACTTACTCCTATCTCTGTAAACAGTAACACCCTTAATACCCAACTTCCAGGCTAGTAAGTACACTTTCTCAACAGTTTGTGGCGGTTCTTCACTCCTTAGGTTAATAGTCTTTGAAGTACCACTATCATTCCACTGCTGCCACGCAGCTTGATGTAACAAGTGGAACTCTGGAGAAACCTCATGTGCTGTCCTAAACACTTTCCTCATACTCTTTGGCATAAATGGATTATCACCTATCATACCAGTTTCAGCAACTTTCTTAACGACCTCTGGATCATCAAGCTCATATTTCCTTAAATACTGAAGGAACAACGGGTCTATTTCAATAAACTTACCAACAGCAACGTTCCTAACAAATGCTAAAGCAAACAGTGGTTCAATTGAGGAAGAAGTACCAGCTATTATTGATATAGTACCAGTAGGGGCAACTGAAACAACTGTAGCATTCCTCAGACCGTATTTAAGCCTATCTGCCTTCAACTGATCAAAGTCAAGTTTATCAACAATCTCAGTCATTTTTCTAACTTCAGGACTCACCCTACCTTCGTCAACTGTTGAAAGTAACTGTTCAAACGGTAATGCACTCTCCCATATGTCCTTGTAACGCCTTGGATCATAAGCCGGGAAAACGCCTTTCTCCTTAGCCAGCTCTATTGAGGTTTTGAAAGCGTGATAATAGATGAACTTGGCTAGCTGGTAAGACAAATACACAGCATCTACACTGTCATAAGGTATACCTAGTTTGATAAGCATTCTAGCCAAACCCATAACACCTAATCCAACTTTCCTCGTCCTCTTTGTAGCCTCTTCTATTTGCTTAAGCGGATAACGGTTAGCATCAATTACATTATCTAAAAGCCTTACAGCATAGCGTATAGTTTCAGCTAAGCCTTCCCAATCTATTGTCGGCTTACCATCCTTCTCTATTACGAACTTCTCTAGGTTAATTGAACCCAAGTTACAGCTTTCCCAAGATAGTAAAGGCTCCTCACCACACGGGTTAGTAGCCTGTATTTTACTGAGGTACCACACCGGATGCCTCCTGTTGATAGTGTCGATGAAGAGTAGACCGGGATCACCACTGTCCCAAGCACCTTTAACAATCTCGTTAAATAGTTCCTTAGCATTTACCCACTTCACTATAGCCCCCTCTTTTTCCGCAATAACTAAAGCCTCATCCACGGTGATAATTACGCTTTCATCTAGGTAAACAGACCCTCCCCTCTCCTCCAACTCCCTGAGTATCTCCTCTTGTATCCATTCCTCATCCATATACCCCCTAGCCTTAACTATGTAGTAATCGTAATCCTTACCTGGAATCCTAGTCTTTCTTGGGTTAATTAAAGGAACAACCTCACCCCTCTCCACTGCTTTCATAAAGTAATCATAAACACCAACTGATATGTTGAAGTTCTGTAATTGCACGTCCTTTAACTGGCCAGTCTTAGCCTTAATGAAGTCCTCTATATCAGCATGCCAAACATGCATTACTCCCATATTTGCACCCCTCCTCTTTCCTCCTTGCTTTACTACATCAGTAGAGACGTCAAAGATCCTCATGAATGAAATTGGCCCTGAGGCTACACCAGCCGTTGATGCAACTACGTCTCCTTTTGGTCTTAGTTCTGAGAAGTCAAAACCAGTACCTCCTCCTTGTTGATGAACTACAGCCATTGCTCTTAACGCGTCATATATTCCTTCACCGTTAGGAGTAGTCATCGAGTCCCTAACTGGTATTACGAAACAAGCTGAGAGAATACCAAGCCTAGTACCACTGTTCATCAGTGTAGGCGTGTTAGGTAAGAACTTGAGTTCCGACATTATCTCGTAGAACTTCTCCTCCACTTCCTTACTCTCACCCCTCGCTAGAAATGATGCTACCCTTCTAAACATCATTTGTGGGGTCTCAATGTATCGTAATGTTTCAGGGTTCTTAAGCAGATATCTAGCCTCCAAGACTTTCAACGCGTTATATGTTAATAATAAGTCCTTTGGGTCAAACTCCTTCCACTTACCCTTGCCATAGACGTGATTATAAATCCTCGCCAACACGTAACGTTTAGCAGTCTCCATCAACTCTGGATAATCTAACGAGTGCTCTATTAGATTCCTTTCAACAATATCCGCTATAGTCCTACTATCTATTGCGTTATCCTTTGCGTTTTGAGCTATGTCGTTAAGTATCCCATCAATAACTACTTCAGGCAGTGACAATTTCAAAAAAATCTTTTCAGCCTTGAACTCCTCAACTGAGTTATTACGTTTGATGACCTTAAGCTTAGCGAGAGAGAGTACACTAATCTGTGCTTTTTGCATTAGTTATCACCTATTCTTCTCAAATGATATAAATAAGTCATAGCCGAATTAACTATGGTATTACCATATAACAAAACTTAAAAAGGTAAGATAAAAAGCCGATTATCGAAAATTAAGAAAAAGTGAGTTTACTGTTGATTCTTCTGACTTTGAATTTCTTTAGAAAATTCCTCTGCGATCTTTTTCAGTTCTTCAACTGATGTTTCGTCCTCTAGTGTAGTCGTATCACCTAATGTTTGCCCAGAGATTACGCTTCTAACAACCCTTCTCATTATTTTCCCTGACCTGGTCTTCGGCAATTTACTTACGAAGTATAACCCACCGAACACTACTATGGGACCTAGGTTATTCCTAACATATTCAATTAACGTCTTTCTCAACTCATCTGAAGGTTGATATCCTTGTTTTAATACTACTGCTGCAACAGCTACCTCTCCTCTGACGGGATCTGGTATACCTATTACGGCTGATTCTGCGACAGCCGGATGTGAAATTAAGACGTCTTCTATCTCCCTAGTTCCAATTCTATGCCCTGCTATCTTCAACACTTCATCTGCCCTTCCCAAAATGTAGAAGAATCCATCTTCGTCCTTTACTGCATAATCCCCTGGATAGTATACTCCTTGGAACTTGGAGAAATATGTCTTTATATATCTCTCTGGGTCTCCCCATACTCCAGCCAACATACCTGGCCACGGTCTCTTGATAACTATATAGCCTTTCTCTCTCGGTTTCGTTGGTTTACCTTCATCATTAAACACGTCAGCATCTACTCCGGGTAGTGGAAGTCCGTTAGCACTAGGCTTAAGCATGTAATTCCCTAATCCTGGAGTTGCTGAAATCATTATACCTCCCGTCTCCGTTTGCCACCAAGTGTCTACTATAGGTAGTTGAGACCTTCCGACGTTCTTGAAATACCATCTCCACGCTTCAGGATTGATAGGCTCTCCTACGCTTCCTAATAATCTCAAACTTGATAAGTCGTGTTTCTTTACCCACTCTTCTCCGTATCTCATTAATGTTCTCACTGCTGTTGGAGAAGTGTAAAATACTGTTACATTATACTTCTCTACTAACTCCCACCATTTATCGGGATTAGGATAGTCTGGAACTCCCTCATACATTAACACTGTAGCACCGTTCTGTAAGGGACCGTAAACGATGTATGAGTGCCCAGTGATCCAACCTATATCTGCAGTGTTGAAGAATACATCTTCGTCTCTCAGATCAAAAACCCACTTAGTGGTTAGGTAAGTCCAGAGACCATAACCGCCATGTAAGTGGTAAATACCTTTAGGCTTTCCAGTTGTCCCAGAAGTGTATAAGATGAATAAGGGATCTGTTGCATCGGTCATTTCTGGCTCTACTTTCTTATAGCCCATTCTCTTTATCAAATCTTGATATAGTACATCTCTTTCTTCATTTAATTCTATCTCTTCATCTCTCTTAATGACCAGAACCTTTTCTACTGTTGGAGTTTGAGAAACAGCTTCGTCTATTATTCTCTTGAGTTCTACCCTCTTACCCCTCCTCATAGTATTCGAAGTAGTTATAACGAGTTTTGCCTTAGCATCATTTATTCTGTCAACTACAGCTTGTGTGGAAAAGCCTGAGAACACTACGCTATGAATTGCACCGATTCTTGCACATGCTAACATTGCAATAGGCAATTCCGGCATTAAAGGAAGGTAGATCAGGACTCTATCTCCCTTTTGAACGCCTAAATCTTGTAGTATTTTCGCAAACCTGTTTACTTCATTATAGAGTTGTGAGTAGGTTAAACTTCTGCTCTCGCCCTTTTCGTTTTCCCAATAAATTGCTACTTTATTCCCCTTAGTCTTTAAGTGACGATCTAAAGCGTTATAAGTTATGTTAACTTTTCCTCCTATAAACCATCTGTAGAACGGTGCATTACTCTCGTCGAGAACTTTCTGGAAGGGCGAAAACCATTCTATCTCTTCAGCCATTTTCCTCCAGAATTTTTCCGGTTCTTCGAGTGATTCTTTGTAAAGTTGTTTATAAGGCGGTTGGTAATATCTCTCCTCAAAAGGTAGGTTTTCTGCCATTATAAATCTCTTTAAGTTTGCCGTAATTTAAATATAAAAGTATTTCTTGTTTTAAAACCTTTCAAAAAATTTAAGTACAAGCTAAAACTGTTAGGTTTGTAATGACGGAAGAAAAAAGAGCAAACCCAGCCCCTCTAGGGCTTTCGGGATTCGCCTTAACTACGTTAGTACTCAGCTCTTTTAACGCAGGGTTGTTATCTGCACAAGGAGAAGGTGTAGTACTAGGGTTAGCCCTTTTCTACGGTGGACTAGCTCAATTAGTAGCGGGAATACTAGAGTGGAGAGCCGGAAATACGTTCGGTTATGTAGCGTTTTTTACTTACGGAGCCTTTTGGGAATGGTATTTGTTTACGGCTATGGGTTTTACCGGAAGCGTAACACCGCAAGGAATAGGCTTAGTATTAATAGCGTTTGGGATATTCACGTTGATAATGTGGTTTGGGACTTTTAGGGCTAATCTATCGCTTTTCCTAACGTTTCTATTTCTATGGATAACTTTCTTCTTGCTAGGTATAGGGTCAATAAATGGTAATCAGTCGTTAATTCACGCTGGAGGTTATATGGGTATATTAACCGCAATAGTAGCGTGGTATACTGGTTTATCACAAGTTATAGCTGAGAGCATAGGTAAGAAGGCTCCCTTAGGTAAAGCTGTATTAAGTTAGATTAATTTTTTGTTATTATTCTTTATTCATTCTGAAGTTTATCTCTGTCAAATATGAAAATCAGTAGAAATGAAGTTTATCTCAAGGTAAGTAAGGAGTGCAAAGAAAACGTAAGCCGAGACCACTTGACTTAACTCATGTTCTTTAGCTTTAACCCTAGCCCACGCTACTAATGCTGTTACAAAATACATGATAACAAAATACTCACTTACGAGAAACAAAAGGACAGTGGAAACACCTGAGAGCGCTGCAACGTGAATGCTTATTTTGTATTTTAATGTAATTAAAAGGATAAGGAAAGAATTTAAAGTATACAAAAGTGCCACATAAAAGAGCAAATTTATTCCATAAATATAAATCAATGCTATCGCAATAAGGTAACCCAGTATTGATAATGTTATTACTCTTCCTCTCTGTTCTCTTCTTGTGACTAATAGATCAGAAACTCTACCTCTTCTCATTAAAATTAAAGTAATTAGAAAAGGTGTAAAAGAGAAAAATATTAGGGATATTAATAGATCTGGTAGGTTTTTACAACGTATTAAGTAGATTATAATAAAACCTAAAGCGGTTGAAACAGAGGGATGAAAAATAAGGGATATTAAGTTTTCAACTCGCATTGTGTTCAGTTTCACTGAACATATTAATAACTACTTTTACCTTCTATGAGATTAAATCAGCAGATTTTTCCTTTCTGTGCCATATATCTTCAAGTTAGCAAAGCCTAGTATAGCGGACCCGCCGGGACTTGAACCCGGGACCGCCGGCTTTCTCCAACCTTCCGCAGGCCGGCGCTCTATCCTGGCTGAGCTACGGGTCCGTATTTACATTCTCTCAAGAGGTTTTATTCCTATCGCATTGAGTCCATTAAATAGAACCCTCTCAACACCTTTGACGAGAAATAGTCTGGTCATTCTCTTTCCCTGATCCTGCTCTTGCAAAACCCTCTCGTTATTATACCATCTATTGAAGGTATCTGACAATTTTTTCAAATAGTCTATTAAGTCTTCAGGTCTCATTTCGTCTGAGGCTTTTGACAATACTTCGGGGAACTTAGCAATCAGTATTAACAGCTTTCTTTTATCTCCTTCGAGGTCTTTCAGGTCAGCTTTCTCTATATCCAATCTTTCATTATTCTTGTATAGAATGTTAAAAGCCCTAGCATATGTGTATTGCAGATAAGGTCCGCTGTTTTGGTCAAAGTCTACTACATTATTGACGTTAAACGTTACTGGCTTATTTGCCGACACCGAAAGGATTGCAAAGCGAATAGCTGCATTTACAACCTCTCCAACGTTTTCCATGTTGCCTCCCTTTTCTTGTATCTTCTTCCTTGCTACCTCCTCAACTTTTTCTATTATCTCGTCAAGTGCGATAAACCTCCCTAATCTACCGCTCATCCTCATGCCTTGTAAATTGACCATCCCGTACGAGTAGTGTACTAAATTCCTAGCGTATTTTGTGTACCCTAGAATGTATAGAGAAGCTCTTAACTGCATCTGTGGGATGGCTTGTTGCTCCGCTATTACATTAATTACCTTGTCCGCCTCGAATACGTTAAATTTCCGTATTGTATATGCTATATCCCTTGTGGTGTAAAGAGAAGTTCCGTCGGATCTAACCAAAACTAATGGCGGTAGTTCAAGCCCAATAGGTATAGACAGTTCTTCCTTTTCCTCTTTGCTTAGCTCAAGGCTAAGTGCTTTAGTACCCTTATAATCGATAGACTTACTTAAGGCTTCGCTCACTATCTTACTTACTTCCCCGTTCCACAACAAGTCACTTTCATAATCATATGCATCGAACGTGATGTGAAGTTTTGACAGACTTTTTTCAAACGCGTTCAGATTGTATTTCACTATCTTTCTTATTACCTCTACTATCTTTTCATCGCTTTTGCTTTCATATTTCCTGATTATATTTTGTATCTCTGCCTCTAAATCTTCTATTTTGTTTATTTCATCTGCTAATTTGTTAAATATATCGGGATACCTCTCCTGCTGTTGGGCTGCAATAGCTACAAGTTCGTCAAGCCTCTTCACTTTTTCTTTGTATTTTTCGTCATCGTTGTTTTTCAACAAACTAAGTTCCTTTTTTATGCTTTTAATTTCTATCAAAACATTAGTTATTGAATAAATTGTTCCAAACCAATGATCAGCCTTAACATTAGAGGGTGGTTCAGGTTCTCCAAGCAACATATAGCCCAATGCTAATATAGCGACTTGCCTACCAGCGTCATTTACGTAAAATCTCACGTTAACGTTGTGCCCTCTTAACCTCAGCATTCTGGCTATCGTATCGCCGATAATAGAATTCCTTAAATGCCCTATATGTAAGGGGTGAATAGGATTAGCGCTAGTATGTTCAATTACGATCTTTGAGCCTTTTTCAATCTTTTCTATTCCATAATCGTCCTGAAGATTAGAAAATATAAGTTTGAATAGACTACCCTCGTCAAGAAAGGCGTTTATGTAAATTCCCATCTTCCTAATTTCTCTTATTAACATCTGACCCCTATCAGAGTACTCCTTACCTATCAAAGCCTTATCTTTAGTAACTGCCGGTAACGGTAATGCCAGATCTCCTAAGTCGTCCTTAGTAGGATATTCGATGTTTTTAAATACTTCATCGTAGCTAATACCGAGCTTATCCGATATGAGCTTAGAAAACTCAATCTTTGAATCTCTTATAGGATTCACAAGATGGCATAAAGCCAGTGTGTTTATATCTTTTTCTGAATGAATGTTTAAAACATGAAAAGAGTAGAAGTCCTAATAGTAGATGATATGAAGGGATCTACAAAAGTAGATGAAACTCAAATAACTGAGCTATTGAAGCAGATTAACGAAAAAGTAGACAAAGTTGTGATTAATAAGGTTACTATACCCACGGCTTCGGAGGACGAGGATAATTTATTAGGCGTACATATTATAGTGAGGGAAGTTGCAGAAACGTAATATATGCCCTCATTACAAAGGAGGTTTTTGTACTTCTCCCGTACTGGAATCTCCTTCCGATTCGGTTACATCACCTTCGAGGTGTCAAGGTAACTATAAGTCTTGCAGGTATTACATGGGAAACGAAGAGGAAAAAGCCAGAAAAGACGGACTTGAACAATACACAGAGGACGAAAGAGTAGAACAAGAGATATCGTTTTACCATAAGATTAACGTGCTAGAAGGCACTTTAGATAGCGAGTGCCCAAATTTCGAATTATTTAGAACCGAAAAAGGTTTAGTTGCGAGATGTAAGGCTATGGGTAGAATATTAACAGTGTCACAAGCGGAGTTATGTTCAAAAGTATGGAAAACTTGCCCAGTTAGAATTCTAACCTAACTTAGCATACTTTCCGTCTTCGGATAATGTGACCAGGTTTTTCTCCGCTAAATCCGACAATGCTTTTCTTATCTTATCTTCGCTAGCTATACCTGATAAAGCAGAATGAAGTTCTTTTAGATTCATAGGCTTTTGACTTAATAAGTCCAATAATATTTCCTTCAACTCCTCTTCATTAGGCGCAGTCATTACAACTACTTCTTTATCAGAATACAATACACGAAGTTTTTTCTCAACCTCATTTAAAGGTTCTTCTTCACCTGCAGACCTCTTTTTTCTCTTCGAGGATGACATCTTGACTCCTCTCACTTCCTATGTTATAAATTAAAATATCTACTTATAAGTGTTGATGAAAAGAACAAATAACTTCTTAACTACAGTTTTTATATGGCTAGTTAAAATTAGTTATAATAGGCGAATCATTTGGGAGAACCTGACTTCTTACGGCATATAGTGAGTAAGATATTAACACCCGTAAGTCTGGATATAAAAAAATTAGATGAAGCTCAGAAATTACTTGCAAAAGCAGAGTCAAAATATGGTTTTTCATCTTATGGAGGAGACCCAGAAAAATTAGCTAATTATATCCTAAGTCCAGACTTTATAAATCTGGTTTTAATTATTGGAGTAGACCTCTCAAAGAAATTACTTTATTTAACTCGCGACAGCTATTCAAGCCCAAAAATAAAAGAAGCAGTCCAGAAGATGCTTGAAGAACTGGATGGGTATTCAGGAGAAGAAACAAATCAAGTTATGATGTATAAGTAATATGTGTGCTGGTAAACAACACCATGTGTTCATAATTTATTACAATTTACTGATTAGTTATACAAATTAATTATATTTTGTAATTTCATAATCAGATTATTATATAGATAAATTATAATGAGAGTAAACAATTAGAATAGAATTTTGAATAAATAAGATAAAAAAGAAACTAATCACTCAAATGAGGGTTTGCTGCTACTTCCTTCTTCTCCGCCTTCTTCTTTACCTTTACTTCCTTCTTTCTTCTCGCTCTTTAATGCAGAGGCGGCAATTAAGTCATCAATCTTCAGAATCGCAGTAGCTGCTTCAACAGCACTCTTCAATACTTGAGCTTTTACTCTCACAGGCTCAATTACGTTGATTGACATCATATCATCGTTAAGTCTTCCGTTCATTACATCGACTCCAGCATTTACTAGACCTTTAGAGTGTTTGGATCTCAGATCCATTAAAGTCTGTATAGGCTCCATACCTGCAGTCTCTGCTAATATCATCGGTATCTCTTCTAATGCCTCAGCGAATTTCTCAATTGCTAACTGCTCCTTACCTCCTACGCTTCTTGCATACTCTCTTAATCTTAATGCTAACTCAGTCTCAACGGCTCCACCACCCGCAACAATCATGGGCTTTGATAATACGTTCCTTAATGAATGTAATGCGTCATTAATACTCCTCTCTGCCTCGTCAAGTGCCATATCATTGGATCCTCTTAATAAAATGTTTACAGCCCTCGGGTTCTTTGCACCTTCAATGAATACCATCTTATCGTTTCCTACTCTCCTCTCCTCTACTAGCTCGGCGTAACCTAGATCCTCAGGAGTTGCATCCTTTATACTGCTTATAATCCTTGCTCCTAAAGCCTTCTCTAACTTCTCTATATCGCTCCTCTTTACCCTTCTCACTGCGAGTATTCCTTTCTTAGCTAGGAAGTGCTGTGCTATATCATCAATACCTTTCTGGCATATAACAACATTAGCTCCAATTGAAGCTAGTTTGTCTACCATCTCCTTAAGGTACTTAGCCTCTTCATCTAAGAAGGCCTTAATTTGATCTGGGCTAGTGATGCTTATCTTAGCTGATATCTCGGGCTTTTCAACCTCAAGCGCAGCGTCTAATACAGCAATCTTTGCCTTTTCTACTCTCCTAGGCATTCCAGGGTGAACCACTTCTTTGTCAAGTACTAAACCTCTTACCAACATACTATCTTCTGTACTCCCACCCTTCTTCTTGTCTATTTTGATTAAATCAAGAGGAACGTTATAGCTACCGTCTGGCCTCTTCTCAGCTACAATTGATACAGCATCGAGTACTAAGTTCATGATTTTGTCCATCTCTTCTCCGCCAGCAACGAACTTGCTCGACATTGTTGTATATACAATCTTTCTCAACTGGTCTCTAGTTGCTTGTGAATTAAGATCACTTACATCAATCTTCAAAGCTAATTGATCTAGAATTTCTAATGATTTGTTTAATGCCTTCTTATAACCTTCAATTATTATGGTTGGATGTATATTCTGGTCTAACAAATCATCTGCTTTGTCGAGTAATAATCCAGCAAGGACTACTGCTGAAGTGGTTCCATCTCCTACTTCGGCATCTTGTGCCTTTGCAGCCTCAACAAGGAGCTTTGCAGCCGGGTGTTGGATTTCCATCTCCTTTACTATAGTGGCACCGTCATTAGTAATAGTTACGTCGCCGAAACTGTCGACTAACATCTTGTCTAATCCTCTGGGTCCTAACGAGCTCTTTAACATTTCTGCTAGTGTTACAGCTGCTAGTATATTGTTCCTTAAAGCATCCCTTCCAGAGGATCTATTTGTACCCTCTTTAAAGAGTAATACTGGAGCACCTGAAGCACCTGCCATTTAGCTCACCGTAGCTGGTTTTCATTAGGAGCGGTTATATATAAATTTTTCTTTTTTATGGTCCAATACTAATGAGGTATGAGAGAAAAGAGAAGTTCATCATTGTTCTAGAGAAAGAAGGGAGATATTTTTAAACAGTTTTTTAATTTTACACTCGAAGCTGTTGATATATGACCCTTTGCCAGAGATGTAACAAGAGAGAAGCGAATTATATCGTAGGCGGAAGGAAATTATGCGAGATATGTGCACGAGACGAGATCGTGAAAAGAATCAGAAAAGAGATCCATAACAGTAGAATGTTTAATTACAAGGAGAATGTCGCAATTTTATCACCAAATAATATGGATCAAATAGCGGAGCTCCTAACACATATCATCGGCAAGGCTTGTTACACTTGTAACTTAAAGATCGATAAAGTTAGCTTACATCTTGACTACCAGGATATTAACGAGTATATCTGGAGGCTAATAATGGAAGCTAAAAATCTTAAAGATTATAGTGTGAAAGTCCTTCCCTTTCCTTCAAACTTCTATTTAGCTTATCTCCTCTACTCACTTACAATGAAAAAATATTCCTATCTTAATTACGTTACAAGTTATAAGACCCTAAACGATGGAACTAAAATCTTTATTCCTCTTTATTCGATACCCCTATCAGAACTCAGCGCTTTCGGTCTAATAAACGAGATTAACTTCAATGACGACATTTTTAACTCGATTTTTTCTTGGGTTAACACACAGCTAGCTGAGAACTACGAGCTCTTTCATACCTTCATAACCTCCACTTCGTTATTCAACTACCCCAAATGCAAGTCTTGTGACGCCTTCATTGAGTCTGGGGAGTACTGTGCTCTATGTAAAAGGACTTTAGCTTCTCCTTCTCCTCCTTATTAAGCACAATCTCGAACCTTAGAAGATCTTTGGGTTGTTTACTGGGGGGTAAAACACCATCCCATGAATAGTAGAAGTAACCAGCCATCATTATCTCTTTGTAACCTTGAGGATCCACTTTGAAATAGTCGAAAAGTATCTGCAATACGTTAAGTTGTTCTTTTAGTTGTTTCATAGTGATAGTGTACTTACATATATAGCAAGACAAGTCAGGCATAATGGCGTTAAACATACATTTCGGACATTTTACCGGGGAGTTAATCCCGTATATAGTCCAGTTAGCCCTGAGGACATCTATTAGGTCACTTCTACCTTTCTTAATGCAAATCTCATACAGCCTTGGGCCCAGGTCCTTAATTGCGTTCTTTGTATTATATACAACGAACTCTAATTGTTCCTCCGTCATTTTTTCTAAGTCCTTAATTCTCACAAGTTTCATAGCTAGGAACTCCATTAACGAGTCCCTGTTTGCAGATAGTCTGTTTATTATAGTCTTAGATTTAGGCTTAGTCTTCACTTCGCCTACTGCACCTGCAAAAGGCTCCTTTATAAGTTCCTTATACTCCTCTCTCGACAAGTTGAGATAAGCGAGACCAAGAGCATTTATTACTTCTTCCAGGTATTCGTCTAAAAGTTCATTAGGATCCACATACTTTACGGAGGATGACTTCTTTTTCTTGCTCTTGGGTTGTGAGTTAGTATCCTTTTCCTCTTGTTCTTCACCTTTTTTCTTCCTGGGCAAATGCTCCCCCTGAGTCAATCAGACAATATGAGATAAGTCCAGATAGTCCATAGGAAGCATTTTGCCTTTTGACACTATTTCGTTATACTTCTTTTCTAAATCTTCTATGAACACAGGGCAGTTCTCAAATTTTCCTTCTCTAGTACATTTAGCTCCTCCTAAGGTTAAGAAGCAGATTTGAGACTTCTTATCATAGTGAGGACATAATTTGTGGTATGTTTTTGCACTTTTTATCATCTTTTCTATCCACTGTTTCTTATGGTCCTTCTTCTCTGCCTCTTTCTCAGCCTTTGCTAACACTTTGTTCATCTCCTCTTCCGAGATCTTAGAAGACCTCGTATTATCAGCCATAATTAACACCGCATTATGTAACTTTACACGTCTCCTCTAATATATATTACTACTACTACAAGAGATGAATAATAGACTAGACTTGGACAAAACAATTAAATATAGTTTGTATATTGTAAGTATTATCAACGAGAATAATCCGTATAGGCATTATTCATAGTTGTAGTATATGCATGTAATTTTAATTAAGTAAGCCTAGACAACTCTAATTAAAGAAACCGGAAGGCCTCATTTTAAAAAATTAACATTCATTAATCTTGTTTTTAAATGATTGTGTAAAACCTATCCTTAAACCTAGCTTTGGATCATGATAAAGGTATAAGATCCTCTTAGTCTGAAGTTTTCTCAGTACTCGAAAGAGCCAGCCTGTATCGGCTCCAAACTCCTCTTGTAGCTGGTCGATGTATACATATGTCGAACCCCATTGAGTATATTTCGTCAGTAAAAATGATAACAACTCTTTCTCTTCTTCTTCTAGTTTTTGAAGAATTTCGTCTAAACAATTCATTAAATTCTCTTTTTGTGGTTTATTTTCTTTAGGACTGGTTTTTGCTTCAATAAACGACAAAATTTTTTTCCTCTCTTTGTCTTCTTTTTCCTTATTCTTGTTGTTTATTGTTGGTTTAACTTTTTCATTGAATATATCTTTTGCAATAGCCAAGTATTCAGTAAACTTAGTGTTGTTCTTAATCTCTACTATTTCTTTAGCCAAGTCTTCTCCTTGAGGGGTTAAATGCCACCTTCCTGCTTCCTGATAAACGAGTCCCTTCCTCTTCCAATAGCTCAGATAACTGCTAACGTACTTGGTCTCTAGCCCCAGATTCACCGCTATTTCAGATGTTCTAAGAGGTCTTGCGAGAAGTAGAACGAGTATTGCTTCCACTAACTTTGACCTGGGGTTAATACTTTTGCTCTCTTGAACTCTGATAATATCCGTAATGTCAGTATCGTCAGTAGTCATCATATCTTATTTGCCAAACTAAAATTAATAATAGTGGAAAGTTTCAGCCTAGGTAATTCCATGCTTTTTGTTAATCAGTAATATCACAAGTTTTCATCGCTACAAATTCTCCGTAACCAACTATTATCTTGTATACTCCTCTCATTAAAACGTCTAGCTCTGGGTCACCAGTATCTATCCTAAGACAGTCGAAAGTGTTCAACTTACTCTTTGTAGATACGATAATTATGTTGTCTTTCCCATTGGCCCCTTGAGATACTTTCAGTAATTTCCTGAGGAATTCGGGTCCTATTTCTTGATTTCCCCTCCCGATGAGAAAGCCTTGTTTACCAATGGGAGTGAGGATAAGTTTTAACTCCCCAGTTAAACCTAGTAAATCTTCGTACTTTACACAACTCTTTACAAGTTGACGATTTTTTATAACGTCGGTACAGAGGAAATTACTTTCTATTCCAAGCTTTTTCAATATTGTTTTTGTCGTACTTCCCGGGCCTACTACGAAGACTTTGTTCGACGATGTCAGGTAAGTATCAATCACATATTGGGCTATTTCATCTAATTCCTCCTTGTCGCTCATGACCTCCTCTTTATTAGGTGTTAATAAGTTGGAGTAATTTACTGTCTTAGCGTAACCATATAGCTTAACGACATATTTACCTTCTCTATAGGCTTCTTCATCTATATCAAGAATTTCAGTTAAAATTTCTTCAGTCTTGTCCTCAACGAAGTGTCGTAAAAGAACTCCTGCCGACTCAGGGTTTGTAGTAAAAACACCGCTGTGCATTTTTACACCTGTGGGAATTCCTAGAATAGGTAACTTATCCTTTACTACACTGAAGACATCCCGTGCTGTACCATCACCACCTGCAAAAACTATTATATCACATCGGTTAGTCTCTATGAAGTAAGTTACGGCTTTGATTGTATCCTCTCTTGATGTGGGTGTATTGATGTTAATTTTAGCTACTTCGTATTTAACTTCGCTTCCCTTAAAGTAGTTTTCTCCCATTTCACGTGGGGCAACAATATAGTTAGCGTTTTTAGGGGCTGTATTTAAAAACCTTAAAATTCGAGATGGTGTTTCTGTGTTGTAAATTTGTAAATTATCACTGCCCTTATTTCCTATTCTTCCTCCGCTTCCGGCTACAGGGTTAACCAGTAGGCATATCGTTTTTTTCATTCAGGTAATATAGGGTTAGAATTATTTTATAAGCTAAGTAATTACTACTAGGCTCAAAGAATATTACTAAGTCGTGAGGTTGTATAGATCCCTTCAATTTTTCTTTTATCTCCTCTTTTAATTTCTTCACCTCATCACTTTCTTCAAAGGTTTTAGGAGGTAGTTCAATGTTACATTCTTCGGTTATTGTTCCGATCAGTGTTTTAGAAGCCCCCGACTTAATTATTAGGTCCCTGAGCTGTAGTATCCCGATCTTATCGACTAAGTGAGACAAGTTCCTCATAATTACACATCCTGCATTCCAATTTATTGTCCTTAATTCCATTTTTTCGAGTACTGTAGCTTTTTCTGCAAAGTATTTCAGGACGTTTTTACCTTTTTCGGACAAGATTATTCCTGCTACCTTATCTATGTTCACTAGCTCTAACTCCCTTAACCTTTTAATTAACGTCCTGGTACTGGCTTCGCTGAGACCCAACTTTCTCATTAATAAGTGTCTTCCTATTGGCTGTTCCTTCCTTATAATTTCTAGGGCGAGGAGTACGTGAGCTTCATCAAAATTAGGTTTATTCCCCTTTTTAGGGGTTACAATTTGCTCTAGTAATGTTACGAATTCCACATTTATAAATGGCATAGATAACATAAAAATATGTTGAGAGGAAAAAGCCTCCTTTGTCTCTTGGATTTTTCAAAACAAGAAATAGAAAA
Organism: Stygiolobus azoricus; assembly: GCF_009729035.1. Taxonomy (NCBI): domain Archaea; kingdom Thermoproteati; phylum Thermoproteota; class Thermoprotei; order Sulfolobales; family Sulfolobaceae; genus Stygiolobus; species Stygiolobus azoricus. Next base: position 763,656 of record NZ_CP045483.1, read on the forward strand.
AATGATGGAAGTATCGTTCATGATGAAGAACTACGTTTATACTAGTAATATTCCTAAAGTCCTTGAGGGAAAAAGTGTTGCCTTGATCTTCGAAAAGCCCAGCACTAGGACTAGAGTTAGCACGGAACTCGCTGTGAGGCTTTTGGGAGGTGTAAGTATAGTCTTAAGTAAGGGAGAACTTCAACTCAGCCGTGGTGAACCGGTAGAGGATACTGCAAGAGTTCTCGGAAGGTACGTGAACGGTATAGGTGCGAGAGTCCTCGACCATAAAAACCTCCTGATCTTGGCCGAGTATTCTAAGAAACCTGTAATTAATTTACTAAGCGACTTATCTCACCCCCTCCAGGCGTTGACTGATTACATGACTATAAAAGAGAAGTTCGGTAAGTACGAGACTGTGGCTTTTGTGGGAGACGGAGGGGATAATGTTTTGATCAGCCTTATGTCATTTGTAGCTAAAATGGGTCTTGAGTTAAGAGTTGCAACTCCGAAAGAATATAGGCCTAGGCAGGACATATGGAAGAGGATTGAAGAAGAAGCTGAGCAAAGCGGTGCAATAATAGAATTTTATGAAGATCCTTATGAGGCGGTTAGGGGGAGCAAGGTTGTGTATACCGATGTATGGGTCAGTATGGGTCAAGAGAAAATAGCTGAGGAAAAGAAGAAAAGACTGAGTAGCTACAAGGTGACGAAAGACTTGATGAGGTATGCGAGTAAGGAGGCAATATTCCTTCATTGCTTGCCCGCGGTTAGGGGAGAGGAAGTAGATGCTGAAGTGATAGACGGACCACAGTCAGTAGTATGGGATCAAGCAGAGAATAGACTTTATACTGCCATGTCTGTACTGTCACTTCTTATCTAAAAATAAGTCGATAGTAGTCTGAGTAAGGAGTTTTTTGATACTCCTTACTTCCTCTAACATGATTTGGTTCTCCGCTTTTAGCCTCGAGTTCACGAATTTGATCGCCTCTCTCAGGTTGTTAAAAGTCCCAATCTTCTTTTCTTCCAATGCGCGTCTAGTTGTCTCTCTTATATGCCAGTTACCTACAGGGGCGTAATATTCAGAAGTTATCTCCCTGATGATGATCACACCTGCTTGTCTCTTTCTTTCATAAAGTTTCTCGAGAACTGCCAGTCTGGAAGCCATATAACCTCCGTCGAGGAAATCGTACTCTCCCCAGAAGTTTTCACTTAAGTCGCTAACTATGAGCTCTCTGGTCCAGAGTGATAAGGGGTGCCATATTTCTACCCAGACACTCCTATATTTTGAGGGGAAGAGGATCACGTGGAAGTAATTGCCTAGGTACGATGAGTAGTATACTTCGATTTCGTTGATTTCGGGGTATTGTTTGACTTGAGATAATAGGAACTTACCTATTGCTTGGTCGACGGCTGTTATACTCCATCTTGTAGGGACTAATTTCCTGTTCTTCTTCAGTCCGAAAAGTCCTAGCGATAGTCCAGTAATTATCCTGTAGTAATCTTCTCCGTTTCGATAAAGTTCTAGAATAGCAGATTCCGCCTTGACGTCATCAAAGATCAATTTTTCGAATTGAGGGGAAAGTTTAGGATTATCTTGCACTCTGATATCATTAACTTCTACTGATGGTCCTCTGGGTATAAAAATACCATCGAATCTCAGTTTTGGCTCAATGTCTTTCTTATCGCTTACTGCGTTTGAATCAACGGGCTTGTACGAGACTCCAGCTAATGAAATCTCTTTTTCGTAAAGTCTGTAAGGATTTGTAATGTCTATTTTTTTAAGTATAGAAGATATCATTTGACTTCTCAATGACAAAATCTCGTTTAGACTTTTCTTTCCCCACCAGCCTCTCGGGTCTTCATAATCTTTAGCACTTTCACCTTGAACGCCGGGGGGTATGTTGTAAAGTAACGAGACTTTAGGATACCCTCTTTCTCCGATTATTATACTAGGGGGAGTGGATCCCTCTATGACTTCTGAGTTGTGAATTTTACTTATTGCCAGTGTTACAGATCTAAACCTATCCATTATAGGGCAAGAAGGAAGTCCGCATAAGTATTTGTATCCCTTACATCTGATACATAACTCCGCGGGAATTTTTCGCAATTTTGAGTTTCCTCAATATACTCCATTCTACAATCTTTAACTTAGCTTTTACGGTCAATCCTACTCCTACCGGGTTTATCTTGCCTTTTCTTATCTCCTCTAAGATCTCGTCTACGTTGAACTCCGATATCTCTAACTCGTTATATGCAGAACCTAAGGCTTCTTTTACGTGTGAATCACTGTTAGCTACTCCCGGCATGTTCAATTCTTTAGATATTTTTAACGCTTTTTCATTTGCTGACCTAGGGGCCTTGGAGTTAAAAACTTCTATAGCGTCGAATTTGTAGTTATATACTTTTTCTCCTATTCCTGCCCTAAAGATATCGAAGGGATGGGACGGAAAAATGATGCAGTTGTTTTCTTTACTATAGTCTACCAGTTCCTCAATTTTTATAGGAGGATCAGGAGGAAAATTACAGAGAATAACTACATGTCCGAATTGTGTAGTGACTTCTTGTCCAGGAATTACAGGATATTCTTTAACTCTTCTATATGCTTCTGACGTATCATGGTCTGTTATGGCTATTCCGTTAAGACCTACTTTTAGTGAGTATTTTACCATAACTTCTGGGGAGTATTTTCCATCGCTATAAAAAGTGTGAACGTGGAGGTCTATCTTAATCATATATATCCTAGCTCCTTCATGACCTCCACTGTCAGTATCGTTATTCCGGCAGCCCCTCTCACTAGGTTATCACCTAGAACTATTAGTCTTAATACATTATTTTCGTGTCTTATTCTCCCTACAGTGATGGCCATTCCGTTTTCTGCAGATACGTCTAGCATGGGCTGAGGTCTGTCTTCTTCATCTCTAACTATTATTGGTGATTTAGGTGCTGTGGATAAGTTCTTAATTTGAGGTAAAGACTTAAAGTTTCTAAACCGCTGTTTTATCTCCTCTATGTTCACTTTCTCGTTAGTTATTATATTTATTACTCCCATGTGACCTACTCTAGTGGGGACTCTAATTGACGTTACTGAAGTGTCTAACCTAGCTGGGATTATTTGCTGTCCTTCAAATTTTCCGTTAAGTTTTGTGAGTTCTTTTGCAATTTTGTCCTCTTCCCCTTTAATGTAAGGTATTATGTTCCCCTCTATTGCCATGAAGGAAATTCCGTTATAACCAGCCCCGCTTACAGCCTGGAGTGTAGTGATTAATATTTTTGATTTCTCTGCTATATCAAGCAAGGGTTTTATGGGCATGGACATTATAGCTGCGGTACAATTAGGGTTTTTAACAAGTAGTCCTTTCCATCCTTTTTTCTTTTGCTGTACCTTTAAAAGTTCTAGGTGCTCCCAATTTACCTCGGGGTTAATTAAAGGTACGTCTGGATCCATTCTAAAAGGACTTGCATTAGAAACAACAATTTTCCCGTTTTTTACTAACTCTAGTTCTATACTCTCTGCTAACTCATTAGGTAGGGCTGAGAGTACTATGTCGACATCTTTGTGGTCCTCATAATTTGTCGATACTATGGGTAAGTCCTTGACATTTTCCGGTATATCACCTGGCTCAATCCACTTGACTGAGTCCTTATACTTTTTACCTATTTTTGAGGGAGAAGCACTAACCTTAACTAGTTCCAGATAAGGGTGTTTAGAAAGTAATTTTACCATTTTTTGGCCTACCATTCCGGTTGAGCCGAGTAAGGATACTTTTATTTTGTCGACCATTCTAAAACCACCTCGTGTAGGTCTTTAGCGAGTTGCTCTGATTCTCTCTTATTTGATATAAATGTTATACTGACTCCTTTCAACCCTCTAGATATAAAGAGTGGATTAAATGCAGAAGCCCTTGTGAGTACTTTGGATGAGATCTCTTTGTTTCTTAATCCGCATCCTACGATACTTATCGCGCCTACGTCTTCTACTTCCACTTCTTTTATTAAAGTGTCTAACTGATTTAATCTCTTCATCAGCCTTTCGCTATCTTCATTGTTTATTACTAATTGAATTACAGTTTCTGATGCTGGTTGTGAAATCGCAACTATATTTACGTTAGCGTTTTTAACTTCAGTAGTTATTGTAGCAGCGGAACCGATCTTTCCTACGATTCTAGTACTTTCAATGGTGACAAGCTTTAAGTTATCGTTCATAGTAATTCCTTTTAATAAATCATTAGGTGTACATAACCCTTCTATCACAGTATCTCCTTCTTCGTAAAGTCCTTCTATAATTACTTTCATATTTGATCCAAATATAGGGTCAAAGGTTCTAGGATGTAATCTCTTAGCTCCTAGTTGTGAAAGTTCGATTGCTTCTTCAAGGGAGAGTCTTGGAATAGTTATGGCGCTGTTGATCTTTTTGGGGTCCGCTGTCATTATTCCAGGTACTTCAGTAATTAGCCTCACCTCTTTAGCATTAAGGAGTTTTCCTATGAGGGTTGCGGTATAGTCGCTTCCTCCTCTTCCTATCGTAGTGAACTTATGTGATTTGCTAATGCCTATGAAGCCCGGTACAACCGTAATTGGTTTGTTTATTTCCTCAAGTTTTTTAGTTAAATAATCTATAGACTCTGGTAATAATACGTTAGCCTCACCGAAATTCTCATCTGTTATCAAAGGTGGCTCTGGCAAATATCCAACGTTTAGTTTATTACTATTAAGGTATGCCGAGAGGACAATAACAGCGAGTCTCTCTCCGAAAGATAGTATGTAGTCTCTTATTTTCGGCGTGACTTCGTCTAATACTCTTATTGACCATGCTACTTTGTAAAGCTCGTCCGCAAGTTTGGAAAGATCCTTAAATGCTCTTTCAAATTCTATTCCGTCCACAAGTTTTGATAGGAGTCTTATATGTCTATCATAGATATCGCTTATGATGTCCACTGATTTGTCCGTCTGATTTATTGCTTCTAGGAGTAGGTTTGTAACGTTCTTAATCGCTGATGTTACCACTATGTTCTTATTAAAAGATGAGTCACTCGAATAGTTTCTTATTTTTTCTAGTATTAATTCGTAATCTTTTTCATCTTTTTGTATTGAACCACCTACTTTTAGCACTCTCATTTTATAATTCACCTAAAACAACTTTGTCTATATGTTCGGGGTTGACTAGAATACGCTTAGCTTCAGATTTAGTCATAGCGTCAGGGTCTTTAAGCGCATGTCCCGTCAAGATCATAACTGTTTTATCCTTTGCATCAAGTCTTTTTTCGTTAATAAGTTTCAGAAAGCCTGCGTAAGCTGCTGCAGATGCTGGTTCTGCTCCTACTCCCTCTCTTCTAGCTAATTGTCTTTGCGCGTCAAGGATCTCATTATCGGATACTGAAATAGCGAAGCCATTAGAGCTTTTTATCGCTTTTATAGCTTTCTTCCAATTAACCGGTTTTCCTATTCTTATTGCAGTAGCAACAGTCTCTGGTGTGTCTACGAACTCTGGTTTGTCCAGCCCTTTTTCAAGGGCTTTTGCTATTGGTGAAGCACCTTCAGCCTGGACTCCTATCATTCTCGGTGTCTTGTCAATTATCCCTGCGTTCTTTAATTCGTTGAATCCCTTCCATATTGCGTAAATGTTCCCTGCATTTCCTACTGGGACAATTACGTTATCAGGAACTCCAATATCCTCGTAAATTTCAAATGCTATAGTCTTTTGTCCTTCCAATCTCCACGGGTTAAAGGAATTTAGAGGATAAACTATCTTTAATTCTCTGTATAGCCTCATAACACTAGACATTGCTATATCAAAACTTCCGTCTATCTCAAGTATTGTTGCTCCGTACAGAATAGATTGGGCTAATTTTCCTAGAGCTACTTTACCCCTAGGAAGGACAATATAACTTTTGAGACCTGCTCTACTTGCATAGGCTGCAGCTGAGGCTGCGGTATTCCCTGTTGAAGCTGCTACGACAACTTTGTATCCTAATGAGAGTGCAGAGCTTATTGCTACCGTCATTCCCCTGTCCTTAAAACTCCCAGTAGGATTAGCTCCTTCAAACTTGAAGTAAGCATTTTCATAATTCGTTGACTTTATCAGGGGCGTATTTCCTTCATTCAGTGTAACTATTTTCTTATATTCCCCTGCTATTAATTCCTTATATCTCCACACTCCTTTACCTTTAAGTGAGGAGAACGAAAAGGACTTAGGAGGCTCTACTACTATTTCTAGTAGTCCTCCACATTTAGGGCAAGTTATAAGGTCTTGCTTTATAGGGTACTCTTCCCCGCAGTCTAAACATTTTAAATAGCCATTAATGTTTCCAACAATAACTCACCACTGTACGGTAAAGCTCTTTATTACACTAAATTATAAGCTTTATCTTACATCAAAAATATGAGTAATTATGGCTTTTAAGGATCTTAGAGAGTATATTCATTTTCTACGTCAAAAAGGGAAAATTATAGAAATAGATGACGAAATTTCGCCAGACCTTGAGATCGCTTATATTTCGAGGCAAGCCACATATAGGAGGTTGCCTACACTTTTGTTTAAGCGAGTTAAAGGGTATCCTGATTGGAAGGTAATAACTAATATGTTCTATTCTATTAATTCGTTTTATGACATCTTTGGAACAGATAAGTTAGAAGAAATAAGCAAGAACTTTATAGAGAATTTTATGGGAAATATGCCTATAACTTTAATTGAGAAAATAAAGAGTCTTGCAGAGTTTTCTAAGTTTGGGAAAATTTTACCTAAAAGTAAGAAGCCTGTTTTTGAGGAAGAAAGTAGGGCTAATCTTTTGTCATTCCCAGCCTTAAAAACATGGCCTAAGGATGGGGGAAAATATTTTACATTTTCAATAGTTATAACAAAAGACCCAGAAAGTGAAGTAACTAATTTGAGTGTTTACAGAGTTCAAATAGTTAACGAAAAGGAAGCAATAGTTCACTGGCAAGTTCTAAAGAGGGGAAATATTGCAGCTCAGAAGTATAAGAGGCTGGGAATTAGGAAAGTTCCTATTGCTATAGTTAACGGTGTAGACCCAGCTATTGCGTTTATAGCATCTTCACCCGTACCTCCAGGTTTGGACAAGTATTTATTCGCCGGGATTGTTAGAGGTGAGGGAGTTGAGGTTCATGAACTAGATAATGGTATTTTAGTTCCTTCTAATGCAGAATCCGTTATTGAGGGTTATGTTGATCTAGACGATATGAGATTAGAGGGACCTTTCGGAGATCATTTGGGTTACTACACCCCTCCGGATTATTTTCCCACATTTAAATTAGAAAAGGTTTACTTAAGAGAGAATCCCATATTTCACGCTACTTCTGTGGGTAAACCACCTTTAGAAGATGCGTGGATCGGAAAGGCTGTTGAAAGATTGTTTTTACCCTTCTTGAGATTAATAGTGCCTGAACTGGTTGATATGAACTTACCAGAATACGGTTTATACACAGGCATAGGCATATTTTCTATAAAGAAAATGTATCCAGGTCAAGGTAAAAGGGCTATGATGGCTCTATGGGGAACCGGGCAACTGAGTTTACTTAAAATGATTATTATTGTAGATGAAGACGTAAACGTTCATGATATTAATCAAGTGATGTACGCTATAGCTTCTACTGTAGACCCTAAGAGAGATGTACTATTAATTGATAATGTAATTACGGATTCTCTAGACCACACAGTACCTAACCCACCTCTAGGAAGTAAAATTGGTATTGATGCAACGAGGAAGTTTAAAGAAGAGGTAGGGAGAGGGTGGCCTGAAGAAGTGAAGGATGACGAAGAAGTAGTTAAAAGAATGAGTACTTTACTGAGCAAAATAGTTAAAGCTCATGATCTTCTCTCAAAGTGACTTCATTTTCCAGATCCTTATATACAATGCTGACTTTCTTTACATTATCTATAGTTGCGTTAATTTCAACTTTTTCGTTCTCTTTAAGTTCTTTATTTATAAAAATTTCGTCATGAAGCATTTTAGGTACTCTTTCTTGGTCATACGTAAGGGTAGATACTTCATAGGTCACTAGAATGAGCCTTAGTAATACTTTTTTAGGTGTAGTGTTTAGTATGATTATTTTGTTTGCGTCTTTCTTAACCGAAAAAACGTTCATTGGTTTATTTAATACAATTGAGGTATTATAAGTCCGAGTATTTAAACAGCTGAGTATAACTAGACTTAATTTGAGAAAAATGGCTGGTGTAAACGATTTCATAAAGAACTGGAACGGCAAACAAGAACCCACGTTAGCTGAAAAGTTAAAAACCGCATTCAAGCCTCAACAACCATTACGTTACAAGCTTGTAATGGCTGATTATAGGCTTAAGACTACAATTAGCAGACTAGATGTTTACATATCGAAACTTCAGGAAAGGGATAGGTCGTTATTTGAGAAAGTAGTAGAAGCTCAGATGTCTAAAGATAATATGAGGGCTGCAATGTATGCTAACGAGATAGCTGAAATAAGGAAGATCACAAAGCAGTTGCTAGCTACGCAAATAGCTCTGGAGCAAGTGCAGTTAAGGCTAGAGACCGTAACCGAGTTGGGTGACGTATTTAATTCACTGGTACCGGTTGTTGGTGTAATAAGGGAATTAAGGTATGCTATGAAAGGAGTAATGCCAGAACTTTCTGTTGAGCTTGCCGATCTAGAAGAGGGATTACAAGAGATTGTAATAGAAGCTGGAGAGTTCAGCGGTACTGGAGTTGACTTCACTTCAACATCGCCTGAGGCGAGAAAGATTCTTGAGGAAGCCACTATGGTTGCTGAGCAGAGGATGAAGGAGAAGTTCCCATCTCTACCATCATTTGTTACATCTGTAGCACAGAAATCCAATGAAGACCACAAATGAAAAATTAAATTGATATTGAGATTTTTTCAAGGGTCAATAACATTTTTTAATGTATAAGTAAATATTTTAATGGGGAATATTGTGACTTCTTCCGTTATTGAAGGAGACCTTATCCTCGATCTTAAATCCATAAGGAAAGACATGCTTTCTGTAGCCGGAGGTAAGGGGGCTAATTTAGGTGAATTAATTGCTTTTGGTATAAGGGTACCACCTGGCTTTGTGATAACGTCAAATGCATATAAGTACTTTATAGAATATAATAACTTAAAGGAAAAGATTAAAGAAGTATTGGAAAAAGAGTCAGATGAGGAGAGTGCAAGTGAAAAGATTAGGTCTTTGATCTTGTCAGCATCAGTGCCTAAGGACTTAGAGGAATCAATATACAAGGGTTATGACTCATTGTCTAAGATGGTGGGGAAAGAAGTCTTAGTTGCAGTTAGGTCATCAGCTACTGCTGAAGACATAGCGGAGGCTAGTTTTGCAGGACAACAAGACACATATTTAAATGTTTCACGTTCAGAACTGATAGAAGCTGTAAAAAAAGTATGGGCAAGTTTATATACAGCAAGAGCAATATCATATAGAAAAGCAAAGAATATTGATCAATTAAATATATCTATGGCTGTAGTAGTACAAAAAATGGTTAATTCCAGGTCTGCAGGTGTAATGTTTACTTTACATCCTTCCACTGGTGATAGGAACTATATTGTTATTGAGTCCAGTTGGGGACTCGGAGAATCTGTAGTAGGAGGAAAAGTTACTCCTGATGAAGTCGTAATTGAGAAGTCCAGTCTAAAGATAGTTGAGAGGAGACTTTCCCATAAAACCTCTAAGATAATTTACGATCCGGTCGCCCGTAAGAATAAGACAGTGCAACTAACCGGTGAGGAAGCCGATACGATGTCCATAAACGACGAAGAAGCGATAGAGTTGGCCAAACTTGCATTAAAGATTGAGGAGCACTATGGGAGACCGATGGATATAGAATGGGCAATTGATTCAGACCTGAAGTTTCCTGATAATGTGTTTATAGTTCAAGCTAGGCCAGAGACCTATTGGAGTAATAAAGGTAAAGAAGAGCAGAAAGAAAAGAAGTCAAGCGGTTCTGGTAGAATACTCACTAAAGGAATACCGGCTAGCCCAGGCATTGCTGTAGGTAAAGCAAGAGTTCTACTTGATCTTAAAGATGCAAAGAACTTCCAACAAGGTGAGATATTAGTTACTAAGATGACAGACCCTGATTGGGTTCCTATCATGAAGATGGCATCTGCAATAGTTACTGATGAAGGCGGAAGGACTAGTCATGCAGCAATAGTCTCCAGAGAGTTAGGTATTCCCGCTGTAGTAGGAACTGGTAACGCTACTAAAGTCATACAAGACGGGCAAGAAATAACTGTTGACGCAACTAGAGGAATTATTTATGAAGGTAAAGTGGTTCAAGAGGAGGGAGGAAAGTCTTCTGCTCAAACTGTTACTCCTCAAGCTTCTGTTTCAGGAATCTCACGTGAAGTACTATTAAGCCTATATCCAGTAACTGCCACTAAAATCTATATGAACTTAGGACAGCCTGATGTAATAAACAAGTATTTAGATCTTCCGTTTGACGGTATAGGATTAATGAGGATTGAGTTCATAGTCAGTGAGTGGATTAAGTATCATCCGCTTTACTTAATAAAGATAGGTAAACCTGAGGAGTTTGTGAACAAACTTGCTGAAGGAATATCAATGGTCGCTTCAGCAATTTATCCTAGACCAGTAGTAGTAAGGTTCTCTGATTTCAAGTCCAATGAGTATAAGAGCTTGCAAGGCGGAACCGAATTTGAGCCAGACGAGAGAAACCCAATGATAGGTTGGAGAGGAGTATCACGTTACATCAGTAAGCAATACGAGCCAGCGTTCAGGTTAGAGGTAAAGGCAATTCTAAAGGTTAGAGAGGAAATGGGATTGAGTAACGTTTGGGTCATGTTCCCGTTTGTCAGAACTACATGGGAGCTTAATAAAGCAATTAAAATTATGGAGGAAGAGGGGCTTAGGAGAAGTTCTGATTTCAAAGTTTGGATTATGGCTGAGGTTCCATCAGTAGTTGTTCTAGCAGATGAATTCTCTAAGATAGTCGACGGATTCAGTATTGGTAGTAATGACCTTGCACAACTCACGCTGGGAGTAGATAGAGACTCAGACCTACTTGCGAGAATGGGATATTATGATGAAAGAGATCCAGCAGTGCTCGAGTCTATAAGGAGGTTAATAAGGACTGCCCATAAGTATGGTAAGACAGTTTCAATATGTGGTCAGGCACCTAGTGTATATCCCGAAGTTGTAGAATTCCTCGTAAAGGAAGGGATAGATAGTATAAGCGTTAACCCAGACGCTGTGATCACTACCAGGCGTTGGGTAGCCTCTGTAGAGCAAAAAATACTGCTTCAAGGACTAAGAAATAATAATCATGAAGATAAAGAATGATTTTTATCCTTTAGATCATTTTAAATAGATTTCCCTTTTCCCCTTCTGGTTTAATATCGAGTCCCAACACTCTTTGCAATATCTTCTAGCTCCGTCAAAATATTCTGTACATGATTGGCATATTATTCTTCCGCAATTCTCGCACTTTCCTATTGACAAGTTCCTTCTACAAATTTGGCAGAGGCTCATTTCACATACTTTACATATGCCTTGAGTGATTACAAAATCTTCTAAACATACTTTTCTCCTACAAATTTTGCAAACAAAAAGTTGTGAATTTTCTTCACAAATTTCACATTTCCAAAAATCTCTTAAACCATCTGTAAGCTTCTTCATCATCTTTCGCCTGGACAGGCGGATGTTTGAAGTAAAATGCTGATAATTCAATTAGAGGTCCGCTTATCTTCCTATCCAACGCTACTTTAACACCCCTTATCACGTCTACTAACACCGCAGCGCAGTTAGATTTATCGTCGACTTCTAATGAAGCCTCTATTTTTATTGGCATCCCAGCAAAGCCAGAGCCCTTAACGTAAATATAGGCTACTTTAGTATTTCCTAAGAAAGGAATATAGTCTGACGGACCAATCCTGATTTTACCTTCTTTCTCTAGATAATCGTTCTCTAAAGTGCTTGTTACAGCTTTGGTTTTGCTAACCCTTTTAGAATATAACCTTTCTTCTGTTTTCATGTTTAGGAAGTCTGTGTTTCCTCCTACATTAAGCTGGTAGGTCTCGTCTACCTTAACTCCCCTGAGTCTGAACAAAGATGTGAGTGTTCTGTGAAGGATTGTAGCACCTATTTGACCCTTAACATCATCACCAGCTATAGGAAGTCCCCTTTCTTTAAACAGTCTGGGAAATTCTCCGGTAGGATCGCTTGCTATAAAAACGGGAATCGCGTTAATGAAGGCTACTCCTGCCTCTAAAGCAGCCCTAGCATAAGTTCTGCTTGCTATCTCACTACCTACCGGTAACATATTTACAAGGATCTCGGCTTTACTATTCTTGAGTTCTTGTACTACATCCTCTATCTTTCCGTCCATTACGGGGTTAAAAACGTCAATCATATGAGGAGCTACTCCGTCAAATATGGGTCCTTTAGAAACTTTTACGCCTTTTTTGGGCATTTCGACAATTTTAGGGGTTATATTAGGTTTCTCGAAGATAGCTTCACTTATATCCTTTCCTATTTTGTTTTTTGATATGTCGAATGCTGCAACTATCTCTATGTCGGTTACTTTATATCCTCCTATTAGTGGTGTGATTAACCCCTCGTAATAACCCTCTCCTTTCTGTTTATAATATTCTATTCCTTGTATAAGCATTGAGGCACAATTTCCTAGTCCAGCTATTGCTACTTTAATCATTGATTTTAAAATGAGAGGAGATGGATTAAAATATATTGTGATGATAAGGAGAAATCGGATAGGTGAAGAAGTGGAGCGACACTGAGGTTGAGATTCATGTTAAAAAGAATGTATGTAAGGGTGTACGGCATAGTTCAGGGGGTTGGTTTTCGGCGTTTTGTTCAAATTCACGCGGTAAGACTGGGGGTAAAAGGTTATGCTAAAAATCTGCCAGACGGAAGTGTAGAGATAGTAGGAGAGGGTCACGAAGAAGCTCTTCAGAAACTCTTAGACCAGATAAGACGAGGACCTCCTCTTGCAAAGGTAGAGAATGTGGACGTAAGGTTTGATGAGTATAAAGGTGAGTTCGACACGTTTGATACCTATTAAAATTTTTAAATGTGGTAAGCTTTTATTGTATAAGGTGTTTTTGTTGCACCAATGGTAAACACGGATTTGATTCCAAAGTACTGGTACAATATAGTTCCAGACCTACCCAAACCTTTACCTCCTCCAAGAGACCCTCCAGATGCTGAATTTTCAAGGATTGAGCTCCTTAAGAAAATATTGCCCAAAGAAGTATTAAGGCAACAGTTCACTATAGAGAGATTTATAAAGATCCCTGAGGAAGTGAGGGATAGATACGCGGCTATAGGTAGGCCTACACCCCTAATTAGAGCGAAGAGGTTAGAAGAATATTTAGGTACTCCTGCAAAGATCTACTTTAAATACGAGGGTGCAACCCCTACGGGGTCTCATAAGATAAACACAGCTATACCTCAAGCATATTTTGCGTATAAAGAAGGAGTAGAGCATGTAGTAACAGAGACGGGTGCTGGACAGTGGGGGACGGCGGTCGCACTAGCTGCTTCGATGTATAATATGGAATCCACTATTTTCATGGTGAAAGTTAGTTATGAACAGAAACCAATGAGAAAGACGATAATGGAACTCTATGGTGGAAATGTTTATCCAAGTCCCACGGACTTAACTGAATTTGGAAGGAAAGTTCTTAAGGAAAATCCGAATCACCCAGGGTCTCTAGGTATAGCAATGAGTGAAGCTATAGAATATGCACTAACATACGGCTACAGATACCTAGTAGGAAGTGTTTTAGATGTAGTACTTCTACACCAGTCAGTAATCGGTATGGAGGCTATAGCCCAATTAGAAGAGCTAGGCGAGGAACCGGACGTACTAATAGGATGTGTAGGTGGAGGAAGTAACTTCGGAGGATTTGTTTATCCCTTTATAGGTGCTAAGAAAGGAAAGAAGTATATTGCGGTAGGCGCAGCGGAAGTACCGAAGTTTAGCACTGGTAAGTATGAGTATGACTTTCCTGATTCCGCAGGTTTATTACCTCTGGTTAAGATGATAACCCTAGGCAAGGATTATGTTCCTCCCTCGATATATGCAGGAGGGTTAAGATATCACGGTGTTGCTCCGTCTCTTAGCCTATTAGTGAGAGAAAAGATCATAGAGTGGAGGGAATACGGAGAGGAGGACATATTTGAGGCTGCTCAACTAGTAATGAAAACTCAAGGTATTGTACCTGCCCCAGAGACCTCCCATGCATTGAGAGCTGTGATCGATGAGGCATTAGAGGCGAAGAAGAAAAACGAGAAAAAGGTAATTGTTGTAAACTTCAGTGGTCACGGGTTATTGGATCTTGGTAATTATGAATCTATAAGAAAGAGAATAGGGAGCAAGAAATGAAGAGAATGTTAGTAACGTATATGACATTAGGATATCCAAATTTGGACTCGTTCTATGAGTTTGTAGAAAAAAGTGTATCATTGGGGACAGATATATTGGAGATAGGCGTACCACCAAAGTACGCTAAATACGATGGTCCCGTGATTAGAAAAAGTTACAAAGTAGTTACTGAATGGCTTAAGGACTACTATTCAGTCTTAGCGGAGGTCAGAAAAAGGGTTTCAGTACCTATTATCATATTAACGTATTTAGAAGATTATATAAATCAATTGGATCAATTTCTTGGTAAATTGAGAGAAATAGGGATAGATGGGATACTATTTCCAGATCTATTGATTGATTTCGTAGACGATTATTTGTCATATGTTAATATAATTAAGAAACATGGGTTAAAGGCTGTGTTATTTACAGCTCCATCAGTCCCCGATACTCTCATACAAGAGGCGTCAAAGATTTCCGATATATTTCTTTATTACGGTGTAAGACCCACTACTGGAGTGATTATTCCCGTAAGTGTTGACTCCCTGATTATACGTGTTAGGAATTTAGTTCAAAATAAGTTAGTTGTAGGGTTTGGACTTAACGATCTTAACGACCTCAGAAAAGCATTATTCGCGGGGGCTGACGGGGTAGCTATTGGTACTGCTTTCATCGAAGAAATTGAGAAGAACGGAATCAATAGTGCACTAGAACTAGTTAAAAAAATCAGGGGGATTTTAGATGAATACAGTTGAGTACTTGAAAAAACTCGTTTATGAGAAAAAGGATCTTTCAGAAAAAGAAGCTGAGGAAATAGCTAACGGTATAATGAGGGGAGAGATAAATGAGATTCAGAGTTCGGGAATTCTGGTAGCTTTAGCGTCTAAGGGAGAATCGGCAGAAGAGATTAGAGGGTTTGCAAGGGCTATGAGAAGTAATTCAATAAAAATAGACTTTCCCGATAGTTTGGACACAGCTGGTACTGGGGGGGACGGGTTAAACACCTTAAACGTTAGTACAGCTGCAGCTCTCGTACTTAGTCAGATTTTTCCTGTTGCAAAACACGGTAATAGATTGGTGAGCAGTAAGTCGGGAAGTGCTGACGTCTTGGAAGAACTGGGATATAACATATCTGTCAGTAAAGATAAAGCTATTGAGCTTTTGAGAAAGTGTAATTTTGTCTTTTTATTTGCCCAACTCTATCATCCTGCGATGAAGAACGTTGCTAATGTAAGGAAGAATCTCGGGATACGTACAATATTTAATATCTTAGGTCCGCTTACCAATCCCGCTTCAGCTAAGTACCAGATGATTGGCATATTTTCTACAAAATACATTGATAGAATAGCAGAAGCTGTTCAATATCTTAATTACGAGAGAGTATTTTTGTATCATGGAGATCCTGGAATTGATGAAGTAAGTCCCCAAGGAGATACTCTGATATATGAAGTGAAAGGTCATAGTATAGAAAAGTATAAGGTAAACTATACGGATTTCGGCATTAAAGAACCGGTCTCGATAGATAAATTAAGAGTCGAAAATGCTCACGATTCAGCTCTTAAGATCACTAGGGGATTGTTGGGACGGGATAAAAATGTCAGAATTTTCATAGGAATTAACGTTAGTGTTGGCCTTAAACTATTAGGGAAAGTTAACGATTTTAAAGACGGATATGAGTACGCTGAGCAACTCATGAGCAGTTCTGTAGAGCACATAAGAAAGATAATGGAGTTAAACGGAAATCCTCAAAAATTTGAGGCTTTGGTGAAGGAAGCTGATAAGGGTTAAGTTCTGCGGTATATCTAGTGTTGAAGACGCTATACTAGCTGAAAAATTAGGTGCAGACTTCATAGGTGTAGTAAGTGATACAGTAAGTCCTAGGTATGTAAAAAATGAGTTTGTAAAAATAGTGAAAAGGTATGTTACTAAACCCGTAGTAACGGTAAAGGTTAAAGGAGAACTAGGTAAAATACTAGAAGAAGGGAAAGAGGCGGATTTTATACAAATACATAGGGTTTTAACTGACGAAGAATTACAGTATTTAAATTCCTTCAGAAGGAATATCATTTTATACGTACCTGCATCTGGTAAATTCGAAACGTACTTTAGAAAAGTGGTCTCATCTTCAAATTACATGGTTCTATTAGATAAAGATAATGAAAACAAGGTCGATTTGTATGTTGCTAAAAAATGGATTAATGAGTACTCTAAGGTCGGTATAGGAGGAGGTATAAAGCCCGAAAATGTTAGGGATTTCCTCTCACTAAACCCTTACTGGATTGATATCTCCAGTGGGATTGAATTATACAAGGGAAAGAAAGACCCGAGTAAAATGTCCTTAATTATAAAAGAGGTGAGAGAATGGACGTCTATCCGATAACTGCTTTCGCACAACCTAACGAAGTTTTTAAGTGTATTAAACAAGGAGAGAACATTGCCGCATTACTTGAAAGCGGTTCTGGTCCTCAGCATAAAGCGAGGTTTAGTATAATTGCTTGGGGGAGGAAAGGCTATCTTAAGTTAAACAAAGACTCTAGCGAGGGAGATATATCGACCTCATTTTATGATCCCGTGGAGGTTTTAGGTGAGTTTATGAAAAAAGCCCCATTGTTGAATTTTCCTGGAAAATTTAAGGGGGGTATGATAGGGTATGTCAGTTATGACGCAATAAGGTATTGGGAAACGATAAAGGATCTGAAACCAGAAGCCGAGGATTGGCCATACGCTGAGTTCTTCATACCCGAAAATGTAATCTTGTATGACCATGTTGAAGGGAAGGTTTACGTAGAAGGTGAACTCCAGCTTAAAGATGGTTGTTCGGATTCAGGACAAGTAAAGTTCGATCTCTATGATGAATCTTTAGGGAAAACGGAATTTGAAGATAGTGTTTCAGACATATTAGATTATATAAAACGAGGCTATGCTTTTCAGGTAGTAATTTCTAGATTTTATAGGTATACATTTAAGGGTGATGTAATACACTTTTACAATACGTTAAGGAAAATTAATCCTTCACCTTATATGTTTTACCTAAAGTTCTTTGATAGGGAGATAATTGGTTCAAGTCCCGAAACATTATTCAGTGTCCAAGATGGTATCGTTGAAACTTATCCTATAGCGGGTTCTAGGCCTAGAGGGAAGACCGTAGAAGAGGACTTAGAGTTGGAGAGGGAAATGTTGGCTTCGGAGAAAGAGAGGGCAGAGCACTTAATGCTTGTAGACTTAGCTAGGAATGACATAGGTAAAGTATGTTACATGGGTTCCGTGAAAGTACCGGAATTAATGTATGTAGAAAAATACAGTCATGTTCAGCATATAGTTAGTAAGGTAGTCGGAACATTGAAGAGGAACAACACTTCCTTTGACGTGCTGAAAGCTACCTTCCCCGCGGGGACGGTAAGCGGAGCTCCTAAGCCTATGGCTATGAATATTATAGAGATGTTGGAACCGTATAAGAGAGGTCCCTATGCTGGAGGTGTGGGATTCTTCTCAGCAAATGGAGACTCCGAGTTTGCTATAACGATAAGGAGTGCTTTCGTAAATAAAGATTTGTTTAGGATTCAGGCAGGAGCTGGTATAGTTTACGATTCAATCCCAGAAATGGAATATTATGAGACTGAACATAAAATGAGGGCTTTGAAAGTGGCTATGGGGGTGGAAAAATGACAGATATTACACTTATAATAGATAATTATGACAGTTTCGTTTATAATATAGCACAAATAGTAGGAGAATTAGGAACTATTCCGATAGTGATAAGAAATGATGAAATTACAGTGAGGGGGGTAGAGAGAATAAACCCTGATAGGATCATCATCTCTCCGGGTCCGGGTTCACCTGATAAGAAGGAGGATATAGGTATAGTAATAGACGTAATAAAGCAACTGGGAAAAAGAATTCCGATTTTTGGTATTTGTTTAGGTCATCAAGCTATAGGCTATGCTTTCGGGGCTAAGATAAGAAGGGCTAAAAAGGTGTTTCACGGTAAAATAAGTAAAATAGTTCATAATTCGTCTGCTATTATTTATGACGGAATCCCTAAGCAATTCGAGGCTACTAGATATCACAGTTTAGTTATTGATGATGTAAAGGAGCCGTTAATTATTGACGCTTATTCCTTAGAAGATAACGAAATAATGGGGGTTCATCATGTCGAATATAGAATATATGGGGTTCAATTTCATCCTGAAAGTGTGGGCACACCGTTAGGTAAGAGAATACTTTATAATTTCATTAATAAAGTCTGATCAGATGCCTAGATTTTTACAAGGCTGGTTAGCGGATGTTATAAGATTTTCCCAACAAAGACCTGAAGTATACAAAACTAGACAGAGGCCTATTTATTCGCTCAAAAGGAATATTATGGTAAAGAAAAGTGAGGGCAAAAACCCCATTATTGCTGAGTTTAAAAGGAAATCTCCCTCTGGGCTTAACGTGAATAGTGATATAATAGAGTATGTAAAATTTATGGAGGCTAATGATGTTGCCGGTATATCTGTTTTAACCGAGGAGAAATTTTTCGGAGGCAGTTATACAGACCTTGAAAGAGTTGCCGAAAACGTTAGTGTCCCAGTTTTAATGAAAGATTTTGTAGTAACTGAGAAACAAATAAATACTGCCTATAGTTTAGGTGCTGACGCTGTTTTATTGATAGTAAGGATTCTCACGGAGAGGGAGTTAATTAGTTTGTACAAATACGCAAAGAGTTATAAGTTAGACGTTATTGTGGAGGTAACAAATGAGGAAGAGGTAGAAATAGCTTTAAGGAATAATTTTGATATAATAGGCGTAAACTCTAGAGATCTTTCCTCTCTTGACTTAAGTTTGGAAAAGGCTGAAAGGTTACTTAAACTTATCCCTTCAGATAGGATAAAAATTGCTGAAAGTGGGATAAGGACTAGAGACGATATTCATCGTCTTAAAAATGCGGGAGCTGACGCATTTTTAATAGGGACTACATTAATGCAAGATCCGAATAAAATAAAGGAATTAATTTAGGTGTATAATTTATGTCAGTAGATAATTTTTCTACTGCGTCAACAAGTATAACCGGTGAATCAACGTTAGTTTATCAAGAAGCTTCAAGGAGAGTACAGAAGGAGAAAGGTATAAGAGTAATAAACTTCGGAATAGGGCAACCTGATTTACCTACGTTTAGAAAAATAAGAAATGCAGCAATAAAGGCACTCGATGAGGGCTTTACCGGGTATACCTCAGCCTACGGTATAGATGAATTACGCGAAAAGATCGCATCACATTTAAATTCGAGGTATCCTAGCGAGAGACCAATAAAGAAGGAGGAAGTAATAGTTACGCCTGGTGCAAAAACGGCATTATATCTTGCTTTTCTTCTTTACGTTAATCCTGGTGACGAAGTTATAATTTTCGACCCGTCTTTCTACTCCTATGCGGAAGTAGTAAAGATGTTAGGCGGTAAACCTGTTTACATCAAGATGAGGTGGACTGAAGAGAACGGTTTCTCACTCAATGTTAATGAGCTACAAGAGAAGATAACACCTAAGACTAAGATGATAGTTCTTAATAATCCTCATAATCCTACTGGAATGGTGTTTGATCCGAGAGAAATAGAGAAAGTAATGGAAATAGCAAAGGAGAGGAAAGTGATCTTGTTATCGGACGAGATTTATGATTATTTTGTTTACGATGGAAAAATGAGAAGTGTCTTAGAAGATCCAAGTTGGCGTGATTACGTAATTTATGTTAACGGTTTCAGTAAGACGTTTTCTATGACTGGTTGGAGGCTCGGTTATATAGTAGCTAAAGATAAAGTCGTGAAAAAAATGGCAGAGCTCGCAGCTAATATATATACATGTCCGACTAGTTTTGCCCAGAAAGGGGCATTAGCTGCTTTTGATTCATTGGATGATGTAAAGGATATGATTTCATTATTCAGAAGAAGAAGGGATGTAATGTATGAAGAACTGAAGAAAAATAAATGGATAAGGGTTTATAAGAGTCAAGGGGCATTCTACATGTTTCCGTATGTAGGAGACATACTAGCTAAGACGAAAATGCAGGTTAAAGACTTCTCGTTAAAAATGATAGAAGAAGCTGGAGTAACTACTATACCGGGAGAGGTCTTCCCGCTAGAGGTTGGAAGGAACTTTCTGAGACTGAGTTTCGCTGTAGACGAAAATGATATAAGAGAAGGAGTCAGAAAGATTAATGAATTCGTAACAGGGTTGATGAAAGAGTAACGAGTGAACGGTGAGCAAAACTCCCATGGGCTGACCATCTATGATTAAATAATATTTACTTTCTGTTTTCACCTCCAGTTCAGTTCTTCAAAACAAGTAAAGGAGGGTTTGAAAAGCACGTCGAAAAATTCTTATTAATTTTATTTTTTCACTATTGATAATAATTCAGCCTTAATCTCGTCGCCCTCTTGATACTCTATACTCTCGATTTTCAGTGTTTTCTTTATATCATTTTCTACAGTTTTTATTTTCTCAATGAACTCTTTAGGACCTACTAATTTAATATTAATTATAGATATAATGGATAATTGATTCTGTATTTTCAATGTTCTTATTGCTGAAGTAGCTTTCTTTATGTACTCTCCCAACTTCAGAATTTCGGGGTCTTCTTTAATGTCACTTACATCAGGAATTCTCTCCAACAAGATACTCATCTTATCTCCAAAAAGTCTACTGTACATCTCTTCTGTTATGTGGGGTGCTAGCGGGTGTAATATTACTAAAAGATCCCTGAATATTCTTTGCAAGGTGTAAAGTGCTGACTGATCTTCCTCGAATAGTCTGTGTTTGATGAGTTCTAGATACTCATCAGCTATTGTCTCCCAGAAGTACGAGTACAAAGACTCCAAAACTGTGTAAAAGTCGTAATTATCGTAAGCACTAATGGCTTTTTCTATAAATCTCTTGTGTTCAGCTAAGATCCACTTGTCGATAACATTTAAGGTTATAGGTTTTTCGAACTTCTTCTTCCCTATAAAGGGATACGAAAGCCTTCCAGCGTTCCACAACTTTTGAAGTAGTAGCTTCTTCGCCTTTACGGTTTCCCATTTGAATGGGAAGTCGTCTCCTATTCTTGCATCCAATAATGTAAGCCTTATCGCATCGGCACCAAATTCGTCTACCCTATCTAGTGGGTTAACCACGTTTCCTTTGCTTTTACTCATTCTAGTTCCGTCAGGTCCCAATACTTGTCCGTTAATTAGTACCTCTTTAAAAGGTATATTACCGGTTAGCATTAGAGTTCTGAAGAAAGTGTAAAATAACCACGTTCTTATGATATCCGTCCCTTGTAATCTTAATGATGCAGGGAAAGTCCTTGAAAATCTATTTTTGTCGGTGTAAAAACCAGTTAGGTAAATCACTGTAACGCTGGAATCGATCCATACATCAGCTACATCGGTCACTGGCTTTAAAGTAAGACCGCATTTAGGACATTTATCCACAGGAGGAGACGCTTTCGTAGGATCTACAGGTAGTTGTTCTTCTTTAGCGGGGACTAAATGTCCGCTATCGCAATACCAGAACGGCAATGGTGTCCCATATACTCTTTGTCTGCTTATATTCCAATCCCATTCCAAGCTATTGATCCAGTCTTCGAGATAATGGGACATTCTGGAAGGGATGAATTTCATTTTTTTATATTCTTCTAGCAATTGTGATTTAAACGGCAGGGTCTTTATGTATATTTGTTTTTTTGTAAGGAACTCTATGGGAGATAGACAGTCACTTCTCTCAGTGTGAGACAAAACGTTGTGCTTAATATTCTCTACTTTCACTAAGTAACCTTGTTGTTTTAGTATTTCCACCATCTTCTTTCTGGCTTCAGTGACTTTCAAACCGTCCAACAACCCGTTAGTGTTTTTCATTCTGCCTTTCTCGTCCAGCAGTTCTGTTACAGGTAAGTTGTACATTAATTGCCACTTTATGTCTTGAGGGTCTCCGTAAGTGCTTATCATTACTGCACCAGTGCCGAATTCTTTTTCCACAGACTTATCGGCAATTATTTTTACCTCTTTATTAAACACGGGAACTATAACCGTTTTTCCTATCAAGTTCTTGTATCGTTCGTCTTCCGGATGTACTGCTACAGCTTGTGTTGCTCCCAATAATTCAGGTCTGGTTGTTGCTATTATTATATCTCCACCATCCTTGAGAGGGAATCTAATATAAGCTAGTATTCCTTCTTTCTCAAGGTATCCTACTTCACTTTGAGCTAACGCAGTCTCACACTTAGGACACCAGTATACTGGTCCCTCCTTCATTTCTATTAGTCCGTTCTCAAACATCTGCAGTAAGCTTTTCTGTATTACTCTTCTATACTTTTCTTCGTAAGTTCTGTACTCAAATCTTTCCCACTCTGGTCTGTAGCCAAGTCTAATCATAGCTTCTTTCATTCTCTTAATCATATCCTCTGTCCACTCAATGCATTTTTTGAGGAACAGTTCCCTGTTATCCTTAGGAATACCGAGCTTGTACTGGACTTTCAGCTCGGTAGGTAACCCTTGTGTGTCCCATCCCTGAGGTAAAAGCACGTTATATCCTTGGAGTCTCTTAAATCTCGCTATGGTATCAGCAATGGAAACCCAATATGCGTGACCCATGTGAAGTTCTCCGCTCGTGAAAGGCGGAGGAGTATCTATAACGAATGTGGGCGATTGAGTATCCTCGTCCTTAAACCTGAAGACTTTCTCCCAAAACTCTTGGCTTAACCAGATTTTTTGCCACTTTAGCTCAATCGACTTAGGATCATAATGCTTAGGCCATTCTTCCATCTTTTTATTAATCTCCTCCTGTGTTAGCATTGTTTCACCTATTTTACCACTATTTTATAAGGTATGAGGTTAAAAATTGTTGGAAATGAAGATTGCAATTATTGGTGGTGGAGTATCAGGATCATTACTAGGTTACTTGTTAAAGGCTAAGACAAATCATGAGGTAAAGTTATTCGATGTAATAAACAAGTATGTTAAACCTTGTGGAGATATAGTCCCTAACGTTTTTTCTCCCCCGTATCCTTGGGAAGTCAAGTTCGAGATTAAGAGGTTCGCTTTTTATATAGATGGGGAGAGGGTTTACGACGTAGAATATAGGCATACGAAGTGGTTAGTAATAGACAAATGGAAATGGATTAATGACATGCGTAAAAATTTAGGTTTTAATCACGTAAGTGAATTTAGAAAAGAGGACTTTGATCTAGTAATAGACTCTAAGGGTCCATACGATATGGATAGGGATGTAGTGTATACGACAAGGGCTATTATAAAGACTGATAAATTTACTGATGAAGCTATTTTCGAGTTTGATACTAAATACACGGGTTTTTATTGGATATTCCCAGCTGAAGAAGGGTTACTTAACATAGGAGCTGGTTTCATAGAGTATAAGAACTCAAAGGAGCTCTTACTTAAGTATATGAAAGAGAGATACGGTAATTTCGAATTGTTAGACATAAGAGGTGCTCCTATTTCCATTTCCCCAGTCCGTAATAAGGTTGGAAGAATAGGTGAAGCTAGAGGGTTAGTCTTTCCTCTGAGCGGTGAGGGAATAAGACCCTCTGCTATTTCTGCAATAAAGGCTTATGAGGTAGTATCGTACGATTTTAATAAGTTTGAAGAGAGATTAGACTCCGCTTTGAAAAGCTTAGAGGACAGTATTATGTTACAACATAAAATTCTTTCGTTATATAGGAAAAGTGGGTTATCTTTAAGGAAGGGTCTCCTAAAATTCTTGTTTAAAAACGAAATCCTTATAGATGCTTATTTAGAAGATAAATTAACTCCTGAAGGTATAACAGAGTCAGCGAGGTTTGTGAAAAGTGGAGGTATACTTAGAAAATAGTAAGAGTAAGACCGGTAAGCATGCAATAAGGAGTTTACTTTACACCTTGGAGAACGGTAAACTAGTAGAATATAAAACCGCTAAGGTAAAGGGTAAAGTTCCTCCCACTTACAAGATAGGAGATAAAACGCTAGTTATAATACCAGATAAGGGAATTTTCATACATTTAGTTTTCTTAAAAAATCTAAAAAATAAGGTAAGAGGAAAGGTCACTGTGTATAAAGACGGTAATATAGTTTCTGAATTCAATTATAGAAAATTAAAGTTAAAACTAGTGAAAGGGGATCCAACCTATGCCGATCAAGTTAAAGCCTTATTTGAAGAGCTTAAGATCCCGGTTAAAGGAATTAACTTAAAGCTTCCCAAGGGGTGAGATCATTTTTGAAGTTGAATACACTATACTTCCTTCAGATCCATCTAATGTTTTGAGAAACACATACGCTTTGGAACTTATTGAGAAAGAGTTAAAGGAGTTCTGTAATGTCGTAAAAGCGGGAGCTTCGCTACTTTGTGCTCCTTCCGCTGATGTTTTAGTGTTAGTATTTACCTCATTTAATGAAGGGAGACAGCTTAATGTTCGTTTAAAGGTTCAGTCCCAAAATTCTCAGTCTTTAGTTAATATCTTATCCCAGCTAGCAACCAGACTCAGAGAACAAGGTTATGTAATGACTTTAGCTACTTCCTCCAGCATCTTCAGGTAAGTCCGTTTTATCTCTTCATCGTCTGTTATTTCCTTTTTCATCTCAGCTACTATATTACACAAGTAAGTGTGTATCCTCGATTTGCATAAAACTCCTTTCACGATTCTGTAAGAGTCGTTCTCAATATTTAATTCCACATAAATGACATTGTTAACACTATTAATGACTTTTAATTTTTCTGTGTTATTAACTATTATATCTGTGTCCGCGTAAAAAAGATTTCCAATCAATACGAGATCTTTATTGTTGAATAGAATTTTCTTAAACTGTTTGGACAAGCTCGCTCCCGCAGTAAGGACATCTGTACTTCAAACCCCTTGCATCAGCCTCACAGAAATAGGCCCTATACTTCTTTTCGCACTTTGGGCACTTGTATACTATATCAGTTCCCATCTTTAATTTTCTGTTACATATTCTACAGTAAACTTGAACCCATCCTATATGTCCGTAAGCTGTGCTTCCTCTGCCTTTAATACTCATGCGTTATACTACTTTCTATCATGTATTTATATTTATCGTAAGGATAAGGTGTTACCTTTTCCGCCAAGAGTAACTATTATTAGGAGAAGATTATAAATATAGTAGGAATACAAAGTGCAGGCTGTAGTCTCGTATTATAAATTAGAACCAGTAGAGTTACTCCCTGGTCTGATCGGTTATAAAGTTGTTAAAGAGAAGGAAGAACTGATTAACGTTAAAGATGAAGAAGAGGCGGAAAAAATTACTTCTCAAGATACCTCTCATGTGTCTGTTATTAATGCTAATAAATTTAGAGTAGTTAATACTCCAGGTTTGATGAGGTATACTTTGCCTGAACCCTTGAAGTTACTTAGGATCGGTTATCCTAAAGATCTTCAGAATGTAGAATCAGTGGGAATGGAGTATCTTACGTTCTTTGACAAGGATTATAAACTAATAGGTTTAGATATTAATGAGAACTTTGATAAACCTTTTGTAGTCTTAGATTTTGAGAATGGATTTACTAAGATAATATCTAAAGGAGAAATGAACTCTAAGCCTAAGGGAACTAAGGAGTCAACAGTTAAAAAGTCTAAAAAGAAAGCTAAGAGTAAGAAAAAGAAGAGTGCTAAGAGAGCTGGTTCAAGACAAAAAGCTAAGAGCAAGAGTGCTAGAAAGAGTTGAGGAATTTTTATTAAATAATAAAGCAGGAGAAGAAATTTGGTTTAGGGAATTAATACTTTGTTTACTTACCGCTGATTCTTCCTTTATATCTGCTTATAAGGCCTTAAATAACCTATACTCTCATGACATTAAATTATTAGATAGGGAGCAGATCTCTGTAATTTTAAGAGATTCTGGATATAGATTTTATAACCTTAAATCCCGTTACATAAGAGAAGCAATTGAAAAATATTACGGAAGGATAAAGATATTAGTGAAACCCATAGCTGATATTGACCAATTTGAAGCTAGAGAATTTCTAGTAAATAACGTTAAAGGTTTAGGTTATAAAGAAGCTAGCCACTTCCTACGTAATCTGGGATACTTTGAGCTGGCTATTATTGATAGACACATTTTACGGTATGTTAATACTAATTTGTACGTAAGCGTTAAAAAAGTAGATAACAAACATAGATATTTATTGGTTGAAGGTTTACTTAGAGCTATAGCTTCAGCTTTGAATATGCAAGTGGGGTTGCTTGATCTTTTTATATTTTTTAAGCAAACCCAAACTCTCGTAAAATAAAATAAAAAAATATAAAAGTAAGACTTTAACGTATAAAGTGAGGGTAAAAATGCAAACAACCACAAATTCCTTGAATGTGCCTAAAGGCATACAACTTTACTTGTCTTATGCTACGTTTTGGGCTTTTTCTTCATCACTTTCATCATGTTAAACATCTAATTCTATAAATTCTTCTTACGGTGAATGTTATGTCTTCCGTAAAAGTATTAATTACGGATCCTATTAACGAAATCCTAATTAAAACGCTAAAAGAGAAGGGAGCAGAAGTAGATTATAGACCTGAAATTGAAAGAAAAGAATTGTTAGATATAATAGAAAACTATGAAGTCTTAGTGGTCAGAAGTAGAACTAAGGTAGATAAAGACGTAATCGAGAGAGGTAAAAACTTAAAAATAATTGCAAGGGCCGGTATAGGTCTAGATAATATCGATACAGACGAGACTGATAAAAGAGGAATCAAGGTAGTTTATGCTCCGGGTGCTTCTACGGATTCTGCAGTAGAATTAACAATAGGACTAATGATAGCTGCAGCTAGAAAAATGCACGCAGCAATGAACCTAGCAAAATCCGGTATATTTAAGAAGTTAGAAGGAGTAGAGTTAGCTGGAAAAACTATAGGGATAATAGGTTATGGAAGAATAGGCACTAAGGTAGGAATAATAGCAAATGCTATGGGGATGAGAGTCTTAGCATATGACGTTGTAGACATTAGAGAAAAAGCAGAGAAACTCAATGCAAAAGTCGTAACTCTAGATGAGTTGGTGAAGGAGTCAGATGTTATAAGTCTTCACGTAACAGTAGGTAAAAATGCTAAGCCGATTTTAGATAGGGATAAATTTGAAAAAATGAAGAATAATGTAATAATCGTTAACACCAGTAGAGCTGTATCGGTGGACGGTAAAGCTTTACTAGAATATATAAAGTCTGGTAAGGTTTTAGCCTATGCTACGGATGTATTTTGGAATGAACCTCCAAAGGAGGAGTGGGAACTAGAGTTATTAAAGCATGAGAGAGTTATTGTTACTCCTCATATAGGTGCTCAAACCAAGGAAGCGCAACAAAGAGTAGCCGAAATAACACTACAGAACTTACTCGCTGCTATGAAAGAGTTGGGGATGATCTAAATGTTGTTAATACCCGGTCCGGTAGAAGTCCCAAAGAGCGTAAAGGAAGCATCTACACTAGTAATCAACCATAGAAGTGATAAGTTTAGAGAAATAGTTAAAAACCTAGAGAATTTAATGAATGAGCATTTCAGTTCTACTAGAGTAGCATTATTAACAGGCTCAGGCACCTTGGCTGTAGAAGCAATGGTTTACTCTCTTGTAAAAAGAGGTGAAAAAGTTATAACATTTCCATACGGTGAATTTGGCAATAGGCTTTTAGACTCACTAAAAAGGAGAGGGGCTAACGTAGTGAGCTATAAAAAACCACTGGGTCAAGGTTTTACCTTAGAGGAGATCAAGGAAGCGTTAGATAACAATAAAGATGCAACTACAGTTGCTCTGGTTCACAACGAAACCAGTACGGGGATTGCATTCAGAAATATGGAAGAGATAACTCATGTAGTTAAAAGCAGAGGTTTAAAATTACTTGTTGACTCTGTATCGGGATTCGCTGCGTATAAACTTCTAGTTAATGAATGGAAAATAGATGCTGTGGCTACCGGAAGTCAGAAAGCTTTAGCGTCAGTGCCCGGCTTAGGTTTCGTTGCACTGTCTCAAGAAGGAGTAAACGAGCTCGTAAAAGATGAAGTCCCTGCTTATTTAGATATATCACTTTATCTCAAGTTCCAAGATAAATTTGAGACACCGTTTACTCCTGCGGTAGGAGTATTTAACGCTACATTAAGAGCTGCTGAACTGCTGAAAATTGAAGGGATTGAAAATAGATGGAGAAGGCATGAAGCTTGTGCACGTTTCGTAAGGAATATCACTAATTATCTTGGATTTTCATTATTTGGTAATGAGAGTAACTTCTCGAATACTGTGGTTGCAGCTGAACCACCTATAAAGGATCTAAGAAGCAAGTTGAAGGAATTTAAGATCGAAATATCGCCAGGGATAGGAGAGTTGAAGGAGAAAATAGTGAGATTTGGATTACTTGGAATCGTAGATGATAGGGCAGTAGGTAAGTTAGCTAAAGCACTGGGAACTATATTTAATTCAGATATACCGTTTACTCCTCCTCCAGAATGTAAGCTGCCGGAATTTCTCGCAAAAGAGATAGATTGGGATTAGAGTTAGATTTTTTTCCTACTTATTGGGTGTGAGTACTAATGACAATTAGTAAAATTAATGAGATTTTTCAGGAGAGTTGGAAAGGTAAACTAACAAAATACGAGATAGCACGAATTATCAGCGCAAGAGCTTTGCAGCTTGCAATGGGTGCTCAACCTCTCATTGATATGTCTAATTTGCCTTTTGATGACGTTATAAGCATAGCAGATGACGAATTGAAAAGAGGGGTTTTACCTATTACTATAAGACGTGTATATCCTAATGGTAAAGTAGAGTTAGTGTCTATAAGAAAGATCGAATAAACATGGTCTGTAGGCCAAATAAGTATACATTAGTCGTTGCAGAGAAAAGCAAAGCAGCTAAGAAGATAGCGGAAGCATTATCTACTAAACCTCAACTATGTAAACAGTTTTCGGTGAGTTATTGGGTTTTAAATTACGGTGAGAGAACTTTAGTAATTGCCCCAGCCGCTGGACACCTTTTCAATCTTTATGGGAATTCTGGATTTCCAGTATTTCATATGGAATGGAAACCCCTTTGGACAATAGATGATTCCGCTAGATACACTAAGAAATATTATGAGTTATTTAGATTTCTTTCGGTAAATGCTTTAGATTTTATAAACGCATGTGACTATGATATTGAAGGTTCTGTAATAGGTTATATAATAATAAAGTTCTTTGGGGATGAGAGAAGAGCTAAGAGGATGAAGTTTTCAGCTCTTACTAAAGAAGATATTAGGAAAGCAATTACACATCTAGAACCTTTAGATTACAATATGATCAATGCCGGAATAGCGAGACATAAAGTCGACTGGTTATGGGGGATAAACGTCAGTAGAGCATTAATGAATGCTATACGCGAGATATCTAGGAAGAGAATAGTATTAAGCGCTGGGAGGGTACAAAGCCCCACGTTAATCCATGTGATAAATAATACAATGGAGAGGGAAACTTACGTTCCTCTTCCGTATTATACAGTAAATGTGGAAGCGGTAATTGGAAAAAGGAAAGTGAAGTTTACAGCTAATAAAGTGTTCGAAAAGAAAGAAGATGCTCAAAAGTTTGCAGAAAAAATAAAGAACGATAAGCTAGTAGTCAGAGAAGTAGAATATGAAGAAAGAAATTTGCTCAGACCCCCACCCTTCAACCTAGGAGATCTTCAGGTAGAAGCAGGAAGAATTTTAGGTCTCTCACCCTATTATACGGAGAGACTAGCTGAAGAGTTGTATTTAGATGGGCTTATTAGTTACCCGAGAACTAATAGCCAAAAGATACCTCCTACTGTTAATGTCGATAAGATAGTCGAAGATATAGAGCGTAACAACTTCCCTAATTTAGTGAAGTTAGTGAAGAATATAACTAAAAGAGAGAATGGGTTTCAAGTTAGACAAGGAGAGAAGGAAGATCCAGCACATCCAGCTATCTATCCTACAGGAGAAAAAGCTAAGGGCTTAAAACTTAAAACGTACAAACTGTTTGAGTTAATAACGAGAAGGTTCTTAGCCAGTATATCCTCTGACGCCAAGGTCAAAGAACAAAAGGTAGACTTAATGTTTAAAGAAACGAAGTTAGACGTAAGGCTAACTTTTCAGAAAGTAATTTTTAAGGGATGGTTATTATTGTATCCTTATCGAAAAGTACCTGATGAGGAGCTCCTTGACGTGAAAAGGGGGGATATAGGGGAAATAGTAAAGGTCTCCGTTTCGATGAAAGTTACTAAACCATCGTTAAATAGGCTTACTAAAATTGACCTATTGAAATGGATGGAGAGCACTAATCTAGGTACTGAGGCAACTAGAGGGAGAATTATAGAGACATTATTCGATAGAAAATATCTGGTAAAAAAAGGAAGTTATCTAGTACCAACTGACCTTGGGATAACAGTAGCTGAAGTCTTAGATCAGTACTTTAAGGAATTAACAGACGTCTCTCTGACAAAGAAAATGGAGGAGAAACTTAATGCAATTATTGACGGTAAAGTTAATGAGCAAGAAGTTGTAGATGAGACAATCAAAATCTTAGAAAACTACATGAACAAATATCAGGAGGTCAAGAAGCGTATTGGAGAGAAATTAGGAGGGGTACTAGGTCTCGTAAGTTATAAACCTTGTAAAATATGTAAGCTTGAGGCTATTTCGGTAAACGGTTTATGTAAGTATCATGATGAAGCACTGAGGAAACTCAGGGAATCTTTACTAGTATGGAAGGAAAGAAGCGGTATGACTGAATCACAAATAATCAAGAAACTATCTGCTTCTTCTTCTACTGGAAAATATGTTAAAGAGATAATAGAGAAGAAACTAATATAGGTATCTAGAGAAAGGAGGTCAGATACCTCAGGGTTTAACTCACCGATCGCTTTGGCATGACTCACATCATCTAAAAAGAGTTCTATTTAAGTGAGTTATTAAACTTAATGAGAGAGTAAGAAAAATTGAGGAACTCCGTTTTGTCTTATTGTCTAGTTCCCGTCCGCTAAATCTATTTATTAATTCATAAGTTTATTTTTGTAATGAAAGAGATCAGTTTAAGCGATTATCTTGATATTTGGAAGCAAAGTATAAGTAATCCTCAAGAGTTTTGGGATAAGATAGCTAAGGAACTGGTTTGGTTTCGGCATTACGAAAAGATCTTAGACTATAAATCACCGGATAATTACCGTTGGTTTGTAGGCGGAAAAATTAATATAGCGTATAATGCACTGGACAGATGGATTTCTCAGGGTAAGGGAGACAAAACAGCTATAATCTGGTTAAATGAAGAAGGAAAAGAGAGGAAATATACTTACAAAGACCTATATGAATTATCGAGCAAAATATCTACATTTATCGCTCAGTATTCGTCGAAATCCGATACAATACTGTTATACATGCCTATGGTTGTCGAAGCAGGAGCAACAATGTTAGCCTCAGCGAGATCAGGTACAATTCATACTGTAGTGTTCTCGGGGTTCGGTGTTAAAGCATTAGCAGAGAGAATAAAGAGTGCTAAGCCGAAAATAATTTTCACGGCAGATGTTACATACAGAAGAGGAAAAGTCATAGAGTTGAAGAGTGTAGTCGATGAAGCGATAAAGGAAAGCGGAATTAATGTAAACAAAGTCGTAGTTTTAAATAGAGAGAACAAGGCTAGTTTTAAAGAGGATAGAGATGTAGACTTTAATGAAGTCCTTAAGCTTAACACCAGAAAGGAAGTTGTTGAGACGAATTCAGAAGATCCCTTGTTCATACTTTATACTTCTGGGACTACTGGAAAGCCTAAAGGCATAGTTCATGCAATGGGTTCTTATACTGTATGGTGTTATGCTCACGTTAAATGGTTATACGATTTCTCGAACGAAAAGAAGTTACTAACAACTGCTGACCTGGGCTGGATTAACGGTCACTCGTATAGTCTTTACGGACCCTTACTTAACTATGGTACAACGATTTGGTATGAGGGTGCCATGGACTATCCGCATCCCGGAGTTATGTGGGAAATAATAGAGAAATATAAAGTTGAAAACGTGTGGACTGCACCTACATTGGTTAAAATGCTAATGAAGTACGGGGAAGACCACGTGAGGAAGTTCAACACCTCGAGCTTAGAGGTTTTTGTTACCGCTGGTGAGAGCCTGGGAGTTGAGGCAATGAACTGGTTACGTAGAAACGTTAAAGCAAAAAAGATTTTCGAGGTGTGGGGACAGACCGAGAATTCCGGATATATTGCATCTCCAGGAGGTTTTTACTTCGGTTTCCTCAAGATCAAGGATGGAAGTGTTGGTGTCCCGTTACCGTCTATAAATATTAAGATAGTTGATGACAACGGTAATGAACTACCTAGAGGGAAAGCCGGAAATATCATAGTTACTTCACCTTCTCCCGCTTTTATGATTGGTCTGTGGAATGATGAAAGGTATAAAAACTACTACGTCAGGTTCGGTTATTATGAGACTGGAGATTACGGTTATATGGACCAAGATGGGTATTTGTATATTCTAGGCAGGAGCGATGATGTATTAAAAGTCGCAGGTCATAGGCTAGGGGTGGCCGAAATTGAGAATGTCGCTTATATTGAAGAAGTTGCTGAAGTTGCAGTAGTAGGAGTTCCTGACGAGATTAGAAGAGAGGTAATTGTAATATTTGCTGTACCTAGAGAAGGGGTTAAGGACTTATCATTAGTGAAGCAAAAGATCATTGAAAACGTGAGAAAGAATTTCGGGGCAATAGCTGTTGTCAAGGAAGTAATTTTCGTTAATAAACTACCCCACACGAGAACCGGCAAAATTATGAGGAGGGTTTTAAGGGCGTTAGCAACTGGAAAAGATGTAGGTGATGTTTCAACACTGGAGGACGAGACGAGTGTAGAAGAAGCTAAAAAAGCGTTAGCCGATATTAAAGTGGTGTACTGAATTTGAGTAAATTAATGGATATTAAAGAAGCTGTTAACTTGGTGAAGGACGGCGATTCGATCACCATTAGTGGTATGTCATTTCATAGAAATCCTATGGCGTTTATCTATGAGTTGATCAGGAGTGGTAAAAAGGGGTTATATTTTATTGACCGAGAGCCAGGTTTTGGGTTAGAAGTTCTTCTCAAGCATGGTGTGGTTAAAAAGATAAGGGCTGCTATGGCTACTCTCGAATGGTTCGGAATTCCTCCGTATTTTAGGAAGATGATAGAAAATAAAGACGTGGAATTTATTGAAGACACATGTGGTGCTTTTATCGCCGGTATTAGGGCTGGTGCGTTCGGGCTACCTTTTATGCCCGTCAAGGGGATAATAGGCTCAGACTTAGTTAAAATCCACGAAAAGTTAGAAGACTGGAAAGTTACTAAAGATCCCTTTTCTGGTGAAGATATCCTCTTAGTAAAAGCTATAGTCCCCGATGTAGCAATCATCCACGTCCATAAGGCAGATGATGAAGGCAACAGTGAAATATTAGGACCTCTATATGAAGACGAGTATAAGGCCAAAGCAGCCAAAATAACAATTATAACAGCAGAGGAAATTGTTGACAAGAGTTATTTCTACGGCAAAAGGCCTACAATAAATGGCGAATACGTGACCGCCGTAGTTCACGCTCCTAGGGGTGCCGAACCCACAAGTATGTTCGGGCTTTATGATGTAGATTGGGAAAAAGTAGTGGAAGAGTTACAGCCTATCTAGTTATGCAAGGGCAGAACGTAAGTTATAAGGATCCATACTTTTTATATATTCCCTCTCGTCATCTCTGAGCGTAATAATTCGTAAGGTATGTGACGCAGCCACCTCAAATGCTGTATTATTTAAGATCTCTTCAAGTGAGGTGTTTTCATAAATAGCAGTTATGAACCAAGTTTTCTTCTCTCTGTCGTATTTTAGAACCCCTAAGTTAGTAACTACTATTACCATATTATTAGAATATTTTGCTGTTCCCGTCACAAAGTCGACTTTTTCTACGAGAGATCTTTTTGAGTGTTTTAAATTCCATAGTATAGCTTTTCTAGCTAGGGGTAAGATAAATGCAGTTGCGGCTCCACCTGTCAGCCTTACTTTTGGATTGTGGTAGTCTCCTATTACGGAGAGATTTACGTTAGTCTCTTTGTCAATTTGAACCGGTCCTAAAAACATAACATCAAGTCTCCCCTTCTGAGCTAAATCGAAAGCGTCTGCCGTTATAAACACTGGAGTGTTTGAAACCATGAAGGGATTACCGGTTGATGGACTTACTTCTACGGACTTAGGATTATCAGCCTCAGCAACGCCTATTATCCTTATTTTCTTACCGTAAAGGTCTCTTGCCATGAATGAGGCAATAAGAGCTGGAATTGAGTTTAACCCTATGTAAACTAGCTCATTATCTTCAAGCTGTTCAGCAATAGCTTTTATAGCGTACTCTAT
The DNA here is from genome assembly GCF_009729035.1 of Stygiolobus azoricus. Classification (NCBI taxonomy): domain Archaea; kingdom Thermoproteati; phylum Thermoproteota; class Thermoprotei; order Sulfolobales; family Sulfolobaceae; genus Stygiolobus; species Stygiolobus azoricus. Next base: position 798,335 of record NZ_CP045483.1, read on the forward strand.
TTGACTCATCATTAAACTATATCATTAGATGTTAATTAATTCACTTATGTTGGCATTTGTAAAATTTATTAGAAGATTCACGTTTTGTGTGAAAGTATACTAAAAAGGTTTCCTAAAAAATAATTTGGTATCTATAGTGTTTTGGGAAAAAAGAAATTCATATTGTTAGGTGTATAAACTAATTAGCATTTATCTATTTACGTTTAATAATTAAAAAGAGTACTACCAACTCAGGTTTTTTATCTTATCTTATCATTTTTTGTATTATTTTTATAATAACTTTTAATGAAATATCAGTTTTTAACTCAGTTTAATTAATTATCTACAATACTTTTAAAACTCTACTTATATTTTTCAAGGAAAAGTATTAATTTTGGAGGTGAAAGAAAAATGATAACATTTACAGCTCCTCTCTGGGTTGGAATTGTAGTAGGATTCATAATAGGAGCTGCGGCAGAAGCATGGGGCATAGGAAATCCGGAAACACTGATTAGACTTGCTAAATGGGAAGATAGACTGTTCGTGGATTGTATTTTACTAGGAGTTGCAATTGCTACTCCAATAATGTACGGGTTATACGCAGCGGGAGTGGGGTTCCACTGGTCTCCTAAAGCATTATATCTAATCGGAGTAGGTCTCGGCGGCCTCTTATTCGGTATCGGGCTTGCAATTTCGGGCTATTTCCCCGGTTCAACATGGATGGCATTAGGTGAGGGAAGAAGAGATGCAATATACGCAATATTTGGCGGACTTGTAGGAGCTGCTGCATGGACAGCTCTCTTTCAGACTCCAGCAGGACAATGGCTCGTTAATACCCTGAACTTCGGTAGCCAAGTTATAGGTGCAAGCCATCCGGCCGGTAAAGAATACTTAGTACCTTGGAGTGGTCTAACGCCTATCGATCTATTCGGAATTTCATTAGTTTATGCTGCTATACTGTTCACCATAGCATATTACATACCTAGATATAAGGGTGGTCAACACAGCTGTCTAAGGTCTACACTCAAAGGCCAAGTAAGCGATATTGAAAAAGCAAAAAGGCTTGATACAGCAATGTACTTAACTTACGGTGGTCTACCATATAATGACAAGTCAATTGCTAAGAAATTGAACGAATATTGGGCTGTAGAGAGTAACGTAACAAGGTTCTATATGATAAGCATAGGTGGTATAGTGGGCCTTACAGTAGTTGCCGAGATGTTCATGCACCAGATCTTCGGAGAGTCTACTACGTACTCTTGGATGGCAGGTCATATATTTCTTCCAGATTTCAAGTACAGTCAAATAGTGTTCAAAGGTATTGGCTGGGAACCCTTCAGTGATATAGGAACATTGCTAGGTTCGTTCTTCGCTGCGATATTCTTGACCCGGAGGTTTACTGCCTTTAGGAAGAATATTCCTCTAAGCTGGCAGAAGAGGTTTGGCGACAACGAGGCAATAAGGGCTCTTGGGTCATTCGGTGGGACTGCACTAATGATGTTTGGTGCCAGAATGGCTAACGGGTGTGCATCTGGTCATATATTAAGCGGACTCTTACAGATGTCCTTAAGCGGTTGGGAATTCTTAATTGCGGTAATGATCGGAATGCTGGTTACTGCAAGAATAGTATATGGTGAGAGGTGAGAGAGATGGCAGTAATTAAAGATGAAAAAAGATTGGAACAATTGGATAAGACTTTCAAAATAATATTCATAATAGGACTAATAGTGATCTTCGCAGTTGCTATTTTCGAAACTACGGGATATCAAGGATTTTCGCCGACAGCTTCTCAGGTAGCTACTGTAGGGTATATAGTAATCTTATTGCTGATAATAGCAGGTGTCATATATAGTCTATTCCCGCCATCAGTGTTAGGTAAGCCCATAGAAGGCTCACAGTAAAAGCATTCGTTTTTCATAAATAAGTTATTTTTTACAGTTTTTGTTTCCCCATCTTCTTTTCGCATTTACCTCATTTATTTAAGCCTTGAATTCATTATCCCATTGTGCTGGGAGAAGAGCTTTTCAAGCTCGGTGAGGCTATTCATGGTTCCAATAAAGAGAAAGTGATCCTTAACATATTAAAGGAAAGACTCTCAGGTAATTATCCTACATATCGTGAATACCCGGTGAAGACTAAGGAATGGATAATAGACGAATTCCGGTTTACAGTTAACGGAAAGGAAGTAAAAGCTAGTTTATTACCGTATACTTACGGGTACCTAAAAGGTGTAGTAGAGAAGGATATAGCCTTTAACGTAATGCCAGAGCACCCGTTTCTCGTACCTTCGATACACGAGGAGAACTTAAAAAAGAAATATTCAGCTACAGTATTCTATGATAATGGGAAATTAAGGAGGATTAGTGTAAAGGGTGAAAAACCTGCTGTTTTCAGTTCAATACCTTTAAAGCCTGGCGATGTGGTAGAAATAGAATCTAAGAGCAGGTTAGTCGACACAATATCTTACAATCTAGAGTTTACTGTACAAGAAGGTGAAAAATATATCGTTATTGGAGCTCACGTAGATCACTGGCTATCTGGATATCATGATAATATTTTTGCTGTAGAACTTCTTTCTACTATAGAATTTCCAAAGCTTAAACACGGCCTCAAAATTGTTTTCTTCTCATCTGAAGAGGGTCCCAGGTGTTGTAACGGCTCTGTTCAACAACCTAAAGATGGCGTATTTACTATGATATCTCTTGATGCTTTATACCCCGATAGAGTGGTCTTTTCAGCTACTCCTGATCTATGGGATTTATCGCGGTTTTTTACGTGAAAAGAGTGGAGATGCCCACACCTTATTCCGATCACTTCCCTTACGTAATGGAAGGTTACCCAGCTATGGTTCTTTATAACGACGATTTAATTCCCTATTATCATTCAGATCAAGACGTACCAATAGATTCGGACAGAGCGTACGCGGAAGAGCTAAGAAAATCATTGATTAGATTTCTGGTCGAATTAGATAAGATGAGAGATGAGGGGTTAAATGAGAAGTTCTTTAAGTACGCTGAAAGTAGAGGAATAAAATTTCTAGAAAGAAAAGGAAGTATAATTCCTTATGGTCTCACTTCAAAGTTGAGGGGCGAGAGATGACTCCTTCTTGCTAACTAGGGTTTTCCTCATCGATTTCCTCTTAGATTTGGAGGTGATCAAGAGAGTCGAAGACCACCATTCAAGTCCGTTGTTGTAATAATGCTATGGTTTTTTCATAACCACAAGCACATTTATATCTTGTCAGCCTTTTTTAACGGTTGCTTTAGGAGGTTAGATAAATGATAAGGCTATTGAAGAGGATAAATCACAAATTACTTGCCGTATTTTCAGTGTTTTATTATCACTTTTCGTACTACTACTCTCGATTAGTAACTTAGCCTTGGTAGATTCCTTCTGTTCGGTTTATCGTTAATTTATCTTATTCATTCATCAAATATAATCTCGTAGGAGAATGAATTAATATCTAGCAATTATAGAGCGACTGGACTCCTCTCTTTCATTTATAGTTAGGTTTTATCGTATATATACTTGTACCTCCACTAGGTATCTAATTGCTTATGAAGTTAAAACATTCTAAATACTCAATTCAAACAACTTACGATTTAACAAATGAACGTGTTTGATAATTTTATTTATTTTAGATTTAGTTAAAAAATTCAAAAAGTTTATCCATTTAATTTTTCCCAAAATTACTTACTACTACTTTTTATAAAATTCTATGTTAAACTGAAAGATTTTCTTTAATATATTTTGTATCTTTTGCAACAACTATATTAAACTTCTTATTAGAATAATTTAAAAAAGAAGAAAATTAAAAGAATAATAAGGTTAAGGATAATTGATACTGTTAGTTGTGTTCCTAAATTCATGAAAGAAAAGAGATAAATTATTAAAGAGAAAGAAAGTTCTCTAAACAGTAAATAAAGACTCATATATGAATTCCTCTCATTAGCGGTAGAGTATCTAGTTATATAAACTGAAGCTAAGGGATAAATAATACCATGAGAAATGCCAAGTATAAATGCTGCTATAATATCTACAATATAAGTCTGCTCAAAAAGTATTGCAAAGCCTAATGCTGTTAAAATGATAGAAAGTGAGGAAAGAATCTCAAGTTTCTTGGTTTTTATAGTACTAAGTAAAGTCCTTGATAGTACAGTGGATGCAAAAAATGGGATAAAAATAGAGTAAGCTATCCCAGTACTTAAGTGCTTATTAACAACAAGGTAAACTGGTAAGAACGTAGAGATAACACTAAATCCGGTAACGTAAGAGATCGTGATTAAAATTGATATAATGATTCCATAATTAACTTTTAATTTCAGGTTAAACATTTCCTTTTTATCTTCCATTCTTTGTATCAAGCTATAAGTAAAAAGAACTAATGACAATACCAGATAGAATATAAAGAGAAGTTTAAAGCCCATGAAAAGCATTATGAGTGTTTGAACCATTGGTTGTACGATAGTAGAGATACTGAGAATTAAAGAGTAAAGATAGAGATGCTCTTCACCATAAAAAGAGGCGATTGTAAGCATATAAGCTATTATAATTCCGAAAGAAAACCCAGCCATAGCATTAGATATATAAAATAGCAAAGAATTTTTTATAATTATTATAAAGATTATAGAGATAATAACAAAAAATGTAGCTAGGCGAAAAATTAACCTTCTGAATAAAAAGAAAGAGACGAATGTACCTATGAGAGAAAATATGTATAGGTAAACTTCGACTAAACTGAAGTCTATAATGTTGTAATATACTTTTGCCAATATTGGCGAAGTAGTATAAAAGAAATTATAAATAAAGCGAGAAAAGAATAGTGACAAATAAAACAATAAAATGATTTTATCTTTCATTAGTCCACCCAGCCGTTAGGTTTTTCTTGCCTTAACATATTCCATACTATTTCGTCTTGGTCTGGTTTAAATGAGAAACAAAGTGGAACATAGTTATCAAAATACAAATTGATTTGATTAGTACAAGGAGTATATTCGTTCATCTTGTGATTTACTGTTTCGTTTTGATATTCTTCCCAAGTAATTTTCTTATCATCGTAATTAGCTATGTGGTGAATTAAAGAAAGAAGTGATGAACACACTCTAAGTATCCCATTAGGGTGTATAAGAACTCTTTCTCCCATTTTAACTGGACAGTATCCATAAAACTTCTTGTTTTTCTCAAATTCTTCTCTTGTTACAAAGTGCTGAGGTAATCTTACCTTATATTTTATATTCATTATTAACTATTTTAGTTCTAATATTTTTGTATATTTCTATCCAATCATATGGATTTATCGCAACGTGTTGATCCCAAGCATCAACTTCTGTTCCCATCCTAAATATTACGTGGAAGTTTATCCTACTTACTCCTAGCTCTTCTGCAAATCTAATCATTCTATCTACTAAAGCCCACTTTTCACTCCCATCTGTTGGTATTAAGTACTTTGTAACTGTAGTAGTGATGTTAACATTATAACCTTTTTTAATTGCTCGTGTTAAATTACTAATTGCTATTTTAAATGTACCTCTTCCTCTAAGTTTATCATGAATTTCTGGTGTAGGTCCATCAATACTAAAGCTAATTTCATCAAGAAGTTTAAATTCCTCTTTATCAAGTAGTTTATCTATTAAAAGTCCATTAGTAACTATCCTAATATATTTATAATTATATACTTTTTTAGCCGCATAAATTAATGTAAGTAGACCTCTCCATTCATTAGTAATATCATATAGAGTGGGTTCTCCTCCTAGTATTGATAATTTTATTGCGCCAAGTTTTCTAAAGGTATAAATTAGTTTCAATGCTATTTCTAAGGGAATCTCTCTTTTACGTAATTTTCCACTTATTATATTAGGTTTGTAAATACAATGTTCACATAATAAGTTACAATTATCAGTCACATATAAAAAACTTGTCTGATTCTATCTTTAAAATAATTTTTTACTTTATCATCAAGATCCATGGTTTCTAATGGAATTTTATCTACTGTTATCATATTATAAATCTATTGAGTAAGTTTTTTAGTCTTTAGTTTGAAAAGAATATTTATGTCATATTAAACTCTGTTAATCTTTATAGTATTAAGACTTTCCTTAGATTAAGTTTTTTATTTTTTAGTTAATATTGTATCCTATGAACAGACATCCTCAGATACTTTCGGTTCATCTCTTTTTGGTGAAGGAAGGCAAAATTCTTCTGCAATTAAGGAAGAATACAGGATATATGGATGGCTGGTGGAGTGTAATAGCTGGCCATGTTGAAGCTAGGGAATCTGCAACAAACGCGATGATAAGAGAAGCTACGGAAGAGGCTGGAATAAAACTTAGTCGTGAGGATTTAGTGCTTGTCCATGTAATGCATAGATTTGAAAACCAAGAGAGAGTAGACTTTTTCTTTAAGGCGATTAAGTGGATAGGTGAACCCACAATTAAAGAACCCAATAAGGCTGAAGCTTTAAGATGGTTTGAGCTTAGCAAACTTCCAGAAAATGTAGTTCCTTATGTAAGACAAGCACTCGAATTAGGACTATTAAAAGGACAAATATATAGCGAATTTGGTTGGGAAAGGAATTAAATAAATTGAAAACTTACTATATTATCTAAATATCTAACAGTGAGCTTGTCTACCTACCTTTATACCCCTCCCTTCCATAAATTCATTTTACAAAATAATTGCAGTGCATAATTCTTTTTAAACCAGAAATCTTGTAATTAGGAAAAAGTTAAGGTAGATGGATTTAATTTAATTAGTGCCGCCGCGGGGATTTGAACCCCGGACAACCGGATGTCCCCTGCGCCGTATGAGTCCGGCGCTCTAACCAGGCTGAGCTACGGCGGCACTATATTTTTTAATGTTGATTCGGTTATAAAGTTTATATTCAGAAGTTTAGGGGCATATGGTAGAAGAGTCTCTCGGCTTAGTTGGGAGACAGAAAAAGTGATAATGTAACTTAATAATAGTTTTGTGGAATGTTATGTAACATTATAATTAAAATAATGATAGCTTAGTACGAAATAGAGTATGAATTATCTTTTAGATTTAGTTAAAATCTTTTAGTATATTCTATATAGATATTTACTTGATTTATTAAAGACTTAAACTACAAACGTTAAAGAGGAAAAATTCAAAAGTACAGATATACACCTATTATATTTGCAGAGGTTTTGTATCAGTATTTGCAGATACCACAATCTTTTCTACCATTCTATAAATTCTCTCTTCATACAAACATGAATTTCAGGGCTGTTATCTTCTCTCACGTCCAATAGGCTACTTTACCTCTTTTAATAAGGCCTTCAGTCGACATTCGTACAACTGAAGTTACAAAGTCTCTATTTCTAGATTCTCCTTAGTTACGACCTCCCTATTATAGTAACTTTCTCTAGCTTAATCAATGTATAAGCCGCTAAAACTAGGTGATTGACTAAAAACAATCCGTATATAGTAGTTCTGTTTTCTTTCATCATCTGTAGTAACGTGTTATCCCCCTTGCTACTTGCAGCATTACCATCAGTTATAGTATTTATTTTAGGATAGGAGATTATTTACAACTTTTTGCATAGCTTCATAAATTCCTTTTCCTTGTCGATAATTAATATTACCTATACCCGTTATTTTGATTTTCTTTTTATTTTTAATTTCTAATCTGTATCTCTTGCTATTAAAAGTTGACTCTCATCCATTTGCCTAACCCAATGTTGCCAATTCACAATACGTTAATTAATTCGAATTTATAATCAGGAAATGTCTCAAAAACTTCTAGGTATTTTTTAAATTGTCCTTTCCCCTTAATTATTCTTTGGAATAAAAAGTGAAAATTTTAAATGTTACGAAACTAGATTTAAAAAGTTGAAAGTTGATATATACATATGAGGACTATAATTTTAGGCGGAGGATTTGCAGGTTTATCTGCTTTAAAAACAAATCCTGACGCTTTACTTATAGATCAGAAAAGTTATTTTACTCTCACCCATAGGCTAGTGGATGTAATAAAGACTGGGGATCCGAAATTAGCTAAGATCCCTTACCATAAAGTGTTAGTTGCTAGAGTGAGGAATGTAGATTTTAGGAAAAAAGTAGTTATCACTGACAAGGGTGAGTTCCAATATGATAAATTGATAATAGCATTAGGATATTCTCAGAAAATTTTTCCTTTCACTGAGAAAGTCGAGGACATACAGGATTCTCTCGAATTAAGGAATAAACTGTTGAGGGCTAAGTCTGTCACAGTATTAGGCGGAGGTAATTTAGGTGTTGAATTAGCAGGGATTATTAAAGAAATGGATCCGTTGAAGGAAGTTTACCTAATAGAAGTGCAAGATAGGCTTTTACCTTTTATGAGTAAGGAGTCTTCAACTTATGCTTATGAATTGTTAACTGGATTGGGAGTAAAGGTATTACTTAAGAATAAAGTAGAAAAGATAGAGAAGAATCTAGTAGTAACTAACGATCATGAGATTAGGACTGACCTCATAATTTCATCGGTTGGATTTAAGGGGTCCCCGATGATCAGTGAGATTGGACTGACCAATATAAATGGTAGGATGATAGTAGATGATTACCTTAAGTCGGCTGATTACGATGACGTATATGGGGCAGGGGATTGTGCGACGACAAAGAAGTTCATACCAATGTCTGCTCAAGTGGCAGTCCAAGCGGGTAGGAGGGCAATGTTGAATGCGCTAGGGGAGGATGAAAAATTTAGGTTTAACCAACTAGCCATAGTTGTCAGAATAGGAGGAATTTATTTTGGTGACTTTCATGGTAAATTTGTGAAAGGTGAGCTAGCTGAATTAGCAGAAAAAGTGGGTATATTTAGAGCTATTAGGCTTGTAATGCCGTAAAAACGTTTTGACGGTATTAACGAGATAAAACTTTAAAATAATTGGGTAAAATAATAATTTGCCGCCGTAGCTCAGACTGGTAGAGCGCCGGCCTTGTAAGGTCTATCTCGAGATAGCCGGTGGTCCGGGGTTCAAGTCCCCGCGGCGGCTTTCTTTTCTCTCAGATATTTTATTAGGGCCTCTCTTATTATTTCGCTCCTTGTGTTTCTGGAATTAACTGCATAGAGGTCAAGCTCTTGGAGTAACTCTTCTTCGACTTTGAATGTGATAACTCTCATGCTCCCTCAGTATTACCTTTTACGTAGATTATAAATAAGGGATTTTTAGCTTAAGTTAGAATAGAGAGACTAGACTGAAACTAATACCTTTGCCTCCGTAAGTATTTCATCAATTATTTTCTCTAAGAACGGAGGATCATTTTCATCTATTATGAAACCTTTAATTATCATGGACTCTGCCTCTTTTCTGCTGAACCCTCTAGTCTCCAGATAAAAGATAAGCTCATCTGGTACTCTCGAAACTGAAGCTGAGTGCTTTGCTAGTTGAACCCTCCCAGTCTTGACCTCTAACATTGGAGCAACTACTGCTTTAGAGTCCTTACCGATGTTATACGCTCTACCTATTATAGATGTTGAGGAATCTAACGCCTCTTCTGACACTACTGCATCTCCTCCTATTACAGACAATGCGGAATCTGTAGATATAGCCTTTAGCACGCCATCGCTTTTACTCCTTTTACCTTTATGAATCACATTCACTCTTACGTTTATATTATCATCATTTAATCCTATGGCCTTTACTGAAAATTTTGATGCCGCATTTTCCATTAATTCAATTGAGTAATTCAAGTGTGATATAAACGACCTTGAGGTGAAAATGTTGGTGTTAAGCTCTCCTTCGACTAATGCCCTGGAATAAACGAATAAGTTAGGGGAAAGACCTATTATAGTAAGGTTTAACTGTGCATCTCTTCCTACTTCAAAGGATATAACAGAGGACGTCATTCCATCTTTCGGACTATCGCTCATGTAAACGAAGTCCATCGTGTCTCCGTCTTCTACTTTAACCTCTAAATTGAGGGGGTAAAATACTCCTTCAGAAGATGTGTGATAAAATAGGATCTTCTTTGACTTAAAATTGGACGAAGATATTGTGACCTTGTTTGATAATGCGAGGGTTAGGCTTACTAGCTTATGTTCCTCGGCTTTTATAAGTGAGTTAGTGGGTTCATCCTTTGTTTCGATCTCAGATGGATAAGTAATTTCAGTATAACCCTCTATCTTTCTTCCTTCTTTTGACGGTAAAAAATCCTTAACTTGTAGGTTCAATTTTTCAAATCTGCTCCAGTCTGTGTAGTGTTTTAGAGTGGGAGAATCGCTAATCCTCTGGTAAGGGAGGGATAAATATAATGACAAAAGTCTTTCTCTTTCACTTTTATTACTAAACTTTGAAATATATTGTTGAGCTGAGGAAAAATCTATTATGGCCATTATGCGACTGCACCTAACTTGTCGAGTTCTAATTTAATAACTTTGTTTAACATTGTAGCGTATTCGAATGGTAACTCTTTCATTATCTCGTCTATAAATCCTAGTACTAGCATTGACACAGCTTCTTTCTCGTCTATTCCTCTGTTCTCTAAATAGAATAACTGGTCTTCATTCATTCTGAATGTGTGAGCCTCGTGAGCTACGTCTGCATCTTCCTCAAACACTTGATTATGGGGGAATGTATAGGCTTTAGTTTTTTCATCTAACATTAACGAATCACACTTTACAAATGCTTTAGATCCCACTGCACCTTTGTTAACTCTTATTAGTCCTCTGTATATATTAACTCCTCCATTGAATCCGATGTTTTTACTTACGACTTTACTCTTAGTATCAGGTGCAGCATGTATCATTTTTGAGCCACTATCTTTCCACTCTCCTTCGCCACTTGCCAATGTTACTACTAAGCTGGTTGAGGTAGCATTTCTACCTCTTAGGATAGTGGAGGGATATACAAAGCTATATTTTGATCCTAAAGAGCCTTCTACCCATTCTACTGTTGCGTTTTCATCAGCCCACGCTCTTTTATTATTGAAGTTAATTATGTTCTTGCTCCAGTTTTGTACTGTAGTGAATTTAATGTATGCGTTCTTCTTAGCGTAAAGTTCGACCATTCCGTCGTGGAAGGAGAACTTCTTGAACTGTGGGGCACTACACCCTTCTATAAAGTGAATATAAGACCCCTCATCAGCAATTAGGAGTGTGTGTTCAAACTGTCCTTCCATTTCTGTACCTATTATGAAAAACCCTTCAACGGGCATCGTTATTTTTACTCCCTTAGGGACATATACGAATACTCCTCCGCTCCATAATGCTCCATGTAGAGCTGCGAATTTGTGGTCTGATACTGGGAATATTTTTGTGAAGTATTCTTTGACTATATCTGGATACTTCTGGACTGCTTCTTCAGGGGGCATCATAATTACCCCTTTCTTTTGAAGTTCCGCTTTTACGTTACTATATATCGGCTCTGATTCAAAAGTCGCTACTAAACCTCCTAGGTATTGTTGTTCTGATTGTGGTATTCCTAACTGTTCGTAATATTTTCTTATTTCTGGCGGTATTTGATCCCAGTTAGAAGTTCTCTCTATGTCTGGTTTAATGTAAATTTCCATTTTGGAAACGTCTAGCTCTGATAGGAAGTCTGGAAGCCAATTAGGCGTGGGGAGTTTTTCAAACAACTCAAGGCTTCTTAGCCTTAACCTTAACATCCATTCAGGTTCCTTCTTTATCTTAGAAATTTCGGTTATTACGTCTTTGCTAAGTCCAGATTCCACCACTCTCTTATGGAATTCTTGTTGTGTGAGTGAGTGATTTTTAGCTTCTATTGTAGCGTTTATTATTTCGTTTAGATCAACGGATATTTTCTCTTCTGGCAATTGGGATTACCTCACATTAACTGTGTTAAAGATCTAATTTAAACTTGCTTATGAATAATTTGTAAAAAGAGTCTGTCACTTGATTATTCCTTCGTAACCTTTTTCATCTATTAGTTTAGCTAACTCCATACCTCCGCTAGCAACGATCTTTCCTTTATATAGTACGTGAACTTTATCCGCGTTGATATGTTCTAAGATCCTTCTATAATGAGTGATTATCAAATACCCCGTATTGTTTTCCTCTCTGAGCTTTAATATAGCGTTTGAAATCGCTTTTAATCCGTCCACGTCCACTCCTGAATCTGGCTCGTCTAGGATTGCTATTTTAGGTTTCATGAGGAGCATTTGAAGGATTTCTGTTCTTTTCTTCTCTCCTCCACTAAATCCTTCAAAAATTCCTCTGTTTAAAAGTGAGTCTGAAACGCCTACAGTTTTGCTTAGCTCTTTAACTTGTGATATAACTTGTAAAGGTTGTGTTGAGGAGCCGTAAATTCTATTGTATTCTGCTACAAGAAGCGTAGAAAGTTTAACTCCACTAATCTCTATAGGATTTTGGAAAGCTAAGAAAAGACCTTTTCTCACTTTCTCATAAGTCTCTAGGTTTGTTATATCTTCTCCGTCGAGAAGGATTTGACCTTCTGTGATTTTATATTTAGGATGTCCCATTATAGCTAATGATAAAGAGGTTTTACCGCTTCCGTTAGGACCCATAAGTACGTGAATTTCTCTTGAGTTGATTTCAAGGTTTACTCCCTTAAGTATCTCTCTTCCTTCAACTTGCACGTGAAGGTTTTTTATTTTTAGTGTAGTCATTATTTTTCTCCATATCTATTTCTGATCACGCATTAAAATTTCTCTCGATCCACGGCAATTCTTCCAAAAATATTGAGCAAGAGGAGTTTGTTAACGCCTCCTCTAAACTTTGAACTAACTCCTCTAGATAATTTTTGATCAACGGATCTTGCATGTTAAGTTGTTCTAGCCCTTGTTTCAACTGGGAGATTATATTATAGCCGTTAGAGATCCTTTTAACGCTCGGAAATAGTATTGTCATTATGATCTCATCAAATAAGTCATTTATTTTCTGGAACATTTCCGTCAAGATCTTTACTTGTTCTTGAGTAAGGATCGGTTTAGTGTTCTTTATGGTGTTGCTTAATTTAGTCATAATGCTATATACACGGAGAATAACAATCGAGTTAATAGCTATTATGAAGTTTCTTAATGTATCTCTTTCAGACGTGTATCTGCCTCCAATACTCCTTCTTAATAACATTAATTGTACTCTCCTCAAGTCCTCTAAACTAGGCTGCACTTCTGCTAAGGGTTGTCCTTTTAAGTATCCTAGAATTTCATCAACTTTTCTTGTTGCAATGTTCAGAATACGTCTGAGAAGGGACTCGGAGCCTATTTTTTCAGTATCGAGCAAGCAGTCCAGCTTTATACTGTTTTCACTAGTTTCTGCTACTTCAATTCCTACCAAGTGCTTTGAGTAATTTATTACGTCTTCAAATTCTTTAGGATCTATGTTCTTTTTTGAAGTAAATACGATCTCGTCGTATCCTAAGATGTATAAACACGGTATTGCTGTAGTCATGGGTTGTTTATAGCTATCTATATCTATCTTTACATTCCTCCTATTGTAGTTTATCTTTACTTTTTCCGCTACTAGCCTTAGCGTCCCATCCTCAGAGATCTCCATAATAATTTTATCTCCAGGTTTTATTCCCCACTTGTTAATCCACTTCTTGGGTAATGTGATGAAAAGGGAGGATGAACCTAATCTTTGGACTTTTCTAGTCTCCACGTCTTTTGGTGTTTTATTAGTTTCCTCTGCCAAAATAATTCCCTATTATTAAACTTAAACGGCGTTTATATAAACATTTCTAACTTATTCTAAGCTTTTTAAAAAAGAATCACTGCTTCTTTTTAACCGTAATTACGATCAACCACTTGTGTCTTGTTACTTCAACAGAATTAGGATCTGCATCTGGTGGAATTGTGAATTTAAGATAATATGTATTACCGCTTTTTGTCTTGCAATAAACTCTTATAGTGTTTTCACTTGATGTGATTTTAAGGCTTGATGTATCGGCTTTCGGCATGTCTATTACATATTTGTAACAATCTTGTAGCTCCTCAACGGAGTATAAGGGAGATCTTGACTTAATGAAGTTCTCGACTTCTGCAAACTCTCTCTTAATTTCTTGCTCTATCTGCTTAAATTCCTCCTCTTGTTTAGATATTAAGTATCTGATTAATTCATCCAGATCTTTAAAAACTGGCATTTTTCATCACGCGTAGGTCATAGGTTTGCCAGATGCGTATCTTGGAAGTTCGGCTTTTGTTTGAGCCATTAAGCCTTTGATCTTCTCTCTTATCTCTTCTGCCTCTTGCATTAGTTCGTCTACAGATATGTTAAAACCGATGTATTTGGAAAGAATTGAAAGTGCTAGTGCAGATGCTTCGGGATCAGGTAGGTCTAAGAACGATTCCACTACTATGGTGAAGTTATTAACGTTCTCTTTTTTTGCCTCAATTAATAATGGAGCATAGGGACCTGCGATATAACCGTCACCGAATTTCTTCATTAAGTTAATTTTTTCCATTTCTTGAGCGATCTCTTCACTATTACCTATCCAATACGCGTTTATAGTATTAGCATTTAACCTGTCTTCTATCGGAAGACCAGTTATTGAGATGATTCTTGATATGCCGTATTTCTTAGCTATTTTTACTATCTCTCGTGAGATCGGATACAAAGCTTCTGAGGGAATTGCTATCCATGAATGGAAGACAAGTAGGTTATTTCCATGGTAAAGTTTTATGGGTGATTTAGCGATCCCGCCTTTTACGTGGGAAATAGGAGGTAGTAAACCGGGGGCATATAATGTGGCGAATTCCTTCAGACCGAGTTTTTCTATTAGATATTCTGTGGCTATGACTCCAACGAGTCCAGCGTCAGGAATTCCTACAACCATATAAGACGGCTTTGGAAAAACTGGCACATATTCTTCTAATATCTCTATTGACATTTTAGAGTCCCTCCCTCTTTTTAATTGTATTTATGTACTGCTCGTAGTTTAACAGTTTTTCGATCTCTTTTGGGTCTGAAATTTCTAGTTTGAAAATCCACCCTGCACCATAAGGTTCTTTATTTATCAATTCAGGCGAGGTTATCAGTTCTTCGTTTGCTTCCGTTATCTTACCAGAAAGTGGGGAATATATGTCGGCAGCAGCTTTCACTGACTCTACAGTGGCAACTTGTTCTCCTGCTTTGACTTCCCTACCTGGTTGAGGTAAGTCAACTCCTACAATGTCTCTTAGCTTCTTCTGAGCATAATCTGTTATCCCCACCTTCGCCACGTTATTTTCTATAGTTACCCACTCGTCTGTCTCAGTATAGTATCTGTCTTTTAAGACCTTATATTTTCCTCCTACAACGATTTCGTTGCTCATCTTTTATCACTTGATTAATGGGAAGTCTGATATTTTTACATCTATTAATTTTCCCCTTACGTCAATGTTTAAGTTAAATCCTAAGTAAAGGTGACTCGGTTTAACATAGCCCATCCCTATAACCCTGTTTAAGTAAGGACTGTAGGTACTACTTGTAACATATCCAACTTGAGTACCTAAGACTTTAAACGGATTGTCCTTTCTGGGTAAGACTCTCTCGTTCTTTTTTCCTTTAAATCCGATTCTTATCTTATCTACTCCGGTCTTTAGTTGTTCCAAGAGCCTGTCCCTTCCTATAAACTCCTTCTCTAGGGAGAAAACCCAATATCTTGCTTCTATAGGTGTAATAGTTGAATCGATGTCCTCCCCATAAAGTACAAAACCCATTTCTTGCCTCAGACTGTCCCTAGTAATTAGACCTGCTGGCTTCACACCCAAATTAACAAGCCTGGTGATCAACCTTGAGAGTGTTTCGGGAGGTCCCCACAATTCTACGCCGTCCTCTCCAGTCCACCCTGACCTACTTAATAAAAATACATCCTCGCCCATGAATTTTGTGTTTAACCTAAATTCTAAAGGTTGAAGATCTACTTTTTCAATAAAGTTCCACACATTTCTTCCCTGAATTGCAATCATAGCTAAATCGAATGTTAAGTCTTGAACATCGAGTGAGGAATTTTTCTTTATCCAACTGATTATTTTCTCTCTATTTATAGCATTAGTAACAACGAGGAACTCATCCTCTTTGACCTTATATAACATTACGTCGTCTTCAAAACCGCCCCTCTCATTGAGGAATGCGGTAGGTCCTATCATTTTTCCTTCTTTTTCCTTCTTTATATCCTTGGCGACCAGTTTGTCCAACTCGTCATTTTTTCCTTTAATTCTGAGTCTTCCCATGTGTGAAAGATCGAAAAATGCACATGATGTTCTAACAGCCATGTGTTCGTCTTGATAACTTATATATTTCATCGGCATTTGCCAGCCTGCGAATTCTCCTATATCTGCATTTAGCTTTATTTCAATATCCAAAAGAGGTGAACTAAACATTATTAACCGTGATCAAGTATAACTTGTTTAGATATTTATATGGACATGCATCCGTGGCTACCTAACCTAGCCCACATTAAGGAAATGCTTCAAGCAATAGGAGTACACGATATTTATGATCTCTTTTCCGATGTACCTAACGAGATCTTATTGAGGAGAGAGCTTAACTTACCTTATAAAGAACCATTATCGGAGTACGAAATTACGTTAAGGCTTAATGAGTTAAAAAATAAAAGCATGAAATTACTCATGTCCCCATTTATAGGTGGGGGTGTTTGTCCTCATTACGTTCCTGAGGCTGTAAAATTTATAATTAGCCGTTCAGAATTCTACACTTCTTATACTCCATATCAACCAGAGATATCTCAGGGTTTACTTCAGGCACTTTTTGAGTATCAGAGTCTGATCGCGGAGCTATTAGAGATGGAAGTAGTTAATGCATCTCTATATGATTGGGGTTCTGCTTTAGCTGAGGCTGTGATGATGGCAAACAGAATCAACAAGAGGTCTACAGTGTTAGTCCCAGAGAATATGAACCCTTATCATAAGGAGGTATTAAAAACGTGGGTATACGGTAAGGGGATGAAAATTGTTGAGATCCCTTATAACGCAAACTCTGGTCAATTAGATTATGAAAAGGCAAAAGAGATGCTATCGTCTTCTAAAGACATATCTTCGGTATACATACAGCAGCCAAACTATTATGGAGTCTTTGAAGAGAATGTCGAAGAGATAATCGAATACGCTAAAAGGAACAATGTGATAACTATTATGGGAGTTAATCCCCTATCTCTCAGTCTTATAAAGCCTCCAGGTGAATACGGGGTTGATATTGCTGTTAGCGATGGACAAGAACTAGGTTTGCCTTTAAATTACGGAGGTCCTTTGGTCGGAATTATGGCAGTTAGGTGGGACGGGCAACTTGTCAGACAAATGCCTGGGAGAATTGTAGGTCTTACTAAGGACACTAATGGGAACAGAGCTTTTACATTAATTTTACAGACTAGAGAACAGTTTGCTAGGAGGGAGAAAGCGACTTCGAATATTACTACTAATGAGGCTTTAATGGCAATTGCAAATGCAGTATATTTATCTTTATTAGGAAAGAGAGGACTAAGGGAGTTAGCCGAGGAGATTTATAAGAGAAGTCACTATGCAAAAGAACAATTGGAGAAAATAGACGGTGTTTTATCGCCCTTTAAAGGAGACTTCTTTGAAGAGTTCTTACTCAAATTCCCCATTGATTACTCCTTAATTCATTCTCATTTGCTCAAGAAGAAAATTCACGGTGGAATTAAAATAAATAGAAATGAGGCATTATTCTGTGTTACTGAAGTCCACACGAAACAAATGATCGACACTTTAGTAAATGAAGTGAGGGAGGTTATTGAAAATGTGGAGGCAAGCTAAGTGGGATGAACCACTAATAATGGAATATAAGGGGAATGGTGGTAGGATAGGAACTCTGATTCCACATGAGAAGGAAATAGAAATTAAGCTAAGGATACCTGAAAGACTTAAGAGAAGTAAAGAGCCTGAAATACCAGAGCTATCAGAACTAGAAGTAGTTAGGCACTTCATAAGGCTCTCTCAAATGAGCTTTGGAGTAGATACTGGATTTATGCCTTTAGGTTCATGTACTATGAAATATAATCCCAAAGTGGAAGAAAAAACTTCAGAACTTGTTTCTGAATATCACCCGTTACAAGATTTTGACACTGTTCAGGGAATTCTGGAAATGATTTACGAGATGCAAAATATGTTAGCTGAGATTACTGGTATGGATCAATGTAGTCTTCAAGTTCCAGCAGGTGCTGCTGGAGAATTAGCCGGTGTCTTAATGATAAAGAAATACCATGAAGATAAGAATAGAAAAAATCGCGATGAAATGTTAGTAGCAGATTCTGCTCACGGTACTAATCCGGCAAGTGCGGCCATGGCAGGGTATAAGGTAATCTACATAAGAACAAATAAGGATGGGCTTGTAGATATAGACGTATTAAGGGAAGTTACCAGTGAGAAGACAGTCGGGTTCATGCTCACTAATCCTAACACATTAGGACTTTTTGAGAGTGATATTCTAGAGATCTCTAAAATTCTCCATAGGGTTGATGCTAAACTCTATTATGATGGTGCAAACCTAAATGGGATATTAGGTGTAGTCAGACCGGGAGACATGGGCTTCGACGTTGTTCATCTCAACCTCCATAAGACCTTCGGAGTCCCTCATGGTGGAGGAGGTCCTGGTGCTGGAGCTATATGTGCTAAAGGTGAAATGGTAGACTATTTGCCTTATCCCTTAGTTCAGAAAAAGGATGGAAAGTTTACACTAGATTACATTCCGTCTAAAAGCATTGGTAAGATAGCCACCTTTTATGGAAATATTGCTAATGTTGTAAGAGCATATTCTTACATTCTAGGTTTAGGTTCTAAAGGCATTTCTATGATAGGAAAGTTGAGTACTTTGGCTACTAATTATCTAATAAGTAAACTCAAGGGAGTAAGAGGGCTCTCATTACCTTATTCAGATAGACCCAGAAAACATGAGGTTGTATTTTCGGCAAAACAATTGCTTAACGAGACCGGGATTTCAGCTAATGATATTGCTAAAACATTGCTCGATAGGGGCTTTTACGCTCCTACAATTTATTTTCCGCCTAACGTAGAAGAAGCTTTAATGATAGAACCTACTGAAACCGAACCGAAAGAAGTTCTTGATAAGTATGCAGATGCAATTAGGCAGATAGTTGAAGAGGCTTACAAGAATCCGCAATTACTACTAAACTCTCCATCAAATACCTCTGTCGGTAGGATTGATCAAGTTACTGCAAATCACCCCTCCTCAGTGACTCCTACATATAGGGTGTACAGACTTAGAAGTGAGGGGAAAATATCTATCTTAAAGTAATGAGAATAATATAGAAATATATCCGAGATAAGGAATTGAAAATATTATTCCGTGAATCTCTAACACTTTTCCTATAACTAATTGGTGGGGAACACCGTATGGCGGTTCTAAACCTATTCTATTATCAGGCATGGGATTGGTTATTGGATCTATACCTTGTGTTATATAACTATTATATTGAGGATTAATTTGAATAACTCTATGAATTACATAAGTTCCTAGAGTTGATTTATATATAATTATATCTCCTACACTAATGTTTTTTGGAGAAGTATAGAAAGTTAGAAAACCATTTTGAAATTCCGGATACATTGAAACTCCTTCTACGCTAGCCGTCTGTACTACTCCTGAAAATACTCCTATGTAGATTATTAAGATTAGTATTAGAAGTAAGATGTCACTCTTCTTCATCTTCATCGAGATCACTCAAATCAAGTTCAATTACTTCAGCTCTGTTGTCCTCCTTCTCTTGCTCTTCTCCTATCTTCTTAACTCCTTTCTTACCCTCTACCTCTACGGAGCTTCCTCCAGCCTTTATTTTTGAAACTACCGCTTTCCATTTATGCCCGCACTTAGGACATTCATAAGAGCCCATAATTGTTATGGTTATTCTTCCATATGCATCTGGTAAAGGAGATACTAGTTGCCAGGTCTTTGTTGGTTTATCAACTTTTGCTCCACAATTAGGGCATACGTCTGGCTCGCTCTGTTTTTTCCTAGGCATGAGTAATATGTAATATAAATAAACTATAAATTAATTGGCATAATATTGACGCTGTCAGAAGTAAAGGGGATAAGAATTTGTATTTTTTATTCAAAACTATTATATATCCTATAATATTAAAAAATATTAAGATTGGTAAAGTTATTATGGTTTGAAGATAAAAATACGCTACTAAAAACGGTGCTGTGACCCAAGTGATATAAAATGCTTTTTCGTTACTTATCTTTCCCCTTAGGATTCGAGCGTAAACTGGTGTTAATATCCCGTATATAATCAAAGGAATTGAGCTGTAGCAAATAGGTAACATATATTAATCTTCTCTATTTGAATATCAGTCAAGGATTTAAAATGAGCGATTCGTTCAGAATAAGAAAGGTAAAGGGTTATCAAATTCTCGACTCTAGAGGTAACAGGACAGTTAGAGTAAGGGTTGAGACTTACGGTGGGATTTCTGATTTCGGGGACGCTCCTGCAGGCGCATCAAAGGGAACTAGGGAAGCTGTAGAACTTAGGGATAAGGATGGCGGAGTTACAGAAGCTGTTCGAATAATTGATTCCGTAATTAATGATTCACTTCATGGCTTTAGTGTTCTGGATCAGTTAGCAATAGACCAAGCTCTTATTAAGCTTGATGGAACTTCGAATAAGAGTAGAATTGGAGGGAACACTACAATAGCCACTTCTATAGCAGTTCTCAAAACTGCCTCTAAATCTCTAGGGCTAGAATATTTCAAATATATTGGAGGTCCTAGGGTTAGGTATGTTCCTATACCCTTACTCAACATATTAAATGGTGGGCTTCATGCGGGTAACATGCTCAAAATCCAAGAGTTCATTGTCATACCCAAGGAGTTTGATACATTTTCAGAGGCTTTAATCGCCTCGACTTCAATCTATAAGAGGCTAAAAGAACTGATAACAGAGAGATATGGTAAACTCTACACTGCCTTAGGAGATGAAGGTGGAGTCGCTCCACCTCTCGAAAAGACTAGAGACGCTTTGGATCTCATATATACGGCGGTAAAACAGACTGGATACGACGGTCAAGTTTATCTAGGTATGGACGCAGCGGCTTCAGACTTTTTCAAAGATGATGTCTACGAGATAGACGGTAGGAGATACTCTCCGGACGAAATGATAGATTATTACGTTAGCTTAGCAAATGAGTATCCTATTCTATATCTAGAGGATCCATTCAATGAAAATGATTTCGAAAGGTTTTCTATTTTACAGTCAAAGCTTAAGAAGACTATAGTAACAGGCGATGATCTATATACCACTAATGTAGAGTATCTTAAAAAAGGAATTGAGAAGAAGTCGACCAGCGGAACTATAGTTAAACCTAATCAAATTGGTACTTTAAGCGAAACTTTCGACTATATAGAGCTGGCTAAAAAGAATTCCATAAAGGTTATAGTTAGCCATAGAAGTGGCGAGACTGAGGATTCATTTATTGCTGACCTAGCAGTGGGAGTTCAAAGTGACTTTATCAAAACTGGTGCTCCTGCTAGAGGTGAAAGGACTAGTAAATATAATAGAATCATAGAAATAGAAAGGGATTATGGCTTAGAGTACTATGGGAAAAAGTTATAGTATTTTAGGGTATTAATATTCCTATAACTAGTAGGAACGTGGCTATAACTAACATTAAGATAACGAAACCTCTGAACGGCATATTAGGCAAGGTTTTAAAAGCTTGTACTACTCCGTAAGCGATGCCTCCGAGAAGAAGGATTATTAGTATTGACAATCCTATTATAATGAATGTCGAAGCTAGCGGTGTTGGGTTTACATGTAAGAGCTGTGAAAATTGCCCCGTTATATTCTCCAGTGTTTGTAAGCTCATTGTAAATTATAACTTGCGTTAGGAATCCTTTTTTAAATAATCTATCATAATATTACCTAGCCAATGATGAGGGTTAAAAGCACTTATCCGTGATGAGCCTCTACCTGCTGAGGAGCCCAAATCCTTTTAAATAAATCATACTCAGCTGATAATTTTGAGGAGTAATACCATGCCGGTTTCAGTTGAAGTATTAACGAAGTTCATAGGGCAAAAGATAAAGGACATTTACGGTAGAGATGTAGGGATTCTACTTCACGTTTATACTGAAATCGACGGAACAGTAACTGGCGTAGAGATTTCTAAAGGAGATGAGATAAAGAGTTACGCTCCCGACAGTCTGAAATTAGATGGGGATTCATTAGTATTAATTCCTGAGTGGAGGAATGAGGCTTACAAGATTTTAGGATATATGGAAAAAATAAGAAGAAGACAGAAAGCGTTAGAGGAGTTATACTCTAAGAACGAGATCCCAAAGAGTATGTATGATGATATGAAGAGAAAGTTGGACGCCGAAATGTTAAAGGTCAGAGATGAACAAAGTAAACTCAAGGGGAAACTTAAGGATAGGTTAAACAAAATTGAGGATCAGTTATCTCAGATCGATAGGGCTACAATAGCACTTAAAATGAGTTATATCTCGGGAGAGTTACCAGAAACTGCATATAAGAATTCGATAGAGATCCTTAGGCAATCTAAAGAGAGTTATACCGTGGAAAGGGATGATATAAGAAAAACGTTAGATAAGCTAGATGGGCTTGATAAAGAGAGTTTGGATTTAAAGCCTTCTCCCTCATTACCCACGCAGACAGAACAATCTACAAAGACGGAAAGTAATAAGAGTGAAGTGCCTTTGCCAATACCAGTAAGAGTAATAAACACTTTGTAACTAATCTAGTGACTTAGGATGTTTGATAAGTTATCATCAATTTTTAACAATGATAGGAAGCGAAAAGTACAATTAGGGAAGATGATTACTGAAATATCATTGAAGCTAAAGGAACAGCAAGACAGACTTGACGAGGCAATAAGGAGGTTAAAGGAGAGGGACAAGGAGCTCTTCGAAAAAGTAGTTAGAGCCCAAATTGAGGGTGATGTTGCTAGGGCTACTATCTATGCTCAAGAGATCTCCGACATTAGGAAAATGATCAAAATAATTTATACTGCTTATTTGGCAATAGAAAAGGTCAGACTGAAGCTCGATACTGTTCAGGAATTACAAGGTGTATCCCTAGTCCTATTTCCAGTTATGAAAATATTAGGAGAGCTTAAGGATCAGATAAAGGGAGTAGCTCCTGAAGTGGCTTTAGCGTTAGACTCCATAACAAGCAGTGTTAACAGTATTGCTATAGAAACAGGTGCAATAAGTGAGAGATCTGTAGTTCCGGCAATGGTTGACGAACAAGCTAAGCAGATACTAGATGAGGCTCAAAAGATGGCAGAAGTAAAAGTTAGAGAAATCTTGCCAGAATTACCTCATCCTCCGACAGAATTACCTAAACCTAGAGCTCAGGCAATACAAATAAAGCGCCAATTAACAGAAGATATGCTCCTAGATTACATTAGAAGTACGGGAGGATTCCTTGATCTAGAATTTATTTCAAAGAACTATGGAGTAGATAAGGTAGAGATTCTAAATTTGTTAAAGAGATTAGAACAGAAGGGTCTGATAGCATTGGAGGGATGAGTAGATGTCGGCTCAGTCAATGTTAGAAGAAATGGCAAGAAAATATGCTGTGGCAGCTGTAAAAGCTGATAAGGAAGGAAACGTAGAGGAGGCTATAAATAACTATAAAAAAGCTATAGAAGTTTTATCTCAATTGATAGCGTTGTATCATGATTCTAATGCTGTCAGAGTCTATGAACAGATGATTAATGAGTATAAGAAAAGAATAGAGGTACTAAAAGAAGTAGTTCCTGCTAATGGGGGAGAATATGCTAAGACAACATCCGTTAGTATAGAAGATCTAATAGTAAAGGAAAAACCTAAGGTCTCTTTTAACGATATAGTAGGACTTGATGATGTGAAGGAGGCGTTAAAAGAGTCTATAGTATATCCAACAAAAAGACCTGACTTATTCCCTCTAGGATGGCCTAGAGGCATTCTTTTGTATGGTCCTCCAGGTTGTGGCAAAACTATGATAGCTGCAGCAGTAGCTAGTGAAATTGACTCATATTTTATTCAGGTCGACGCTGCTTCGATTATGTCTAAGTGGTTAGGTGAAGCAGAGAAGAACGTAGCTAAAATATTCAACAACGCGAGGGAACTCTCTAAAAAGGAGGATAAACCTGTCATAATATTTATTGACGAAATAGATGCGTTACTCGGTGTGTATAATAGCGAAAACGGTGGAGAGGTAAGAGTTAGAAATCAATTTTTAAAAGAAATGGATGGGTTACAAGATAAGTCTGAGACGTTCAAAGTTTACGTTATAGGTGCAACGAATAAGCCATGGAGATTAGATGAGCCATTCCTAAGGAGATTCCAGAAGAGAATCTACGTTAGACTTCCTGATTTTAATCAAAGGCTGGCGTTATTAAAGTACTACACATCTAAGATCAATTTGGACAGTAGTGTTAATTTGAATCAACTCGCAGAACTAACTGAAGGGTATACAGCGAGCGATATTAAGGATATTGTTCAAGCTGCTCAGATTAAGGTAGTTAAGGAGATGTTTGAAAAGAACTTATCGGAACCTAGACCAGTAACAACTAACGACTTCATTGAAGTTCTAAAGGTTAGAAAACCCAGTGTAAATGAAGAAATGGTTAAAGCTTACGAAGTGTGGCACGAAAAGTTCAAGGCCTTATAATTTGAAATTATTTTTAACTGTTTACAATTAAATTAACCTCTTCTTATTCAAGGGTAAAACCTATAACCTAATTAGAGATTATGCTTCTATGGATGCTAAAAGGGTTGTAGCCGAGTTCGTAGCCCCTTTACTAGCTGATTATAAATTGATCGGAATGGGTACTGGTAGAACAGTGAAGAGGTTAATCGAAGTTATGGAAGAGAAAAACATGATAAAGGGTAAAGTTTTTGTATCAAGTTCTATCGACACGGAAATAGACTTATCTAAAAGGGGAGGTATTGTCTTATCGTTAAGTTCAGGCGCGAAACCAGAGATCTATGTGGATAGTTTCGATTTCGTAACTAAGGATAAAGTTATGATTAAAGGAGGAGGTGCAGCATTACTCAGAGAGAAATTATTATACTATTTTTCTCAAAGGTCAGTATTCATTGGAGAGTATAGTAAGCTTTCAAGCTCAAATCAGTTACCTGTCCCAGTAGAAATCACTCAGGCTGCCATATCTTACGTTTTGTCGGAGCTTACTTCTCTGGGATACAAAGCGAGAATTAGGGAAACTAACGGAAAAATCGGAGGTGTAATTAGTGATAATTGTAATATAATCATAGATGTTGATGTAAATACAAACGAATTGTGTGCTTTTGAGAAGAAAGTGAAGGAGATACCTGGTGTGGTAGAGAGTGGTGTTTTTTGCGGTAAAAAGGGTGTTAAAGATTATGAGGTGATTTTAGGGAACGAAGATGGTCGTATCGAGATTTTAAGTTAAGTTATAATTTCAATAAGTGAAAAACTTAAAATTAATGACGAATATGTAGATAAGTAGGCGGGGGTGCCCGAGCTGGTCAAAGGGGGCGGACTCAAGGCCCCTGGGGATATCCGCTGGCGTAGGCCTGCGTGGGTTCGAAGCCCACCCCCCGCATACCTTAATTTTGCTTTATTAAGACTCGTGGTAAATCTTTTACGGTTACTGAATTTCTAAAGTTTTCACCAGTTAAAACATCTATAAATTCTCCATCCATTTTTACTTCTTGTTCGCTTAAACTTTGTAATGTTTTTACTATAACAAATATCTTATCTCCTCTGACAAAACCACAAAGTCCATAAGGTAAGGAAATTTGTTTATAACTTCCGTTAAGTACTATTTCACTATACTCTTTTCTTAAGTGCAATAATTTATACGTGACGTACATTTTTATCCTACCATCATTCAAGTTGTTTATCATTTCATTATCAAACTTTCTTGACCTATCTAGTAGTTTTCTGAGAGTATTAAAATCGACATTTCTTCTATTGTCGGGGTCTGTTAATAGATATCTCCATGTTTCTGTGCCTTGATAAAAGTCAGGCACTCCTGGTGAAAGTATTTTTAGTGTAACTAGAGATAGTGACTTTAGCATTCCTAATCTTCTAATTTTACTCTCGTAATCTAGGAATGATCTTTGAAAATCACGGTTGGTAAACGTCTCGTCTATAAGTTCTAAAATTTTTTCCTCATATTGGGAGTTAACGTTGAGCCATGAGGTGAATTCCTTAGCTTCTCTTACACTTTTTATCATATAATTCTTAATTCTATTTTTATATTCTTCATTGAATCCTTCGAAGTAACTTCCTACTAGAACTTGATAATATCGATATTCCGTGTTTCTATCTATTTTAGGGTTTAAGATAGAGTGCCATTCATAGATTTTTTTCCTCCACTCTTTAGGATTTTCACTGATGGCGCTTATTTTCATCCTAACGTCTTCACTGAACTTTGTATCGTGAGTACTTGTAGCGTTAAGTGACTTTGTTGAGATTCTTGATTCGTTAAACTTGTGGAACTTATCACACTCTAGTCTGTAGTATCTTAAATTGCTTCCGACTTCATTAAGGGATATTAGTCTATTAAATCTATATAAAAATGTATCTTCGTAGGATTTCGCGTATATAGCGGGCATTAACTGTTGTAATTTAGCGTATTCAGGGCTATTTTTTGCGATTTTTGAAATCTCTTTTCCTATGTCGCATTCTTCTTCTACTTCATTATGATACGTCCTATATCTATTTAGGCAGACGAGATACTCTTCTAAGGTTTCAAAACTGATACCCATTGATTTAGCTAACCGTTCTATTTCAAATTTAAATAATTCTCGTATAATAAGTCTCTTTAATCTTCTGATTTCATCCTCTATTTCTACCGGATGTCCAATAAATTCCGTATAAATTTCTGTCATATCTTTCTCATTGTGAGAAAAAAGTAAGTTGGAGAAATTGAGAAAGTCATAACCTGTAGTTCCATCCGGACCTGGGAATAATTTTTCGTCAAAGGATAGAATTTTTTCTACTAATATTATCTTGTTTCCTGATTTCTCCTTTAACTTCTTTATATACTCCTCAGGTTCGTATAATCCATCAACGTGATCTACTCTGAATCCATCCACATCAAATGATAGAATCTTTTTGTGAGTTTCCTCAAAAACGAAGTCTTTTTCCTGATTTATCGCTATGAGCTCGTTTACATCAAAGAATCGTCTATAAGTAGGAGGTTCTCTCCAAAAGGTTAACTCGTAATTTTGTTTTCTTAAAGTACTGAGCAAGTCTTCACCAAGCTTAGAAATAGGTAATCTCCAGTCATGATACACTAGGGTTAATTCTCCTTTCTTGTCTTTTTCGATCTTAATTAGCCCTTTTGAAATTATCGTGTCAAGTTTGTCCTCTAGGATCGGTAACCTGATTTTTTCGAATTCTTGAAAGAAATCGAAAAACTCGTAATATTTGCTCCTTTTTCCGTTTTTCAATACGTCCATTAGCCTCCAGTTATCTGGATGAACGGCCTCATGATTAGGAACTATATCTTGGATAATACCTATGTTCTTTTCCTTAGCTTTTCGTATTAGTTCTATATATTTTTCCTCTCCTCCCAGCTCTGGATTTATTTGGGAGTGGTCAGTCACATCATAACCGTGAGAGCTATTAGGTCTAGCTTTATATACTGGTGAAAGATAAAGGTGGGAGACTCCTAGGTCGTTAAAGTAGTCTAGATTTTGAATTACTTGGTCGAAGTTGAAATCTTTATTTAATTGTAATCTGTAAGTTGATAGAAACTTCAAGCTTCTACCCTCCTATATACTAATGCAGTCTTTCCCTCTATTTCCTTTTCAGTGTTACCCTGAACTTCTTCCTTTCTCTCATCTGGGTAAGGGTGTAGTACTAGTTCCCATTTACCTAATGGGAATTTGAACTTAACATTATTGTTTCCGCCGTTAAGGATGATCAAAAATGTATCATCAGCTATTCTTTCTCCGAATCTATTTATCTCGTCAATTGCGCTTCCTTCTAGGATGTAGGCGATAAAATTCGTATTGGATTTCCATGTTCCTTCGTCAGCTTCTGTTCCGTCAGGTTTCAACCACGTAACATCCTTCATAGGTAACCCGTGTAGTTTTCTTCCTTGGAAATATCTCGCTCTTCTGAAGACAGGGTGGGCTTTGTAGAAGTATATTAACTCCTTCACAAAGTCTCGGAACTTTAACTTTCTCTCATCTAAATTCCAATTAAACCAACTGATCTCGTTATCTTGGCAAAAGGCGTTATTATTGCCTTTTTGCGTTCTACCAATTTCATCGCCCCCTAGGAGCATTGGTATCCCTTGACTTGTAAATAAGGTAATTAAGAGGTTTCTCTTCTGCTTCTCTCTACACATGATAACATTCAGATCCTCAGTTTCTCCTTCAAAACCACAATTCCAGCTGAAATTTTCGTTCATCCCGTCCTGGTTGTTTAGTTGGTTTGCTTCGTTGTGCTTCTGATTATAACTTACAAGGTCTTCCAAGGTAAACCCGTCGTGGGATGTTATGTAGTTTATACTTGCAAAGGGTGTTTTGTTGTTACCTGCATAAAGGTCTGGAGAGCCGAGAAGTCTATTTGCTAACTCTTCGAAAGGTATCGCATCCCCTTTCCAGAATCTTCTAATAGTGTCACGATACTTACCGTTCCATTCAGCCCACAAGTAAGGGAAATTACCTACTTGGTAACCACCAGGTCCTACGTCCCAAGGCTCGGCAATCAGCTTTACTTGTGATAATATTGGGTCTTGTTGTATAGCAACGAAGAATGTGGAAAGCATGTTTACGCTGTAGAGCTGTCTAGCCAAAGCTGAGGCTAAGTCGAACCTGAATCCGTCAACATGCATCTCCAGTACCCAATATCTCAAACTGTCTAACACCATTTGTAAAACTCTTGGATGGGATAAGTTCAGTGTGTTACCAGTTCCGGTAAAGTCTAGATAGTACCTTGGATTCTTAGGGTCTAGTAGATAGTATGCTCTGTTGTCTATTCCTTTGAAGCTTAAAGTCGGGCCCAGGTGGTTTCCTTCAGCTGTGTGATTATAGACTACATCAATTATTACCTCTAACCCAGCTTCATGTAGCTTGTTTACCATTTTCTTGAATTCTCTCACTTGATCACCTAAGCATCCACTGCTTGAATATCTACATTCTGGTGAGAAGTAGTTTATGGGGTTATATCCCCAGTAGTTCCTAAGACCTTTATCTACTAAAAATCTCTCATCTACGAATTGTTGTATTGGCATTAATTCTACAGTAGTTATTCCAAGGTCTTTTAGATAATCAATCATTGTGTCCGATGACAGACCCTCATAAGTTCCCCTTATATTTTCTGGTAGATCTTGCCTCAATTTAGTAAATCCCTTTACATGAACCTCATAGATTATAGTATTATTCCAAGGCACTTTCTTCTTCATGAAAAAGTGATCATCTGTCCAGTCAAAGTGTGGATCTATCACTACGCTTTTAGGTATAAATTTATCATCCCTTCTTTCGTCAAAAGAAAGGTCCTGATTCGGATCACCGATTTTATATCCAAATACAGAATCGTCCCACGTTAGTAGTCCGTTAATTGCCTTAGCATATGGATCGATCAAAACTTTATTAGGATTAAATCGTAACCCCTCTTCTGGTTTATAAGGCCCATATACTCTGTATGCGTAGAGTTGTCTAGGTCTTACACCTGGGACAAAGATATGCCATAAATCTCCAGTTCTTTGAGTTACTTCTATTACCTCCTTTGGTTCATCTTGCTTTGCTGGTGAGTATAATAAGAGTTCGACCTTAGTAGCATTCTCTGAAAAGATTACGAAGTTTGTACCGTCTTCTTCTTCTATCCATGTAGCTCCTAAAGGATAGGGCTCGCCTGGTCTAAGTGGTCTATCTCTATTTTTCATACAATAAGTATACGCCTACTCCTTTACTAACTTTTATTTCAGAATCCTTAAATATCTTTGATGGGAAATTAACCCCAATTAGTATTTCACCTTCATAGTCAATCCTTATTTTGTTTTCACTAAACGAGGCTATAATTAATATTTTTTCGTTCTTGATACTAATCCAGTTTGAACCTGCATCTACTTTAGCAGGTCTTTTACACTTCGGTAAAAACCTTTTTCTGATCTCAATTAATTTCCGATAGTAGCTTAATACTTCTTTGTCTATATTCCATGATAGTCTTGACTTATGAAATGCCTCATCTGATTGAGGGTCGATGGTTTGACCGTTGTCCTTTAGTCTCCCTTCTCTAACTCCCTTTATTAACTTTTGGTCAGAAAAGTCAGAGAAAAATAAGAACGGATTTCTTTCAAAATATTCCTCGCCCATAAAAATCATTGGGATATATGGAGAAAGAAGGTATAATGTCGAAGCTATTAGATAGGTTTCCTTATCCGTGAGCACTGAAAGTCTTTCACCGTTACCTCTATTTCCTACTTGATCGTGGTTTTGAATATATACTACAAATTTACACCTCGATAAATCTCCAACTGGAGCGCCATGAATCTTTCCTCTGTACTTAGAATATCTTCCGTCATATACAAATACGTCTAAGAAAGCTTTCTTTATATCATCTATAGAGCCGTAGTCAGAGTAATACCCATGTTTTTCGCCCGTAATGTAAGCGTGGATTGAATGGTGGAAGTCATCAGTCCACTGGGCATCTATATTATATCCGCAGTCTTGACGGATAATTTTTGGATCATTTAAGTCGCTTTCAGCGATCACCAGCTTATTTCTCTTGTGCACGACTTCGGCTATTTCTTGAAGTATGTGCTTAGGTGAGGCATCAATAATCGCGTGAACAGCGTCTAGTCTTAGAGCGTCTACCTTGAATACGTCTAACCAATACTTAACGTTGTCAAGAATCATTTCTCTTACACCGTCACTCCCCCTATCATCGAAATTGAAGGTCAGCCCCCAAGGTGTATGATACTTGTTAGAAAAATACGGACCTAACTTAATGAGGTAATTTCCTTCCGGTCCGACGTGATTATATACTACATCTAGAATGACTCCTATATTTCTCTTATGTGCTTCACTAACAAGTTCTGCAAAACCATAGGGTCCTCCGTATGTGTTTTGGACTGCGAATAAGAAAGTACCATCATACCCCCAGTCCTTGTTTCCAGGGAATTGGGCTATCGGCATTATCTCGATTGCTGTAACTCCTAAGTCTTTTAAATAATCTAATTTTTCTATAACTCCTTTGAAATCGCCCCTTTCGGAAAATGTCCCTACGTGGATTTCATAGATTATTAAATCCTCCAATTTTAAACTGTTTATCTCAGGTATGTTAAACTTTTGGGAAATTATCATTGAACTACCGTGTATACCGTACGGTTGGAATCTAGAGAGCGGATCTGGAATGATTTCTTTTTCTTCTAATAATAGTTTATATTCTAGACCCTCATTGACGTCATCTATAACTCCTCTAAAATACCCTAAATCATCTTTTTCAAGCTCGTATTTTCCTAAACCGGAAATATCAATCTCAAGTTTTTCTATGTCTGGAGCGTAAATTGAAAACGTTAACTTATTACCGTCAAGGTTTGTCCCAATCATATTGAAACAACTTCGCCGAAGTAATATATCAATTGTTGTCCATAGAGGAACAGTGTTATATTATATACAGCTTCGTAATTTTGAACTGATATTATATTTGACGGTGGGAGACTACCGTATATGGCTACTTGCTGCCCTTGAGAAATGGTTATACTCGTAGTATTGACTAAACTCCCGTTTACGTAGAGCCTAGCAGTGTAAGAACCACTTGAGAGTTTTATGTACTGAGTATTGAGAACGAAGGCGGTTGAGTAAATTATACTTCCATTGGGATAGGCGGTTAGAGATATCGGAGCTGACTGTACGTAATAAGGATAAGCATGAGAACCCGTTATAATGAATGAAGCGTTAGTATAGAATGTAAGATACTTTGAGGACACAATGGCTCTAATAGGGTAGAAATGTGCAATGGTATTTAATTGATATATTTGTTGATTTAAAGTTATGTTGTTCTGTGGTTTTAATTGCCAATTGTAATTACCAGACCCCTCGATATAAACGCCATAGACTTGTTGTGCAGCTGGAATTGATATACTGAGTAATAACTTCTTAGAGCTGAAAGGAGCAACATTAATACTTGTAGCGTTAATATAATTCTTTGTATGTGGGAATATGCCAGATTGCGTTCCCGCGGAAATTGCCACTATTACATTAGCTGACATTGGCAGAGGACCTTTATTTAAACTAACGACGCAGAGTGAATAAACCTGGTAACCGGATTGTGATATTGATTCCTTAACTATATATGCATAAACGTGGAAATTACTAGCTTCTACGTAAAATACTGCACCTAGGCTTACAAATAATATCAGTATGACGCCAAGTAGGTAAATTCGTTTCATTGCGGTTAATACTAAAGTGTAATATATTAGTTTATTTCGAAGACTAGATAGACCAGTTTACTTTATTATCTCCTATATAGATGATAATGAAGCGGAGGGCCCTAGGAAAAAAGATGGAGCAACAAACCTATTTCCAAACCTCCTCAGAAGATAAAATAATAGGTAAGCATGTTTTCGGCAATCTATACGACCTCGATGAGGAACTTCTTACGGATAAAGACCTGCTGGAAAAAATAGTTCTTGAAGCAGTGAATATAGCTAAAATGAACTTAGTAGAAATTAAAGCGTGGAAATTCGGAGGCAAGAAAGGAGGAGTTTCAGTCATAGCTCTAGTAGAGGAAAGTCATATAGCGCTTCATACATGGAATGAATATAAATATGCTACATTGGATGTATATACTTGTGGTGAACAGAGTGATCCACAAGCTGCTTTTAATTACATCGTGGCACAGTTAAAGCCTAGACGCTACCAGATGTTTTATGCTGACAGATCATCAGCGTGAGCTGAGACGGTCATAAAGTCCCTGTGTTTTTTACTCATCATCAATAATTTTCAATTAAATCCAACTCATACCCTATATATTGTTTTTTCGACAGTTGTCGATTAGATTATAGTCATTTGTCGAAAATCTTATAATTAAAGCTCTTACATTCTATTACCAATGAAAAGTGGGATAATAGGATGGGGTAGTTATATTCCTAGGTATAGAATTAGGTCTGAGGAAATAGCTGAATTATGGGGCATTGAAAAGGAGGTTGTAAAAAGCCTCGGATTGTCGGAAAAGGCCGTTCCTTCAGCAGATGAGGATTCTACTACGATGGCATGGGAAGCCTCTAGAAATGCTTTAGCTAGAGCTAGAATTGATCCTTCAGAGATTAATCTTGTGTTGTTCGGCTCTGAATCTAAAGTTTATGCCGTTAAGCCTACTGCTACTATTTTACTAGATTCATTAGGTATTTCTCATAATACTTTAAGTGCCGATTTAGAATTTGCTTGTAGAGCAGCTTCAGCCGGTTTAAGACTTGCTTCTAGTATGGTTGAAGCTGGTAAGATTAAGTATGGTTTGGTAATTGGTAGTGATACTGCACAATCAAATCCCGGTGATGTTCTAGAACTTAGTTCAGCCTCGGCTGCAGTAGCTTATGTAGTTGGAAGAGACAACGAATCAGCAGCGGTTATCGAAGCTTCTACCTCCTTCTCTACCGACATTCCAGATTTCTGGAGAAGAGATGGTATGCCCTATCCACTTCATGGTGAGGGATTCACTGGTGAACCTGCTTACTTTTATCATATAATGTCTGCGGTGAAGAACCTTCTCGATGAGAACGGGTACAAAATTTCTGACTTTGATTACTTTGTATTTCATCAACCTAATGGTAAGTTTCCTATACAAGTCGCAAAGAAATTGAATATTCCGTTAGAAAAAGTAAAGGCCGGATTAATATCCCCATATATCGGTAATCCCTATAACGCTTCTGCTTTGTTAGGCTTGGCAAAAGTACTTGATATTGCGAAACCCGGTGAAAGAATATTGGTAGCTCCCTTTGGAAGCGGTGCAGGAAGCGATGCCTTCAGCATATTAGTAGCCGATAAAATCTCTGAGAGGCAAAAGCTAGCCCCGAGTGTAGAATACTATATGGGTAGAAAGAAGGTTATTCCTTATTCATTGTATGCGAAAACTACCCACAAGTTCAAGGTGTATGAATAATGGTCTCGATAGTAGGTAGCGGTCTCGTAAAAATTGATAGGTACTATGAATTTTCTGAATCGGATCTAGTGATTGAAGCTTACAAGAATTTAATACTAAAAGTAAAGGAAATGCCTTCATCAATCGATGCTTTAATTTTAGCCAGCACGTATAGTGATACCTTGTCTAAGAATCTTATGTTAGCCTTTAAACTTTCTAATAAGTTAGGCATTAAAACATCTATATCATTTAGAGTTGAAAACGGAGATAACGGTGGTTCAGCAATCTTGGCTGCATATTCGTTAATCAAATCTGGTATTGCTAATAGTGTTCTGCTAGTAGGTGTGGATAAGTTTTCAGATTATCCGTCAAAGTACGTTAATGATGTCATCTCTTATAATTTAGGTAACGAGTACGAGTATCAGGTAGGCTTAACACCTCATGCTCATGCTGCCTTGCTAATGAAGAGATATATGAAAAAGTTCAGCAAAGACTATGAATACTTTACAAAATGGCCCTTAAAAATGCACGAAAACGCTGTGGAGAATCCTTATGCGTATCTTAGATTTAAAGTAGATAAAAAGGTGATTATGGATTCGCAGATAATCTCAGAACCTTTACGTTTGTTTGATATAGCAGCAAGGGCTGATGGTGCTTCAGTAGTTCTAATAACATCTGACGAGTTGTCAAGGAAATTCACTGATACAACTGTAAAGATAGAAAACATAGTAAGCAGTAATCTACCTTTAGATCTTGCTAATCTGGAGGTAAACTCTGTAAGAGATGTTGCAAAGAAGCTTTCGATTAGAATGAATAGTAATCATATTTACGAGATTCACGATTCTTATAGTGTCTTAGCTGCGTTAGAGCTAGAGTCTTTAGGCCTTGCTAAGGATGGTAACGGATTCGACAATTTAGATAGTCTAAATGTGAATCTAGGCGGTGGTCTGAAGGCAAGAGGATATCCAGGCTCGGCTACTGCAGTATATCAGTTAGCTGAGTTATATCTACATTTAATTGGAGAACATCCAAGAGGCAAAATAGATGCAGAGAGAGGATTTTTATTGTCTACAGACGATCTTGGCAATTCTTCTCATCTGGTTGCTATGATGAGGTGAAATCTATGAAAATAAGTCCATCTCAAAGTTGGAGACTAAAAAATACGTTATATTCTCTAATGTTAGGAATATGCAAGAAATGTGGCAACGTGTTCTATCCATACCAAGGTATATGTGGAAAGTGTGGCTCTGTAGACGTAGAAAAGGTCAAAGCTAAGGGGACGGGTACTTTACTCGAATATACAGTGCTTTACCAAACAAGGGATGGGTTCGAAAAACAAGTTCCCATAGTAATAGGTCTCATTAGGTTAGATGAAGGTGTAGACATAGTTGCCCCCTTGACAGACGTAGAAGTAAATGAGATAAAAGAGGGTGTTAGAGTTGAAGCTGTGTTAAGAAGACTGAGGTCTGATTCTGTTAATGGTTTAATACAATACGGGATAAAGTTTAGAGTGATAGATAATGCAGGATATAATTAATAATATTGTGGAGAAGGTAGTAAGGGGCGAGATCCAACTTCATGAAATAGATAATTTTTTAGAAGCAAATGCTGCGATGGTGGCTAGAAGACTAGCTATAGAAAAATTGACTAACTCAAATTTACCTTCAATAGGTTCTACAATTTTAGATTATGCTGAAATTAAGAATAGAAACGCAGAGAACGTAATAGGAGCTGTCCAAGTACCTGTAGGTGTTGTAGGTCCCTTAAGAGTCAATGGTGATTATGCTCGGGGAGAGTTCTATGTACCTTTAGCTACAACTGAGGGCGCCTTGATAGCCAGTGTTAACCGTGGTGCAAAGGCCGTAACTTTAAGCGGAGGTACAAGTGTTAAAATAATTTTTGACGGAATGGCAAGGGCTCCAGTTTTCAAATTAGATAGTATAATTGATGTTGTAGATTTTTTAGATTGGGTAAAGAAACACTATGAAGATTTAAAACGTATAGCGGAGTCTACAACCTCTCATGGAAAATTAATTTCCTTAGAGCCTTACGTTTTAGGTAATAACGTGTGGTTGAGGTTTATTTACGACACTGGCGACGCGATGGGTATGAATATGGCTACTATTGCTACAGAGAAAGTTTGTGAATATATTGAGGAGAACTTCGGGAGGGCTAGGTGTTTAGCAGTGAGTGGAAACATGTGTAGTGATAAGAAGCAGTCAATTGTAAACAGCCTTCACGGTAGAGGGAAAACCGTAGTAGCTGAGGCTTTAATCCCGAACGATATTGTTACAAAGGTTTTGAAATCAGATAAGAACTTAATTCATGAGGTCAATTTGAGAAAGAATTGGGCTGGTGGAGCTAGGGCAGGAACGTTCTTTCAATACAACGCTCACTTTGCAAATATAATTGCGGCCATTTTCTTGGCAACAGGTCAAGATATGGCTCAAGTAGTTGAAAGTAGCAGCGGTTACACATGGACTGAAGTCAGAGAAAATGGAATTTATATTTCTGTGACTCTAACTTCTCTAGAAGTAGGAACCGTAGGAGGGGGTACGAGATTACCTACGCAGAGGGAAGCACTTTCTATAATGGGCATTTACGGTAGTGGTAACCCGCCTGGTAGCAATGCTAAGAAATTTGCTGAAATAGTAGCTTCCACAGTATTGGCTGGTGAGCTTAACTTGCTATCAGCACTAGCCAACAAAGAATTGGGGAAGGCACATCTTAAGCTAGGAAGGGCTGCGAAAGTTTAAAATTTTTATAACCTATTTTTACCTGATGCCTCAAGTTCCGGAAGAACTACAAAAAATCATAGAAATAACCAGAGAACAGAATAGGTGGCGAAGACTAGAAACGTTGAACTTAATTCCATCAGAAAACGTGATGAGCCCTTTAGCTGAAGCGGTTTATATGAGTGATTTTATGTCAAGATATGCTGAAGGTAAGCCATATAAGAGGTTCTACCAAGGTACTAAATACGTAGATGAAATAGAAACTCTAGCTATGAAATTAATGAATGAAATAACTAATTCTGTTCACTGCGATCTAAGGCCAATAAGCGGCACTTTAGCTAATGCGGAAGTATTCAGGGTCTTGGCTAATCCCGGAGATAAAGCTCTTATAGCTCCAGTTCAGGCTGGTGCACATGTAAGCCATACTAGATTTGGTACACTAGGCGCTCTAGGTATAGAGCAGATAGAACTACCTTACGATCCTGAGAATATGAATGTAGATGTTGATAAGGCAATTAAAATGATCGAGCAAGTTAAACCTAAATTTGTAGTATTGGGTGGTAGCTTATACTTATTCCCACATCCTTCTAAAGAGCTGGCACCTCATGTTCATGCTGTAAATTCCAGGCTTATTTACGATGCTGCTCACGTTTACGGTTTAATCACTGGAAAAGCATGGCATAATCCGCTATTAGAAGGAGCAGACATTATGACTTCATCAACACATAAGACTTTTCCAGGTCCCCAAGGTGGCGCAATATTTATCAATGACGATGAGCTATATAAAAAAATAAGCGATACGATATTTCCATGGTTTGTAAGTAATCATCATTTGCATAGGCTACCTAGCGTAGCGGTTACCGCACTTGAAATGAAATATTTCGGAGAGGATTATGCAAAGCAAATTGTGAAAAATGCTAAAGCTTTTGCTGAGGCATTGGCAGCTGAAGGATTTAAGGTCGTTGGAGAGCATTTAGGGTATACGAAAAGTCATCAAGTTGCGATAGACGTAAGGAATCTGGGAGGAGGAGCTAAGGTTGCAAGAATGTTTGAAGATGCAAACATAATTACTAACAAAAACTTATTGCCTTACGATCCGCCTAGTGCTGTAAAGGATCCAAGTGGTATTAGGCTAGGAGTACAAGAAATGACTAGATACGGTGTTAAGGAAGGAGATATGGCTGAAATTGCCAAGTTTATGAGAGAGGTAGCAATAGACAAGAAGGATGTCTTAGAAGTAAAGAAAAAGGTAATAGAGTTCAGAAAGAGATTCCTTTCCGTTAAGTACACATTTGATTTAGATTTAGGGCAATTCTCAAATGGTAAAGTTATTCCTCTGTTAATATAATTTTTTTCTTTCTTTATTTAAAAATTATTTAAACTAATTTTATCTAACTAGAATAACTGTAGTGGTAGCGTTAAGGGCCACGGACATAGCTACAGAGCCTATATTTAACTCGCTGTTTATTGATAGCCCTCTGGCTCCCATGATTACCGCGTCGTACGTGTTTTCACTTAAATACTTTAATATTTCGTTTGCTGTGCTACTTTCTTTACTTGAATATTTAAGAATCTTTAACTCATACTCTGCCCTGTCGTTAACTCTTCTCTTAATTTTCTCACTAATTTCTGTCTCATTACAAGTTTCACAAGCATGAATAACTGTTATCTGTGAACCGTATCTCATAGCGAAATCTAATGCTAATTCTAATGCCCTAAAGCTATTTTCTGACCCGTCTACTAATACAGCTATTTTTCTTAACCAAAAACTTACAGTGTATGTTGGTTCTGTCATATTAGATAACCTTTCATTAACCCTAATGTATCGTTAGTTATTTTAATTGACTCGTTCTTATCTGCAAGATTCATTGCAGCTCTAATGGCGTCAATATTTTCAGGCACTACTATTGATTCTTGATGAACTCCGTACATTAGGAACAGTTCGTTATTATGAGAGTACACTGAGTCCTCAAATACTACGACCTCAGGTATGTCGTTTCTGTATCTGCCTATATCCCTAGATACTTCTATGATTTCGGCAGTAGAACCTATACCAGTTCTAGAGGAATTTATGAGAACTATTCTTTCAGTATCCTTTAATGCATTAATCACGTCTTCTCTTCTAACGGGTTCCTTCATTGTTATATTCATCAGGTGCATATGCATTAATGTTGTAGGAGCTACTACTGCCATAGATATTATGTCTATTCCCTTCATCACGGTTAAAACATCTTTTGCATGGTGGCTTGGAACTGAGGCCGGATCTGGTACTATTGAGTTAATTGGGCCTTTCTTTACCTCTTTTGGGTCGGATGCCCTTCTTACCACAGTTACTCTTACTTTTTCTATTTTACTTACCTTACTGTTAATGGTACATAAAGTTCTTAATATTCCAGTTGTATTACAAGATACAACTCTAATGTAGTTCTTGTTAATAGCCTCGTTGTAGTTACATAAGGCTGAAAAAGAGACTTCTGCGACATCCGCTTTTTCTCCTCCTTGGAATATAGCTTTCTTCCCGAACTTCTGGTACAATGGTTTGTAACTTGCTCCAATTCCATTAGGAGTTGTATCTACTATTATGTCGGCTTCATTAATCATGTCTTCGATGTATCCACTAACTTGTATTCCTGCTTTCTCAAATTTGGCTGCATTTTCTTTTGGTACATAAAGCTTGTAACCTTTCTTCACGGCGGTAAATGCTTCATAGTTAGGTGAGGTTTTCGCTACTCCCACTAGTTCCATATCTGGTTGTAATTTTATTGCATCTGCTACTCTTTTTCCAATTG
Organism: Stygiolobus azoricus; assembly: GCF_009729035.1. Lineage (NCBI taxonomy): Archaea > Thermoproteati > Thermoproteota > Thermoprotei > Sulfolobales > Sulfolobaceae > Stygiolobus > Stygiolobus azoricus. The sequence goes on from NZ_CP045483.1 coordinate 837,824, forward strand.
TTCCGTAACCATTAACAGCTACTTTAACTCTTGCCACCTTTAGACACCCATGAGAGGTGAAGTGCTTCTAATGCCGGTAATTTGTCTCCAGCTAGAAATAAAAGTAATGCTCCTCCACCAGTGGATATATGAACTTTATTCTCATTAATTTCTATTCCTTTTTCCACCATGCTTATCATATGACCTCCCCCTATTATTACATAACCGGGGCTTTCAAATGCTGATTTTAGAAGGCTTTTAGTTCCGTTCCTAAATCTCTCATCCTCTATGATTCCCATTGGTCCCCTCATGGTGATTACTTTTGCCTCCTTAATAAAAGATGAATAAATTTCTATAGTAGTTGAGCCTATATCTTTAATAATTCCGTTTATGTTATTAGCCGGTTCCTCAGATATCTCGCCATTTTGTTTCTCTGTTATGAAGTCCACAGGTATTTCTATTGGGGCTCCGCTGAGAAGCAGTTTTCTAGCCCTTGGAATTAGGCTCAACAATCCTTTACTTTCTAGCACTTGCATGTTAGCTTTTCCAAGGTTTATTCCTTTAGCTGCAGCGAATAATTCAGCTACTAATCCACCCGTTAGAATTCTATCAGCAACTCTGTTCTTTGATAAATGTTCGATTATTTTTAGTGTGTCACTAACTTTTCCTCCTCCTAGGACGAATATTTTTGGTGAGTCTTCAGGGTTAAATATCTTAGCTAATGCTGAAACTTCTTTTTCCATTACTTTGCCCGCAGCTGATGGCAAAACTATTGGGAATCCTACTAGGCTTGGTTGACTTCTGTGAGCTGCAGCAAATGCGTCATTTACATAAATATCAAATAGAGGTGATAATTTTCTTACCAAGAATGTTTTGGCTTGTTGTGCAGGAGGTGCTTCGATTAGTTCCTCAGAGACTAATCTTACATTTTCTAGTAAATAAATCTGTCCTTTTTCTATCTTCTTGACCTTCTCTATAGCATACGGTCCTATAATGTCTTCTATGAACTCAACGTTAGTACCAATATGTTTAGATAGTAATTCCGCATGTTGTTGTAGTGATATAAAGTCATCGTCACCGGGCCTACCTTGATGGGATAATATAACTATTGCATTATCTCTTTCTAGTAAATTTTTCACAGTATAAGCATGAGCTTTTATACGCGAATCATCTAATAACTTACCAGTTTTTTTATCTACTGGTGAGTTTATATCAATTCGTAATAGAATTTTTTTGTTAGATGCATTTACATCATCTAATGTGGGTATGCTTAGATCCGATACTTTAATCATAAATCTCGATTAATATTAATCTATCTAGTTAATATGATTTTAGCATACAATGTTAGAAGCTATTATATTTCCCCATAATAATGGAATCAAGTATTTAGTTTTAAATTTCTGTAATGATATGAAGATTTCAGCGATATTATTCGACGCTTTAAGAGAAATTTTAGGTGCTTCAATACTGAAGTAAGAGAAAGAGTCATATAGTAAGTGTAAATCAATTCCATGTACAAGCCTACAAGAAAACACTCCTTCGAAAGTACCGTTGTTTAGATTATATGAAATTGAGTTACACACAGTATTTGAATTTCGCTCAACTATTTTCAGAAATAAATCCTTCATAACATAAGGGATTTCGTCAACATATACTCCTTTAGGAGGGAAAAGTAATTTTACATTATCATTCTCTTCCTCTGTTTTTCTCACAAGCATGTTTATGCTAAAGAATAGAAAAGTCAGATTACAAACTCTAAGTCTACTTAACCTCATCTCACCTAAAGTAAAGTATTCATCAGAAACATCTTTGAATGCCTTGTAAAAATCAGTGTCTCTAATTTGTTCAGCAAAATATGCCATTCCTTTTATTCCAATTAGTCCCTTTATTTTCTCGTCTTCTGAAATTGAAATAAAGTTAAAATTACCGTTTTTAATCTTTAATTTTTTAAAGGTTTTATCTACGGCTTTTTTCACAGTTAATGCATAAGCGTTTTTACGTATAATTAACCATTCTCCGAACTCATCTGTAATGTTCATCTTATTATCATCGTCTCTCTTTTTGAAAAACTTCGTTATCACATTTTCAAACCTCTTTTACCATAATTGCCACACTAAGATTTAAACGTTAAATAATATTCTCTAATCGTAAATCAGGTATAATTAAGATTTTTAGCGGGTATGTGATATATAATTAGTAAGGATTACTATATAGTTTTATAAAGATAGGAGAAAATATTAGGGTTCTTAAGCATTATAAGAGGAAAACTAATTATACCCCATCTACTATATATTATTTTAGAGTATCCAGGGACCTATAGATGAAGGTTAATTATATAACCCCCGGACCCCCCATAGGTCCCTGGATACTTCACTTACAGATAATAAAGTATGCCCATTTTCCCCTTTCTATAGACATAATATTTTTCAATAAACCTTTTCATGAACGCTCTTAATCTCGACTTTTTTACACTTTCATAATTACCACCCCATAGTTTGTCACTCCTAATATGAATTGCGTAATCGCCAGTATCAATTATGTTAATAAAGACTGGTTTGAAAGGCAAGTTTAAGTTTTTCCTAATCCTTTTTCCTACATATATACCAGTTCTCATTGCAAGTTCTCCTACCTTAGGGAAACCTTTGATCAGATCCCCTATTATATAAGCACCTTTATATTGCAGAAACTCATTTACTGGAAAGAACTCAAAGGGATGTGGTGGTTTACAGGGTGGTAGTATATCTTCACAATTCTCCATGATCTTGATTTTTTTATTATTCATACTCTCTATTATTGCGTTACCTACTTTTTCTCCAAGACTGGAAAGCATATTTCCGCAATAGCTCACGTCTTTGCCTATTTTTCTTAAATAGAAGGCTAATTGTATTGCTAAGTATTCTTCTTCTTCATTTTCAATGCCTAAAGAGATTTTCTCTTTCTCGAGTAATTTTCCTATAAAGTTTATCTGTTCGTTTCTATCACAACCTACAGCTAATACTAAATTTTCTGTGTTTATTTCCGTTCCTTCTTTAGTCTTAATCCATTTTCCTTTAAGGTCAAAGTCCTTAACGGTTGTTTTCCTAACGAAACGGAGGTTAGAGGTATATCTGTTTTTTTCTAAATTTAGTAGATTTCTTAAATAAGCAGTATAGAAGATAAAATAATCTCTATCGCTTATAATTTCTGCTTCTCTTCCAAGAGTATAATATGTGTTTAAACCCGCATACCCCGCACCAACAATGGTGGTTTTCATCATTAATGATAAACTCAAATAATTAAAATAAAAAGTAGTTATAATATTGTTGTGATAGTCAAAATAGCTTACGTGAGAGAAGCGGAGTTAAAGCCCCTAATTCCTCTGTTAAAAAACGAGATTGATACCAGAGGTTTTACATTTGAGTTGATTAAAGTAGATAGAGAAGACGAATTAAAATTCTATCTAGATAAGGTAGACTTAGTATATATTCCACTTCCAATTTTAAATTTCGTACAGAATTTGAGTATATTGAGTAATGGAAGTTATGTATCAACCGGATTGAGGATTCAACTATTATCAAGCACTGCAAAAAGAGTTTTAGTACCTGGGAGTAACTCAACAGAGTTCTATCTAGTCAAAATGCTCTACAATAGTGGAATAACTCCAGTTATAAGCGGTGATTACGACGCTAAAGTAACTTACGATGCAGGAGATATAGATTTATTAAATCTTTGGAATAATGTCTGTCAAAATTCACCATTGATTCTGAAAGTTTTAGCAACTAAGAGACTCGATGAACAAATAATTCTACAGTTAAAAGTTTTGATAAGAGAATCAGCTTCCAAAATGGTAGAGAAAAACGAAGTAAGCATTTTTTCAAAGGAATTAGGATTAAAAGGTAGAAGTTCGATCGAGTGCTTCTTTAAATTGTGTAGAGAGAAAAATTTATGCTCTAATGTTTCCTACCGTTTAGTCTAAACTTTCTGGAGATTTTAACCATTTTTAGTAAGGCATACGGTGCAAATATACCCTCTATAGGATATGAAAATCCCCAAGCATAAAAGAATAAACTAACCACCAATAGTCCTACAAGTAAGATTATCTCCTTCATAAGATCTCTTAGCTTTCAATCATTAAAGTGTAAGCTAATATAATTCCTAATATTACGATAACCGTTCTTTCATAAGTATTTTCGACTATCTCTCATCCTACTTTAACATTACTTGTGTATTATGATACCTATAGTAGAGCAGGCAATATCGTTAACATTACCTTCGGATATCAACGTGTGGATGTCTAGACATGAAGATAAAATAGTTCTATACTCAGATGCAATCAAGTCTCCTTATATTGAGTTATATCCTACCTTTATAGAAAAAGGAGACTGGATTTTGTGGAAAGATAATAAGGTGGTAAGATTAGACGGGAATAGAAGGGAAATTATTAAGGAATATGACTCAAAATTACCTTTAGACATTGTTTATAGGAATGAAGAGATATTGCCAGTATATAAAGGTTTAAGAGGGACAGTATTTAATGGAGAAAAATATACTTCCTATTTTTCTAAATACGGTTTTAAAGTCTTTATAAATGACATTATAAAAATTATAACTCCTGAAGGCAAGGAAGTAGAGCTGGATAAACCCATTTATTACAGAATATTTAATGATTATGTATCGGTTGTTTATAGTGATTTCTCAATGACATTAGCTAGAGATGGAAGCATAAAGAAATATAAAAAGCCAGCAGTTTTCTTAGCAAGTACCTCTATTGGAGATATTTACCAAACTTTAAACGGCAGAATAATCTCTGATTCTCTTGATTACGACTTATTAGGTGTATGTTCTTCTGACGCTAATTTTCTAGGTGAATCCTATAGTGGTATATTTATATCATGTGAGGGAAAAGTAAAATATTTTTACAAGGGTGGATGGTCTTATTTAGGACAGATATCTAGTAATCTCCAATCTTCTGATGTTAATAAATACTTTGTGGTCTTAACGAATGATCTTACTAATGTTTATTCATATGATTTAAAGAAAATATACTCATTAAAGAATATAAGAATATTAAAATTAATAGAGGATAAAATAGTAGCTTTATCTAGAACTTATAAAGTATATATAATATCTTCTCATGACGGTGAAGGTCTTATAACAGCTCAAAAGGATACAATAAGCTATAAAGTCGAAATAAGTGACGTTATAAAAGGTGAGGTTATCCTAGGTCAAAAAGTTGTAGAGACAAGTAGAAATTATGAGAATAATAAACTGGTAATCCACGTAGAACCCTATCTTATGGATGGTAGTCGGATTGAAGAGATAGTCAAAGTAGTAAATGAAATCTATGAGTATGAGTATCCTATTCAACTACAAAGCGAGAAACTAAAGCTCAGTATTAAGGATCTGAAATTAAATGTTGCACTACATAATGGGAAGTATGCTAAAGACGAGTCGAGTAATGCAGTATTAAGAGGTACATTAGTGTATGATATTCCAACTAATTTACGCAAGATGGTAAGTATAAAGGTCAGAAATAAAGAGGTAAGTTATGAGCTCACTGAACTAAGGGGAGAAATAAATTTTGAACTACCACTTTACAAAATAGATGACTCTGAAGAAGTAGTGCAGGTAAGAATTCATAGGGGAAGTAAAGTTGAAGAAGTTTATGAATTCACGGTGAAGCCGAATTTTATAGAAAAAAAGGGAATAAGAACCGTTTCTACATACATAGAGGATTCTAAAAAGATAAGAATTGAGAAAATAGTGAATGGAGATTTTATCTGGGAGAAAAGGGAGGAACACCCAGACTTTTACAATGTCTTAGTAATTGGGAAAACAGGAGAATTCGTTAATATTGAGGGAAACACCGTACAAGTTACAAAAGGCAGGAAGGAAATAGAAATAAAGAAATCGAATATAAAGAGAAAATACGTTATATACGGGATCGAGAACCCAGTTAAGGTAGAAAGTGCAGAGATAGCAGGAGAGACCCTTTGTATTTATCTTAGGAAAAACTCGAATAACGTCGTAGTAGTCGGTATGTATGGTACGCAGATTACTGTAACAGACTCCGAAAAATTAACGTTTAAGTTAGAACCTACATATGATACTGTGTCTCTTCTAGTTAATTTGGGAGGAATACAATGGAATGAGGAGTATAAGCTACTTGATTTATTTAAGAAAGTTTTGTTCAAAGTAGTTAAAGAATCTCTAATGTTGAAAGAAGAGATCGAAACTTTCGGAGTACTCTGAGGACATTTTTAAGTTTTTTTCTTATATGAGTGAAAAGGTTCTCGAAGAATATTATGTAGGTCCCGTGAAGGTAAACATTGTAAAGAAGTCGAGTCAATGTTTTTACATTGTAGAAGAGCCTAAATTATCATCTTTAGAAGAGAAGGCTAAGGACAAGATTCTTTCAGAATTATACTACACTAAAGTGGATAACATTGAAGAAGAGATAGTAAAAAGATTACAAAGCTTTAAGTTTCCTGATGAATCAATTGAAAAGATTCTATACCACATAAAGAAATCCTTGCTTTACGGAGAACTTACTATTTTAATGCTTGACCCTAAGGTAGAGGAAATTGAATACAAGGGATACTTATATCCATTAACAGTAATTCATAGAGATCATTCAGAGTGTATTCGGCTATATACTAGTATATATATTCGAACTGAGGAAGACGCAATAAAAACTATAGAAAGGTTAGCAAATAAGGCTAACAAGAGCATAAATATAGCTAAACCCTTCCTAGAATTTTCCCTTCCAGAGGGACATAGGGTAGCTGCAACAATTTCAAAGGAGATTTCACTACCTGGCTCAACTTTTGATATTAGAAAGTTCCCTCTAAAGCCACTAAGCATAGTTGAGATCATAAAGTCTAGAATGATTAATGAACTAACGGCTTCGTATTTGTGGTTACTTATAGAGTATAAACCCTTTATCATTATCGTTGGACCTACTGGGTCTGGTAAGACCACGCTACTAAACGCTTTATTGAATTTAATTAATCCAAATTATAAGATTCTCACTATTGAAGATACTCCGGAAATAAACATTAAGAATCAAAATTGGGTAAGATTTGTGTCAAGGGCTACACTCTCTGGCAATTTCGATATTACTATGATGGATTTAGCAAAGTTGTCGCTTAGATATAGACCTGATTACCTGGTTATTGGAGAGGTTAGAGGTAAAGAAATTGAGGCGTTAGTCCATGCATCAGCGTCTGGTCACGGTTCTATCACTACATTTCACGGCTCTAGACCTACCGATGCAGTGACGAGAATCACGGACTTGTTGTCAAATGAACTAGCCAAGCTGTTTCTTCAGACAGTGTGGGCTTTTGTAGTAGTCGGAAATGTAAAAGAGGGGAATAATACCAGAAGATCAGTGCTCTCTATCTATGAAGTAGTTACTTCTAAATCAAAAGTAGGATTTAAGAGGGTAATAGAATGGTCTTACATGAAAACAATGTTTACTCCTCCCACCGTAGAAGACCTAATTAAGAAATCTTCTTTACTAAGAAAACTAAAGGAAACTTATAACGTGGATCCGCAAAGCGAATTGAACAGACGTATAAAGTTTTTACAAGATTTACAGAACTCTAAAGTCATAGACTTTGATGAAGTTAGTCAAAAGGTTTTGGAATTCTATGATAAGGGTGGTAAGGTTGAGATGGCTAGCATGTGAAATATTCGAGGAGAGAATTAAGAAAAACTTAGAGTATGTTGGAGGAGACTTCGAGGAAGTGTGTTTAAAATACAAGAAATTAATAAGAATGTTACCTATTCTCATAGCAGTAATAACTATCGTGTCATTTCTTACGGTAAGATTAGTAATGTTTAGTGAAATCGGTGTATTTTTAGTTGTCTACTTCTATCCCTTACTGTACAGTTGGTCTAAAAAGGAGGAATATAAAAAGCAAGTTAACCAAGAGGCTCCTCTTATATCTATAATTGCATATGTAAATTCGTTAATTGATAAAAATATCCTGCACACTATCGAAGAATTACTAAGTGTAAGGGGCTTAAAGGTTCCCTCGGTAGAGTACCAGATGATTAAGAAGAGTAAAGAAGTGTTAAATGAGTCAAGTTATAAGGCGGTTGAGAGGAGAGCTATTTTACACAAAGATGATTTACTTGGAAAAATATATTCTAAATTTCTAATAGCAGCTGACCTCGGAATATCTATAAAGGACAGAATGAGGGAGTCTATGAGAGAAATTTTACAGTCGTACAGAGAAGAATACAAGAATTATGTAGAGAGATCAGCGGAGCTCTCTGAAATGATATTTGCAATTTATTTATTATTGCCAATTGTTCTAGTAGGTTTTCAATTTACTTTCAAGGTAAATATCTTACAACTGCTATTTCCATTGCTGTTTACACCTGCGTTCATATTTCTCATATCAACAATACAACCTGTAGGAGACTATCAAATTAAGGCTAACTATAAATATATTTTGCCTCTGCCAGCGCTAATTCTAATTACTTTAACGCCTTTGAATTTGATTATAAAATTTGTTGCAATTATAACTATCTTGTCAATTCCTCTGTTATACATTTATAGGCAAATCCTTGTTGCAAACTATCTACTATCTCAACTACCAGATATTTTAAATCAAGTTTCGGATTACATGAAAATCGGTTACAGTGTTGTTACTTCGTTGACTAAGGTAAGAGCTAAAAAAGGCCCCGGTTATAAAATTCTTGAGGGTATAATTAGAAAGGCATCTATAGATAACGAGATTCCTGAAGTGAATACGTCATCTAAGCTGTTTAATAACGTGATGAATACGCTGAAGATATTGAGTAAATCTGGTTTGACTAGCGTGGGACTGGAAGAACTTTCGGATTTGGTTAACGATATAATTATAATGAGAAACAGTATGCTGAGACAATTAAGGCTGTTTGATGTTATGTTATTCTTAACACCTATTATGTTGTGGTTGACATTCTCTATGCTAGGGAATGTATTTACTAGCAGTAAGAACGTGGAGTTACAAGATTTAGTGATATTCTCCTACAGTTTTGCTATCGGTCTAATGTTCTCAAAAATCTCTAGATTTGTTACATTTTACTTACCGGCAGTTATTACTCCGCTAGTAATAGCAACAATACTTTCGGCTTTCCCTCATGGTATTTAAAGATAGATATTTTATGAGGGATAAAAGATGCAACATAGGAGCAAAAAAGGTATTTCATCCATATTAGGTACAGTAATAGTACTTGCTATAACTATAGCATTAGGCGGCTTACTGTATGCATACAGTCAAGGCATGTTCGGTAATTTAACCCAAAACGTTAATGTGAATGCCCAAGCACAAATAATAGTAAATCCGTCTACATCTCAAGCTTATTTACAATTAACATTGGTTAATGACGGTAATGTTAACGTAAATATAACTTCAGTATATGTTAACGGTCAACAAGTGCCTAACTTTAATCTTACCAGCTTATTGCCAGGACAGACTTACCAACACGTCTACCTTCTTAAAGGAGTATATAATGCTGGACAATACTATACTATAATAATATACGGAACTACTGGTGTAGGGAAACAATTTAGTGTAACGTTAAATGTTCTGGCATCTGAAACTACGTGATATATATGAAGGCGATATCCTCTATTTTTTCTTCTCTAATAGTTACATTAATCACTATCTCTCTTGCAGTCCCTCTGTTTGTATATTTTAGTAATCTTTATAACAATACGCAGAGTCAAGTTAGCTCGTCGTATAATGCTCTACAAGACGCCATAGATACTCAGATAACTTTGATCAGAGTCTCAAATAATTTGTCCGGGATTTTCGTTTATAATTACGGTCAGTATAACGTTACAATAAGCAAGATAATTATATATAATGTAACATATAATATTAATAATTTCGTAGTGGAGCCACTACAAATTGTATCAATATACACTATATTAAATGCAAGTGGTTATCATATTAACATAGTAGTCTCTAAAGATACTACTATAGTATTACTAGCTAACAATAATTATTACTACTTTACCTAATTTTACTTTAACTTCTAATCTTTTTTACACAATTTATTAATGTAGAGTAAAATAGTCCTATTAGGATGTGTACGGCTACTCAAATTTATGAACTACTTAGAGATGCATATAAGAGTTTAAATGAGGAAGAATTCATAGCTTATTACGTTTGTAAAAGATCTGGTGATATTTTTAAAACTCTAATAGCAACAATTCTATCTCAGAACTCTACTGATAAGTCGGCTATGATTGCGTACAAAAACTTAGAAGAAAAAATAGGTATAGAGCCAAAATTATTGGTAAACGTAAAAATAGAAGATATAATAAGTGCTATAAGAATATGTGGTCTTTCTAACTCTAAGGCTAGGTATATAAGAAACGCAGCTAAGGCATTCCTAGAGCATAAACTCGAGTTTAAGGACTGTGATACTTTTAGAAACTTTTTACTTAGTATAGAGGGAGTTGGCTATAAGACTGCAGATGTTGTATTGGTTACATGCCTTAAGTGCAAAGCGTTCCCGGTTGACACTCACATAAAAAGAGTGATTACTAGGTTGGGAATTTTAGGCAAGTCACCGAGTTATAAAGATATATCTAATTACTTCTTGGGTTTCTTAGAATCAGAGGATCTTCTTAATTTACACCATTTATTAATCTATCACGGTAGAAGAACTTGTAAAGCAAGAAAACCTTTATGTGACTCATGTGTATTGAAAAATTGTTGTGAGTTTTACACTGGAATGGCTCAACCCTCTAGCCCTCAAGCCACATGAGGACGTAATAGAAAGTATAGTCGTTGAAAATATAAATATGTTAAAGAGACGTTGTAAAATTGTTCCTATAGTGGTAGATAGGAACTCTCTTACGATATTAGATGGGCATCACAGACATCAGGCGGCTGTAATACTAGGTTTAGATAAAATACCAGTAATTCTTGTAGATTATCTTAGTGAAGATATAAAAATAGAAAACTGGTATCTTAAAATAGAGAATGAAAACATGTTTAGTCTTTTCTTTAACTCCTATTCACTCGCTTCTCAAGATGAGAGAAAAATATATTGCGCGACATTAAAAGGTAAAAGGATTATATGTGATGATAGTATATTTCGCCTTTATTGGAAAATTGAGCATTTAAAGCAAAAATTTGAAAAGTTAGGATTAAAAGTCGTTAAAGTAACTGAAGTTGACGGGATTGCATTACCACCTATAGATAAAGAGACCGTTGTCAAGTTAGCATCCATGGGTCTAAGGTTCCCTCCTAAATCCACTAGGCATATCTATAAATTTTTTATACCAAGAGAAGAACTATATCTAAAATGCTAATACTAGTATTACAACTGTTATTATTCCTCTATCCTTCTCTTTTTGTATTGTATCAACTAATACTTTATTACCGTTCTGAAAAAGTTCTCGTTTTAAATCCAGATCTAAAAGAAACAAATTTGCCCTTCCTTTCTATAATTGTCCCTACTAAAGGCGAGTCATTAGACGTGATTCAAGGTTTAATAGATAATATAAATGAATTAATATGGGATAAGCAAAAGCTTGAAGTAATCATCGTTTCAGATGATGATGAACGATACTTTTCTACCCTTAAGAGCACCTTAAAAATCCCTAAAAACCTTAACGTCAGATTGTTCAGGAGGGAAAAAAGACTGGGTTTCAAGAGTGGGGCACTGTCATATGGGTTTGAAAGGGCTAGAGGAGACTTAATTTTAACCATAGACGTAGACTCAAGGCTTCCTCGTGATGCCTTAATTAAGGCTTACGCTAAAATGATTGAGAGTAATTGCGATGCTGTCGTTTTTGAATGGAATGGATACACAAATACCGTGTATTCTAACTTAGCTAAAGGATTAGTCGCTACAACAGTCTTAGCAAGCAGAGCTTTATTTAGAGGTAAAGAAAGTATAGGTTTAAGACCATTCCCAGTAGGGAGTGGAACTATATTTAAAAGAGAAGTGTTAGAAAAACTTCATGGATGGGACTATAGTTTAATACAAGATGATCTAGAAATAGGTGCAAGAATGGCACACATAGGGAAGAGGGTATGCTCTTCAGGAGTGCCGATATATATCGAGGTTCCTGATAACTTATACGGGTTTTATGTACAACAAACTAGATGGGCATTGGGTACTGGTGAGGTGTTGAGAAACAGGATAAAATACATCTTAAACTCGCCTTATAGCTTAGCTCAAAAGATGGACATGATATTTCACCTTTTACAATATACCCCAATAATAATCACTTTTATATTAGCAACACTGGTTGCTGGTCTAGCTCCTTTTAAGTTTGGAGATATCTTGAAGACTCCTCTGTTCTTATTCTGGATGATGATATTGATTCTGTATGCAATAACCCTCTTTACATTAGCACTGAGGTTGGGGTTGGGGTTCAAGAACAGTTTAATGGCTATTGGAGCTTTATCTGCACTTACGGTAGCAATATCTCCTTTTATCACTATAAGCTTCTTCAAGGGTATTCTATCTAAAGATAAAGTTTACGTAGTTACTCCCAAAGGCAATGTGAAAGTTTCCGTTGAATCTAAGGTTAGAAGAATAAAAATCGTAATTGCTATTTTTGGGCTAATGTATTTTACAGCTTCAGTACTATACTTTCTTCACTCCTACATTATTACTGGTCTTTGGTTACTGTACTACTCCTCAGGTTACTTATACACATTATTTAGAATGAAATAAATAATACGACAAATTCTTTTAAATAAACCGAATTTTACTTAATAAGATTAGCATGGAAGTTCAAGCTTTTAACTCTATTTCTGATGAAGAGATATTCAAGCTTCTTACTCCTCAAGTAGCAAAATGGTTTAAGGAAAAGTACAAGACTTTTACACCACCACAGAGGGGAGCTATTCCCTTAATAAAAGCTGGTAAAAATGTGCTTGTTTCTAGTCCAACGGGTAGCGGGAAAACTTTGGCAGCTTTCCTTGGTATTTTAGATACCTTAATCAAAATGGGTTATGAAGGTAATCTTGAGAATACTATTTATGCCATTTACATTTCCCCATTAAGAGCATTAAATAATGATATGCAGAGAAACTTACTTGAACCTTTGTCAGAACTCAGCTCCCTATATCCCGACTTACCTAAGATAAAAGTAGGTATCAGAACAAGCGACACTACATCTTACCAAAAGCAAAAGATGCTCAGAGACCCTCCCCATATACTGATAACTACCCCTGAATCTTTTGGAATATCTTTAGTTTCCCCGAAGTTCAGAGAGAAACTTGTTAATGTAAGGTGGGTAATAATTGACGAAATTCATGAGCTTGCTAACAGTAAAAGAGGAGCTTATTTATCAGGACTTTTAGAACTATACCAGAATTTGGTAGCTAAAAACGAGTTAGTTAGGATCGGATTAAGTGCTACAGTGTCTCCTCTGGAAGAAGTAGCAAAATTTCTGGTAGGAAATAATAGAAGCTTTGAAATAATCGATGCTAGATTTGTTAAGCCAATAGACATCAAAGTTGTTTCGCCAGTAAGGGACTTGGTTCACGCGTCAGAGGAGGAGGTTAGTAAGGGGATTTATGATTTCTTGATCTCTGAAATTAAGAAATATAAGACAACTTTAGTATTTACAAACACTAGAAGTGCTGCTGAAAGGGTATCTTACAAGCTTAGAAAATTATTTGAGCAGGAGAAAATATTTGACTCAGATCTGGTAGCTGCTCATCATAGTAGTTTAAGTAGAGATGTGAGGCTTGATGTAGAGGAGAAGCTTAAAGAGGGGAAGTTGAAAGTCGTAGTTTCTTCTACAAGTCTTGAACTGGGTATAGATATCGGATACATTGATCTAGTCATACTCTTAAGCAGCCCTAAGAGTGTAAGCCGATTATTGCAAAGGATAGGGAGAGCTGGTCATCATATCAGAAATGTGAGCAGAGGAAGAATAGTTGTTGTAGATAGAGATGATTTAGTAGAATGCACCATTTTGGCACAACTAGCAAGACAGAGAAAAATAGATAGTATTCACATACCATCCTCACCTTTAGACGTTTTAGCCCAATTGATAGTAGCATCGTCCTTAATTTCTCCTATTTCAGTTGATAAACTATTTGAGATTATCACTAGATCTTATAACTATTCGAACCTTTCAAAAGAGCAGTTCTTGAGCGTAGCTAATTATTTAGCCGGTGGTTACGAACTGGAAGATAAAAGAGTTTACGCGAAAATTAGGCTAAAAGATAATGTAATTTACCCTAAAAGCGGAGCTAGAATGATATTCTTCCTCAATAGCGGTACAATCCCTGATGAGGCTATGGTTCCAGTCAAGACAGAAAACGGAAAATACGTAGGAAACCTCGAAGAGGAGTTCGTAGAAATTCTCACACCCGGAGATATATTCGTCCTTGCTGGAAAGACGTACGAATTTATTAGAAGTGAGACTAACGTAATTATCGTGAGAGATGCAGAGGGACAAAGACCTACTGTCCCTAGTTGGTTTTCGGAGATGTTACCATTAGCTTATGACTCAGCACTTGAAATAGGAAAGTTCAGAGGTATGGTTGCCGAGTATATCTCTCAGGGCACTAACGCAAGAGATGTTATAGAAAAGATCGCAAAAGAATACGAGTTATCGAAATCCGCAGCTAAGTCTATTTACACGTATATATACGAGCAATATATGTTCGCTGGTGTTGTACCGACGGATAAGCTAATCGTGATAGAAATTTATGATGATGAAGAGGGAAGAAGGAACTTTATCTTTCATGCACTCTATGGGAGGAGAACCTTAGATGCTTTATCTAGAGCTGTGGCTTACGTTATGAGCAATGACCTAAAAACTGACTTAAGAATAGCAGTTACAGATAACGGATTTATAATTACACTACCGAATATAGTTGACTATGATATAGGTTCAGTCTTAGCTAGGCTTAACCCTGATGAAATGTATGATATACTAAGTAGAGTGATAATGAGGACTGAGATGCTTAAGCGTAGGTTTAGACATTGTGCTGAAAGATCGTTTATGTTACTAAAGCGCTATAAAGGTAGGGAGACGAATGTTGATCGTAGGCAATTAAACTCGGAGGTTCTGCTTGGCGTTGTAAAAGAGTTGGAAGATTTTCCTGTCCTCAAGGAGACCATAAGGGAAATTTTAGAGGATTACATGGATATAAAAAGAGCGATAGAGATAGTAAGCAAAGTAAGAAGTGGTGAAATTATGGTTAAAGTAGTAGGCCCGTTTAATATTCCGAGTCCATTTGCTCATAATATATTACTGAAAGAATACTCTGATGTAGTATTGGCAGAAGATAAGAGAGAATTATTGAAGAAGCTTCATGAGAAGGTTGTGGAGTTCCTTAGGAATAAGGGAATTGATGTCAATCTCCAGTATACCGAGAGCAGTGAATAAGTAAGCTTTTATACATTTTTTGCTACAAATAATCCAGGGCACTTCCCATAAGCTCATGTATTGTAAGTCAGATAAGGAAGGCTCACAAGATTCCTTGTGCGTGTGAACTATTGCTTTTAGCTCATCTGTGTATTTATAGAACTCCTCAGGATCTACTTGAAATCTATCATCTCCTTCGGCCGTATTCTTCAGCTCTATTAGCTCATTATTCCTTGTAATGATTGCAATTCTTTCATGCATTTACTAACTCTTCCAATCCAGCAATAGTCTTAAGAATATCTGTTCTAGTTACTATTCCTACTACCTTTTGATTTCTAGATAGTACTAGAAGCCTACCCACGTTATATATTAGCATTTTTCTTATTGCTGTTATTATATCGTCTTCATCCCCTATACTAATTACGTTAGTCTTCATATAATCACTAACTTTCGCCTCATAGTTCCCTTCAAAGAACGCCTTTATTATGTCTGCAGTAGTAAGTATCCCTAAGATTTTTTCGTTCTCATCTAAAACCGGAGCCCCTCTTATTCCTTCTTTATAAAGTATTTGTGATGCCTCCTTGAGAGTCATGTTAGGTTTTAGAGCAATTAACTTTCTAGAAATTATATTCTTAACTTGAACCTTCGGAATGCTAATCATTCTTGTAACATCTAGGATCAATTCTTTCCTCGAATCATCAATATGTATTACAACACCCTCTATTACAAGCCTGCTATATGGTACCGGGCCTACTTTTACTGTATCTCCTACCTTTATCTTCTTTAGTTCACCACTAACTCTTAAAAGAACTTTATTCCCAGAAGGATTAGTAATATCAAGAATCTCTATATTACTTATCTTTATATCCGTTTCGAAACCATCTTTGTAGAGACTTAACTGATCCAGAATAGGTGTTATTATTGGGTTCTTTATTGTCTCATAAGCTTTGAGTGTTGGTACATATCCACCATTAGGCCCAGGCTTGGATTCAATTAATCCGAGAACTTTTAAGCTAAGTATTATGTTTCTTACGGTCCCTTCATCTTTTCCTATAACGTCTGCTACTTCCTTACTTTTTATCATTCTCTTATTCTTATTATATAGGTCGACTAGAGCTAGAAGTATCTCCCTTTGTGTAGATGATAAATTTTGCATCAATAATTATAATCTAATTATAAATTTAAAAATCATTTCATGAGCCAAAAATTTTCTTTATAGTTTTAGGACTAACACTAAACACTTTTTCTGCTATCATTGCTATATATTCTGGCTTTGGAAGAGGATACTTTATTCCTATATTGATAGCTATAGCTCTCTTTTGGGCTTCTAGACTCAACTTGTCTCTAATGCTCCTTGCTGCTATTCCCTCGGCTATCTTAAATGCTGTATAAAACCTTGCAAAACTGATTGCTGTGTGCTGGATTTCGTCTACGTTAACTGAGCTTAGAATACGTAATGCATCATATAGTGTCTGCTCGGGTTTGAAGGAGAATATTCCTTCTATAAAAATAAGCCTTAATGTTTTAGCAAGGCTTGATTTATCCTTATCCAACATCTCGTACGCTTCTAAAGGTTTATTCTCTATAATAAGCTGTGCCGCATTATCGAACTTTATTTCTGGGGAAAAGACCCTATCAAATAATTCTCGATATTCATTAAGTAAACCCAATCCGTCTTTTCCCACTACGTAAAGGCTAATTAACTCTTTCTCGTATAATTCATCGGCTTTGAAACCTCTGATCGGTTTTATACGTTTTTCCTCATAAGACTTTTCAAGTATTTTGAGAACTTGTTCTCTTGTGACGTTATTGTTCTCCAATATCTTTCCCCAAATATCGGTCAGAACCTTGACCCTCTCTTTGTATAATTCCTTAACCATGGAATTGTATTTGGCAATTTCCCTTAAAAAGGTATCAAGTAGAGGATCTAAACATGAGCATAACAAATGAAGATACTTTAAAAAATAACGTAGTATTAATTTCTGCAACAGATCTAGAAGAGGAGATAAAGGAGTTAAGGGAAAAAATAAAGAACTTAAACGATTCTACCAATCAAGAGTTTAATAACGTCAAGTCACAGTTCGATAAACTCTTTACAATTACTAGCTGGTTAAATATAGCCCGGTCACAAGGGCTGTGGAAAGCGAAAACTTGCAGGCATGTTTCTAATGATACTTGTAACGCATGGAGCATAAGTGAACCTGAAAAATTAGGGATTCCTCAAGATGCAATAGTAGTTCAAGATAACGGTAGTAAAAAAGTTGTTGTGACAAAGTTTTCTGACATTTGTATAACATGCCCTCTATATGAGCCTAAGAGAACATAGCTGAGTTTATTATCTTTTTGATCTTAAGTATTTTTCTACCCATTATGTTAGTCTCCTCTACAAACTCCTCTAAACTCTCTAATAAGTCGTCAAGAATAATATCTATGATCTCTCTCTTCTCTCGATCAGTAGCTATCTTAAAAGCCTTCTCAATGGTTTCATCACTAGGGTGAGTCGTATTGTTCAAAAACTTCGTTATTGCTGCTGGAGATAAACCCAGTTCTTCAGCTAGCTCCTTTTTACTTCTTTTCTGTAGTAGAAGTTCAATAATCTTAGTCCTAGCCTCTTTGCTGAGATTATGGATTATGCGCATTTAACTCATTTTCAGTCGAAAATTTAATAAGTGAAATACATTATTTGTTACGAATGAAGGCAATAGTATTCGATTTAGGTATTACGGTAAAAGACGTTGTAGAAAGACCTATAAATAAGGATTATGTAATGGTATCACCTTCACTAGCACTGCTAACAGGCATAGAGAATGCTATATACACGGGCTTTCTCTGGGTGGAGCCAAAGAGAATTCTTGGTAGTACTGGTATAGTTAAAATAAAAAATGTAGGAATTGAGGTCGATAAGAACATTGAGGGTAAAAAAGCCATAGTCCTCCCTTACTCTAAGAAGTATGGGGGTATCGGAACAGAAATAGATGGAATCTTAGCTGAAAACGCTGTAGTACCCAGCGATAGTTTAGTAATCTTACCAAACGATTATGACGTTAAGTATATTCTCTACCCATTTGTAAGTATTGGTTTACAACTGAGAAAGATAGTGAGAGGGTTTAACGTGTTAATTATAGGTGGAGGTCTCGTTTCATACATATCTGCATTAACGTTAGTAGGTTATGCGAATAGAATATATCTATATAACGATGAGGGATATAAAGTAAGGCTATATGGGGTAGAGGAGGTTAAAGATGGTGGTAACTGGGATATAGTATTCGCTGGTAGTATGAGGAGCTGGATAAGAATACTTTTACAACTCGGTTCTAAGGAAGGCGATATCTTAGCCCTTCCGAGATTCCTTAACAGTTGGCCATCGATAATACCTACAAGGCTAAATGTGAAATTTATTGAACCAATAAAAATGGACGGGGTCTTCGACTATATCGAAGGTGAGATAAGTGATAAATTGTTCAATGAGTTAGTAGTTACATCTGAGTCTATTGAAGCCTCGATACCTACACCAAAACCTGGAGTTATACTTAATGCAGAAAAAATTTTCATGTCATAAATAAGAAGAAATAGTTTGTCCTAAGATCTTTATCCCTTGTTCTAATTCTTCTGGGCTTGGGTAGCTGAAGTTTAGTCTCATGGTATTTCTTCCACTATAGTCATAATAAAAGCTAGAACCAGGTACGTAAGCGACTCCTCTTTTCATAGCCTCATTAAGCATTTTAACCGTGTCTATTTTCTCAGGAAGCCATGTAAAGACGAACATCCCTCCTACCGGTCTACTCCATTTAGCTGTCTTAGGGAAATACTTTTCTATAGCACTTAACATTACATCTCTTTTCTTACGATAAGTCTCCTTTATCTTGGGTATTTGCCTGTCTATAACTCCTCTCCTAATAGCTTCCATTGCTATCATTTGGGTGAACGTAGGAGTGTGAAGATCCACATTCTGCTTATATAACTCTAACTCATGAGTAAATTCTTCAGACGCCACTATCCATCCCAGCCTTAATCCCGGTGCTAAGATTTTGCTGAAAGTGCCAGTGTAAATAACTCTACCCGATTTGTCTAAAGCTTTAAGTGGTGGAGGGCTTTCCCCTTCAAAGACTAAGAATCCGTAGGCATCATCTTCCACCACTAGGAAGTCGTATTTCTCAGCTATTTCTAACAACCTTTTTCTGTCCTCTAAACTCATCGTAGTCCCGGCGGGATTTTGGGCTGTCGGAATTACGTACATTAATTTCGGTTTCTTACCGTTAGATATATTTTCCTTAACCTTCCTCTCCAGTTCATCGATGTCAGGACCTTTCTCCGTAACCTTAACTCCTATGAAATTGGGCTTCCTTGCCCTTAGAATATTTAATGCAGCTAAATAGGTTGGCATTTCTACAATTACCGTATCTCCTGGATCAACAAGCAAATTAAAGATCATAAATAGAGCTTCTTGGCTTCCCACGGTAACAAATATATTGTTCTCATTTATCCCAGTAATCCCCCTTCTTGCAGATAGGTTTACTAATTCCTTTCTGAAATCAACTATTCCAGAAGTAGTAGAATACTGTAGTGCTCTCTCAGGATAATTCTTAAGTATATCCGATGTAATCTTTTCTATCTCTTCAGCGGGAAAGGTAGAAGGGTCTGGTAAACCACCGGCTAGGCTAATGACTTTTTTCCCTTCAGTTAATTTAAGCAGGTCTCTTATTTCTGAACTCCTTAGCATCTCAGTGTCTTTAGACAAGTAACGTTCAAACATTTAACAGTTCACGCACAAAATAATTAATCTTCGCCCTTTTATCTATTTTTGTGAATGAGTGGTACGCTGAAATTATAACCGTAGGAAATGAAATACTGAGCGGTAGAACTGTTAACACAAATGCCTCCCATATAGCTAGAAGATTGGTTTCAATAGGTTTTACTATAAGGAGAATTACGGTAGTTATGGACGAACTCGATGAAATAAAACAAGCCTTTATAGAGTCGCTAAGTAGAAAACCTAAATTAATAGTTTCTACTGGGGGTCTAGGTCCTACTTATGACGATAAGACAAGCGAGGGCTTATCTCTCGCAATTAATAGACCGCTTGAGCTAAACCAAAAGGCTCTTCAAATGTTAATTGAAAAGTACTCTAGATTAGGAATACAACTTACAGAAGAAAGGAGGAAAATGGCTTTGATGCCACAAGGTAGTATACCAGTAGAGAATGAAACTGGGATAGCTCCAGGGATTTACATAAATTATCAAGGAATAGAAATACTAGTCACTCCAGGGGTCCCGAGAGAGATGGAAAACGTATTGGAAAACTTTCTTTCCCGTTACTTGAGTAACAGACCTAATAAGAAATATTATGAGGAAAACTTCATCATTAAAGGCGTGATGGAGTCAGCGTTAGCCCCATACGTGAAACAATTAGTTAAGAAATACGATCTGTATATAAAGACACATCCTAAAGGAAAAGAACTCGATAATCCTCTACTGGAAGTCCAGATTGCTGGTAGTTCTGAGAACGAAGAAGAAATAAAGAAAAAAGTTAAAAATTGTAAGAAGGAGCTTATGGAAATAGGCAAACAATTAGGCGGAAGTATTCAAGAAGGCTAAGATTTGATTAGTAAGTTCTTCTGGGTATTCGAAGTTAAGGAAGTGACCATATCCCTGAAATACCTTACTTTTCAATTTTCGAATTTTTTGTTGGAATACTTGTAAGTTTTGTACTAGCTTGTCCTCACTCCCGTACACAACTAAAGTGTCTTCATCTATTTTTTCCAAGTCATTTGAGTAATCTCTAGCGTTAAGCAAACCCTCCACAGCGTACTTATAGCCCAGAGGCGTATTTTCGCGGTATACTTCAAGGAGGTCATTCCACGCTCTAGGGTTCATATATAACGTAGGTGAGAAGTCATTTATCTTTCTTCTATATTCTGCTAGAGCTTCCATACCTAGAGAGAGTGCTATAGAAACCATCCTATCATAAGATTCTCTAAAGGGGGCTTTATATAATGCCCCTATCAAGACCAGCTTTTTTATACTATACTTTAATGCGTAATCTATGGCAATTAGAGTACCTAAAGAATGACCAATAATAATTGGGTCTTTGATATTTTCTACTTCAAGAAGTTCTCTCAAATCAGATGAATGTTCCTCAATTAAGTAGGGAGAAGGAGTTATCGATGATCTACCGTGTCCTCGTAAATCGTAAATTAAAACGTTGAATTTCGACGCTAAGATAGGATAAACATTTTTCCAACTTTTAACACTTCCTGCCAGATGATGTATCAGGACTACAGTATTTGTTAAACCAGGTTGGGACTTAATTTCGTAGTATATTCTTACTCCACTGCTTAGTAGTGTTATCATTCGTTATCGCCACTGAGTTTATCTACGTATATTTCGCTTATAACTATTGGATATTCGATCCCCAGTTTTTCTAAAACCTCCGGGTGGACTTCTCCTATTATTCCTATAACCTCAGAGTTGTCTCTTATTATTTCAGCAGTCCTACCCTTAATTAGGAGGTGATGTTCACTTTTTCTGTAGCTGAAGTTTATTTTCAAATTATAAAGGATTTGGTGGATTCTAGCTTGAAGTTCCTCGAAGCTAACTTTACTGTCCATTATTGCGTATACTGCTCTTGTTGAGTTTTTATAACCCGTATCTGTATTTCCCCTAATTACGACGTCACCTATTTCAAACACTAGTATAGGCATTCTTGAGTGTTGGTTCTGCTTCAAGAAGTATAGCGTTGTAGGAATTAAGGAGTTTCTAATAACAGTGTAGTCCACTGTTACTGGATTTAGGATTTTCACATAATCGCCCTGAATTTCTCTATCGTTAGTTAGAACGAAAGTAAATATCTCGGTGAAACCAGCCCCTATACTTAAGTCCCTTAATTTTCTGCTTATTAAAGTCTTTTCAGATGCATTTCCAATTTTCGAAAGTTTATATGTCGAAGGTTCAAGGTTTTGATATCCTATCATCATAGCTATATCTTCAACCAAGTCAATTTGTGAAATTATATCTACCCTATAAGGGGGAATAGCGACCTCTATCTCATTATAACCCATAACATTAGCGTCAAATCTGGCCATTCTTAAGTACTCTACTACCTGATCGGTTGACAAGTTTATTCCTAATTTTTTATTTACATAATCTGAGTAGATTCTCAATGTAGTGTGCTTTAGCAGTGGAGACCAGAAGTCTTGTTGTGCACTTAAAACTTTTACTTGCTCTATCTTTCCGCCTATCTCAGCGAGGTTAGTAGTTAATAGGTCTAAGGTAGAGATCACGGCATCTAGAGACGTACCGGTTACATCTATGAAGAGATTTTTGGTAGTTAGCTCAATTCTAGTTTTTTCTGAATTTATAACGGGCGGTATGCTCAGTACGCTTCCGTTATCTTCCATTATTGCTGGAGTTTTTCCGTTTTTAACCGATATATTCCCATATTGTTTTCCTTGTTCTGTAGACTCTAAAACTTCTTTGACGGTAATTTCTTTGTTTCCGTTAAGTGGTATAAATTTGTAATTTAGTGGGATCTCCTTATAAACAATATTTTTAGATGTAATCTTATCTAGGTCGTGGATGCCTATTGCAACCTTCTTCCTTTTTCTTCCTATAGTTATATGAAGTTTTTCTTGAAATTGTATCAATTCCTTTAGTGAATCCTCATCAAATTTTATTCCTCTTATTATTCCCGCTATTGCATAGGGTCTTGTATCAACGTTTTCTACACTCAATGTATATTCGCTTTTCTTTACCTCATACTTGGCTTCTCCCAGTTCTAACTTCTTTAATCCCTTAATAGCCCTTATTATTCCAGAAGAGGATAGAAGATCTGGTCTATCGTTATTAATCTCTATTTCGACATGATCTTGATCAACTGGTTTAACTTCTGACTTTAAGTTAAAAAGTAACTCTTCTAGTTCGTTTTCCTTTATCTTCAGTTGATTAATTATATCCCATTTGTAGACTACTATAGTTACCATTAGTCTCAACCCGTAAATGTTCTGAGAAACTCTATACTATTAGCATATAATAATCTAATATCTTTCAAGCCGAAAAGAAGCATTGCAAGTCTGTCTATTCCTATTCCCCATGCTCCTGCGTCACTATTTATTCCTACTGCCTGAAGAATCTCGGGTCTTAACAGTCCCGCTCCTGACATTTCTATCCAGCCGAGACCCTCAATCCTTCCGTAGACTTCAACACTTGGTTCGGTGAAAGGGAAGTAAGCTGGCTTAAATTTAATTTCCTTTATCCCTATCTGGTAAAATATCTCCTTTAAAACGCCTAGCAGATCCCTAAATGTAAACCCATTCTCTATTATAAGACCGTCTAGCTGATGGAACTCAATTAAATGGGTCGCATCAATTGAGTCTGGTCTAAAGACTTTACCGATAGTGAAAGTCCTTATCGGTGGTTTAGGATTAGAACTTAAAACTCTTGAAGTTACTGAGGTAGTCTGGCTTCTTAGAACCAATCTCAGGGCAACGCTTTCATCCCATTCGTATTTCCAGCCCTTCTTGTGCATTTCTTTAACTCTTTCAATTAACTTCTCGTCTTTAACTTCTCCCTTACCTTCGATCATGAAACTATCATGTATTTCTCTTGCGGGGTGATCTTGTGCTTGGAACAGTAAGTCAAAATTATAAAATTCAAGTTCAACGTAATTTCCATTAACTTCAGTAAATCCAAGTTCTATCATCACATCCCTTAGTCTCTCCAAGAACTCTTTGAAAAAGTGTTTCTTAGCTAACGGATAGAAAGGTGGTTCCGCTTCAACGTTGTACTCCTTAATCGGGATTTTTTTCCATTCGCCACTCCTGAGAATTTCAGGCGTGATATATGTTATAGTTTTAGTAGGCTCTGCTATGTCTTGTACTAGGGTTAAAAGGAGAAACGTCTCTTGTTTAGCAGTTATTAGCTTCCTCGAAATTAACTGTTTTGAATTCTCATTGTCTATCTTAGAAGGGTCTCTTAATAGGTCAAGTTCTGGGGAGTGGTAGTCGTTAACAAGAGGGATGACTGTGTCTTTATCTATTTTTATAAGGTTTTTCCTTCTCGCCCAACCTAAAGCGATTTCTAATTCCTCGCCTAAGACCTCTCTGAGCTCGCTTATTTTTTTACTTTGCCCGTTAAGGATCTTGATCAACTTCTCTTCGGGCATTCCATTCTGAAGTCTTAGTTTACCCTCCTCTGTTAGCTCATATTTAGTTACTTTTTTCTCTTCAGTTCTTACGTATCCCTTTTCCTTTAATAGTTGGACGAGGCTATAGATAGAGGAAATTGGGATTGATAACGCTTTGCTAATTTCCTCAGCTGAGGCAGTTCTGTCTGGTTTTGTCTTCAAATATTCAATTATTTTAATCTCGTTCTCGCTTAGCATTTATAGTTCCACGCTCTGTCCAGGCTGAAGTACTAATGCCTTATAACCTCTTTTATTAACTTCTCTTACGAAGTCATTAGGATCTACTTTAATTAAATCCCAAGTATTATAATGAATTGGTATTGCATATTTTCTAGGCTTTAGCATCTCTACCGCTATAGCTGCTTGTTGAGGATCCATAGTGAACCTTCCGCCAATAGGTAATAGAGTATAATCAGGCTTAAACAACTCACCTATTAACCTCATGTCTTCAAAGAGCCCCGTATCTCCAGCATGATATACTGTTATTCCGTCTCCGTTAATTACTGCACCAGTGGGGTCACTATGCTCACTAGAGTGAACAGCTTTTGTCAACGCAAGTTTAATACCGTCGAAATCTACGTATCCTCCTACGTTAGCCGGTATGAATTTATTCCAATCGATTTTGTACTCATTAGCTAGATAGGCTTCTAAATCGTAAGTAGCGAAGACCTTTGCTTTAGGGTTCATCTTTATCAGTTCAACTGTGTCTCCTAAGTGGTCGTAATGGTCATGAGTTACTATAATTAGGTCTAGATTATTATCAAAATAGTTTAACTTTACGGGAGATAAGGGGTTATCTTTTATTAGTGGGTCTATAATAATATGTTTACCGTTTATATAAAGTTCGACAGCTGCATGACCTAACCAACGTAGTTGTGGCATAATAGAATATTTCTAAGCTAAAAATTAAAACTTCCTTTCTTTATATACTCTCATGAATGAAGAGGTTATAGAAATACTAAGAAAGGCTGGAAAAATTGCGGCTAAGGCGAGAGAAGAAGGGGCGAAGTTAATTAAGCCTGGGGTAAAGGTTATAAGCATTTGTGAAACCGTTGAGAAAATAATAATCGAGAGTGGAGCCTTTCCTGCGTTCCCATGCAATCTGTCTATAAATAATGAAGCTGCTCATTACAGTCCCGTGATCAACGACACTAAAGTAATCCCTGAAAACGCGGTTGTTAAGTTAGATTTAGGTGCTCACATTGATGGTTACATAACGGACACTGCAGTAACAGTAATCTTAGATCCTAAATATGAAAAATTAGCTGAGGCATCAAAGGAAGCCCTAGATAAGGCTATAGAGACTATAAGGGCAGGAGTAGATATCGGAGAAATCGGAAAGGCGATTGAGAGGACGATTAAGAGTTACGGATATAAACCCATAGCGAACCTCGGCGGTCACTTGATTAGGCGTTATGAACTTCATGCAGGGATATTTATTCCAAACGTTTACGAGAGGGGAATGGGAAGGATAATCGAGGATAACACTTACGCTATCGAACCCTTCGCTACGGACGGTGGAGGAAAAGTGATAGAGGGAAAGGAGATTACGATTTTTGCAGTAAGGTCTACTGATGTTAAGGGGTTGACAGATGAGGAAAAAGACTTTCTCATGAAGATCTATGAGAAAGTAAATAAGAATCCCTTCAGCGAGCGTTGGTTTGCTAACTTGGGAGAGGCAGAATACGTAAAACAGATGATACGAACTCTCATGAGGAAAGGTGCTCTCAGAGGTTATCCTATTCTGTTGGAAGTTAAGAAGGGTTTTGTGTCACAGTTCGAACATACGGTCTTAGTTACTAGGGATGGAGTGGAAGTAATAACTTAATAAAAAATTATTATCTCTTGTGTTTATAACATAAATGTGATGGAGGAATGTTAGGCGTAACAGCTATAATAGCCTTAGCTCAATCAGGTGCGGCTAATCAATTAAACGGTGCTTACTATTTCCTTGCATATATTGTATTCTTCGCTCTCATTGCTTTGATGTCGTTACCTGGTTTTCAGCAGAGGATGTATATTTACTTTGCTTCTAGGGAAATAGAAAATAGTTTGGCTAAAATAGAGAAGTCATTAAATACTGCTAAAAGTAAAACTAAACAATTATTAGAAAAACAAGGTGCATCGAATCCAGAAGAGCTTACTAAGAGATTTGCAGACATGTTTACCATCGACCCAGTTAGTGTAGAGCCTACGGATATAATTAGTAGGATGAGGCTACTAATTAGGACAAGTGAAGACAAAATTAAAAGTATAATAATGACCACATTACCTAATGTTGACCCAGTAACTAGAAGTAAGATAGAAGTTTCCGCTGAGATTATAAATGGATTGAATAACATTTACAAGGTCATCAGACATTATCTCCTATTGGGTAAAAAACTGAATAGTTATTTTATTCTGTTGCAATTACAAAGTGTAGTTCCAATTCTGGTAAAGATGGTTGAAGCCTATGAGAAGGCTCAAGATACATTTATCCAAGGTGTTCCAGTAGGTGACTCTCTAGGTCCATTGGTTGCCTCTAGATTTCTAATGTTGATTCCAGAAAAATGGTCTCCGAGTAGAGAAGTAATAGCTGGGGAAACCTTATTCGAAGGCAGAAAACTTATAGTAGTTAAAGCTGAAGGTCCTATGGCTACAGTTGGGACTCCTGGTGAGGCGGTAGAGAAAATTGTAGAGAAAGAAAACGGAAAAGTGGCAAGAATAATAACAGTTGACGCAGCAGCAAAGTTAGAAGGGGAGACTACAGGTGAGATTGCTGAAGGAACTGGAGTTGCTATGGGAGATCCGGGTCCAGAGAAGATTGCGATCGAAAGGGTAGCTGTAAAGTATAACATACCAATAGATGCTTTGATAGTAAAGATGAGTATGGAGGAGGCAATTACATCCATGCCTCAAGAAGTATATGAAGCTGCCGATAAAGTTGTTGAATTAGTTAAGAAGCTGATACTAGAAAGAACTAAACCAGGTGATACTGTAGTATTGATAGGAGTAGGAAATACAGTAGGTGTAGCTCAATGAGCCAAAGTCAACAGCAACAAAAACCTATTGTAACTGTACTGAAATGTCTTAAATGCGGGTACACTACTGAGAGACCTTTCAGAGAGGGCGACTTTATTCCGAAAATTGAGGGTACTTGCCCCCAAGATGGTGCACCTCTTTTTATATGGGGTATATATGCTAAATCTAATCAACAGCAAAAGAACAAATAACGGCGTATTAAATCAGATACTTTTTTAAGCTTTGAGAGATTAGAATAGATTGCCCACCCGGCCATAGTGGGCGGGTAACACCCGGACTCATCTCGAACCCGGAAGTTAAGCCGCCCACGTCAGAAGGGCCGTGGGGTCCGCGAGGACCCGCAGCCCTTCTGAGCTGGGATGGGCATTCATTTTTAATACTTCTAGTTTAGTCATATATCAATGAAGAAAGTATTTGATGAGATTCACGGTTATATAACCTTAAATGATCTTGAAACAAAGATAATAGATTCTCCCGTATTTCAAAGGTTAAGAAGGATAAAACAAACCAGTTTGGCCTATCTTGTTTATCCTGGCGCGATGCATACTAGGTTTAGTCATTCCCTAGGCACTTTTTATCTTTCGCAGAAAGTAGGTGAAAAGCTTCAACAGAGCGGTATTATTACCTCAGAAGAACTTAATCTTATTCGCTTGTCCTCCCTCCTTCACGATATAGGTCAGTTTCCTTTTAGCCATGCAATTGAACCGCTTTACCTTCAATTAAATCTCAGTAATAAAATATTGAGGGATGAAATTATACGCAATGACGGTGAACTTAAAGAAATATTTGAGGAGTATTCAGTGGATGTGGGAAAAATTCTACAGATATATAATGGAGACAACTCTTTCTCAAGTATCATAGATAGCGATGTTGATGTAGACAGAATGGACTACTTAATAAGGGATTCTAGACATACTGGTGTTCAATTAGGAAACTTAGATCTGGAAAGGTTAATAGATACAATTAGTTACGGAGAAGATGGCAACATAATAGTTCTAGAAAAAGGATTATATAGTCTGGAGAATTTTTATATATCCAGATTGCATATGTATCAGGCGGTATATTATCACAAAACCATTCTAGGATACGAGATATATTTACGCCACATATTTAAACAAGTAGTAGAATTATGCTGTCCGGAATTATTTAACACAAGCTATATTAAGAAGAGTGTCAATGAAGGTTCCTTGGTGTATTGGGATGACGAATGGGTTTTTTCTAAATTATATGAGGCTTTATCAGATTACAATACTCCAGATAATCTTAAGCTTCAGATAAAGAATTTCTTAAATAGAAACGGTCCAAAGGTCGTATTTGAAGAAGTTACTTTTGATAAGCTTACTACTCCATTAGAGGAGCTGGTAAGCAAGTTAGAGAGATATGGAATCCCTAGAGATGCAATCTTCCCGTTTGAAGAAAAGATAAAAATTATCGATAAAAGTAAGATTAAGGTATTATCAAAGGGAAAATATAAATCTCTAAGAGATTTGTCTAGTACTCTACTGAAATCAATACCAGAATATATAAATATCGGGAGAATTTACGTTGACTATAAATTTGTAAATAGGGCAAGAGATATATTGAGTTGAAGCTAATACTAGTCGATGTTGACGGGACTTTAACTATCGATAGAGATACATATATTCTTGAATTAGATGCAATTAGAGCTTTAAGAGAAGTACAAAAACTTGGCTTTAAAGTAGGTATTGTAAGTGGGAATTCTTACCCAGTTTTGAGAGCACTATATACGTATTTAGGCTTTAATGGAGGAATAGTAGCGGAGAACGGATGTGTAGTCTATTATGATAGGCTCTATGAGGTTTGTGAGAAGATCGATAAAGGCCTAATTACTGAATTTGAGAAACTGTTCAACGTAAGGGGTAGTTGGCAAAATCCCTTCAAATGTTGTGACTTAACATTCACCCCACCAAAATTAACAGAGGAAATGGTTAAGTGGGCTAGAGAAAAAGGATTATACATTAAAACCAGTGGTTACGCTATTCACATCTCAAAGTCTAAAAAAGGGAAAGGTGACGGAGTTAGATTTCTCCTATCGTTATTAGGAGTAAGCAAAAATGACGTGATAGGTATAGGTGATTCAGACACTGACGTAGAGTTTTTAGAGGAAGTTGGATTTAAAGTAGTAGTAGGCAACGGTGAAGAGAAGGTAAAGAAATTGGGAAACTATATAACTAAGGAGAAAAGTGGAAAAGGAGTAGCAGAATTTGTAAATATGCTAATCGTAAATAGAGGTGATATACATGGAAGAAATAGAGGAGCTGATTTATAAATACGCTTTACAAAACGCCGTTAAACATGACGGGAAAGCTAATGTGAATGCAGTCGTGAGTAAAATATTCTCGGAGAGGCCTGACCTAAGATCAAAGGCTAAAGAAATCGTGGACTTGACTAAGAAAGTCGTAGAAAAAGTAAACTCAATGACCGTTGAAGATCAAATGAAGGAACTAAAGGACAAATACCCAGACATGCTAGAAGAGAAGAAAAAGGAGGAGGGTAAAAAAACATTACCTGCTATACCCGTTAAGGGAATACTCATTACACGTTTTGCCCCTAATCCTGATGGTCCATTACATTTAGGGAATGCGAGAGCAGCGATTATCTCTTACGAGTACGCATCAATGTATAAAGGTAAATTCATCCTAAGATTTGATGACACAGATCCTAAGGTTAAGAAACCAATTAAGGAAGCTTACGATTGGATAAGAGAAGACTTAAAATGGTTAGGGATAAAGTGGGATTTAGAGGTTAGGGCTTCAGCACGTTTGTGTCTCTATTATAAATACGCTAAGGCTCTTATTGAAAAAGGTTATGCATATGTAGATACTTGTAGCGAAGAAGAATTCAAGGAGAAAAGAGATAAAGGGATACCTTGCCCTAATAGAAATAAGGAACCTTCTTTCAATCTCGACCTATTCGAAAAAATGTTGAACGGAGAATTTAAGGAAGGAGAAGCCGTACTTAGGTTAAAGACTGATCTTAATCTTCCCGACCCCTCACAAAGGGATTGGGTTTTACTAAGAATTATAGACGTGAAGGCTAATCCGCATCCTTTAGAGGGTGATAAGTACTGGATATGGCCTACTTATAATTTCGCTAGCGCTATTGATGATCATGACTTAGCAGTTACCCACATATTCAGGGGGAAAGAACACGCAGTGAATGCAGAGAAACAGAAGTGGATATATAATTACATGGGATGGTCTTATCCTGAAGTTCATGAGTTTGGTAGGCTTAAACTGGAAGGTTTTATGATGAGCAAATCCAAGATTAGAACAGCACTTGACAGAGGAGCAGGTATTGATGACCCTAGACTTCCTACATTAGCAGGGTTGAGAAGAAGAGGAATTCTCCCTGATACTATCAGAGAGATCATAATTACTGTTGGTCTTAAAGTGTCCGATGCTACAATCAGTTTTGACAATATTGCTTCCCTAAATAGGAAAAAACTTGATCAAACTGCTAAGAGGCTAATGTTCGTTCCGAAGCCAAGGGAGTACGTAATTGATATACCAGAGGAAATAACTGCGAGAATTCCCTATCATCCTTCAAATCCATCAAATTACCGTGAAATTATAGTGAAACCCGGTTCCTCTATATTTATCGACGAAAATGATGCAAAAGAGAAAGTCCTTAGATTAATGGAGTTGTGTAACGTGATGATTGAAGGAGGAAAGTTAGTATACCATAGTAAAGGAGTCGAGGAAGCGAGAAAAATCAGCGCTAAAATCGTTCAGTGGGTAAAGAAAGATGAGGCCGTACCAGTAATAGTATACATTGCTGACCCTAATGCGGGAGTTAGTGAGATTCACGGCGTAGGTGAGAAAGAGATTGGTAATTTAGAAGAGGGCGATATAGTTCAGTTCGTGAGATTCGGATTTGTGAGAATTGATAAGAAGGAAGTAAAGAATAACAATGTAGTTGTTCATGCTATATTTTCACATGAGTAAGTTTTTTAATCTTCCGGAAGTGATATGTTATTGCGTGACGAGTTAGGAGGAGGATGAACGCATGTCTAAGCCGTCTTATGTAAAATTTGAAGTTCCGCAAGATTTAGCCGATAAAGTATTAGAAGCTGTCAAGAAGGCTAGAGAGACTGGAAAGGTAAAGAAAGGTACTAACGAAACAACTAAAGCTGTCGAAAGAGGCCAAGCAAAACTTGTGGTAATAGCTGAGGACGTACAACCAGAAGAAATAGTAGCGCACTTACCTCTTTTGTGCGAGGAAAAGAAGATACCGTATGTCTACGTTCCATCAAAGAAAGCTCTAGGTGAGGCTTGTAACCTTCAAGTAGCTGCTGCGTCAGCTGCTATAGTAGACCCAGGTGAGGCAAAAGAACTAGTTGATGAGATAATAAAGAGAGTAGAAGGGTTAAAAGGACAAGCAAGTTAAATTTTTTACAATGAATATTTTTGTTATAGGAAATATATTTAATACTTCTGGAGTTTATACACACATTAAGAACGTTACTGAGGAACTTGTTAAATTAGGTCATGCGGTAACTCTTTACACCCCCTCTTTTCTGGTAGATCCTTCAAGAAAGAAGGTCTTAGATGAGTTAAAAGGAGTTGAAATTCACCCCTTGGTTTACTCCTATTTGGAGAATGGGGTTACTACTCAAATTCGTACTTTTAGGTATTTTATTAATTCTCATACGGTGTATTTCAATTGGGGTGATTTAGGACCTGATAAAAAAATACTAGATGAATTACCCAGTAAAGTAAATATTGTATATGATATGCATGAAGATCCAATTACGTTAAGACTCTCGTATCATATTGCCAAGAAATTGGGTAAGCCGTTAGTTAAGTTATTACATGACGAGCCTTTTAGGAATTCCTTCGGAAGAGGGTATAGGCACTTTCTAGGCCTCAAAGGATGGGTATACGATACTATGATGTATTTCTTTTATAAGTTTGATAAATGGGCTTTTTTAAGGGCAATGAGAGATGGGGTTTTGAGAGGGATAGCAAGTGTGTCCCCTTCAGCATTTTACTATTCAGGCTTAGATAGGGTCTCTGAAAAATACGAAGTAAAGACAAAAGTATATAAACCTGGGAATGCATTCAATAGAGATATTCTCTTTAAATACAGAAAGACTAGAAACAAAAGCGATTTCGCAGTATTTTATGCAAGGCTTGTTCCTCAAAAAGGTCTCTATGAATTACCTAAGATAGCTCGTGAACTAAATACTAAACTCGTTGTGTGCGGAAAACTGTATAACGAAAGTGATAAGAGGTTTCTCGAAGTTGAAGGCATTGAGTATAAGGGCTATTTACCCTACGATGAGCTATATAGGACTGTGGCTGATGCTAAAGTTCTCATCTATCCCTCCCATCAGGATGGTTTTTCACTTGTAGTTCTTGACACTCTGGCTTTAGGAACTACAGTGGTAACATATGATATTCCTGCAATAAGATTTGTCTATGGAGGGTTGAAGCCAGTTAAGATTGTAAGGGAGTACGACGTTAAAGGAATGGCCGCAGTCGCTAACAAGGTTATGGAAATGAACGAACAAGAATACGAGAATGAGCATAATGACGAGAAGGTGAGACAATTTCTCGATCTTCATTCAAAGTGGGAGAATGTTGCTAAGGAGACTGAGGTTTTTCTTTCAAGTTTTGTTAAATGAGGTATAACGGACCCGCCGGGATTTGAACCCGGGACCACCGGCTTTCCTCGTATCTCCGAAGGCCGGCGCTCTATCCTGGCTGAGCTACGGGTCCTCCAAACTTATAACGTATTCCACATAATAATAAATTTGTATATGGCTAAACAAGTAACACTTTTTGATTTTACCGTCAACAATAAGAAGAAGGAAGACGAGAAAAATCCTAGAGAGGAACCTAAGAAAGAAGAACAAATATCCTATACACAGCCTAGAAAAGAGTCCTTAAAAAAGAGGGGATCATGGTTATCTGAAGCGGAAGAGGGTAAAACCTATTTCTTACTTCAGGTAGATTATGACGGCAAAAAGGGGAAAGCTGTTTGTAAACTTTACGATAAGATCACAGGTAAGATTTACACTTTATATGATAATACTAATCACAAACCCTATTTTCTGACCGATATTGAACCAGATAAGGTTAATAAGATCCCTAAGATAGTCAGGGATCCTTCCTTTGACCACATAGAGTTAGTTCAGAAGATAGATCCTTATACGGGTAAATACATTAAGCTCACTAAGGTTGTAACCAAGGATCCTCTAGCGGTAAGGAGGATGAGGAATTCAGTGCCTAAGGCTTTTGAGGCACATATTAAGTACTTCAATAATTATGTTTATGACTTAGGTCTAATACCTGGTTTGCCTTACGTAGTGAGAAAAGGTAAATTAGAACCACTTAAGCCTGAATTGAAAGGAGGAGAGGTTGAGGAGATAAAGAAAGCATTTGCTGACTCAGATGAAATGACAAAGAGGACTGTAGAAGAGTGGATACCAATATTTGAAAGCGAGGTACCAGACGTAAAGCGAGTTGCAATAGATATAGAGGTTTATACACCTTCTAAAGGTAGAATACCTTCTCCAGAGAGAGCTGAGTTTCCGATTATAAGCATCGGGCTTGCTGGGAACGATGGCTTGAAGAAGGTACTCGTCTTAATGAGGCATGATGTAAATACTGAAATTACTGCTAAGGACTTTAGCGTTGAGACTTTTCAGACAGAGAAGGAGTTATTGGCGAGGTTTTTTGAGATAGTAGCTGAGTATCCATTAATTCTAACTTTTAATGGCGATGAATTCGATATTCCTTACATATATTATAGGGCTTTAAGGCTTAATTTTAAGGAAGATGAAATACCTTTTGATATCGTTAATGACGAAGGAAAATTCCTACCAGGATTACATATCGATCTCTACAAGTTCTTCTTTAACAAAGCCGTAAGAAATTATGCATTTGAAGGTAAATATAGTGAGTATAACTTAGATGCAGTTGCAAGTGCTTTACTTGGTATGTCTAAGGTTAAACTTGACACATTTATTAGCTTTCTCGACCTGAGCAAGCTGGTTGAGTATAACTTCAGAGACGCGGAAATTACGTTAAAGTTAACTACATATAGCAATAATTTAGTTTGGAAATTAATAATACTACTAGCTAGAATATCTAAATTAGGTTTAGAAGAACTAACGAGAACTGAAGTATCTACGTGGGTAAAGAACTTATACTATTGGGAACATAGGCAATTAAATTGGCTTATACCATTAAAGGAGGATATACTTGCTAGATCTAACGAAATTAAGACTGCAGCTACAATTAAAGGTAAAAGATACAAGGGTGCAGTAGTAATTGATCCACCAGCTGGCGTTTATTTCAATGTTGTAGTTCTTGATTTTGCTTCACTGTATCCTTCAATAATCAGAAACTGGAACATAAGTTATGAAACGGTAGACAACATGGATTGCAAGAAAAAAGAATGGATAGTAGATGAACAAGGACAAAAGCTACACTTTGTCTGTATGGATCGTCCGGGTATAACTGCAGTTATAACTGGATTACTTAGGGACTTCAGAGTCAAAATTTATAAGAAGAAGGCTAAACAGAAGGACATTTCAGAGGAGCAAAGGTCACTTTATGATGTAGTTCAAAGAGCTATGAAAGTATTCATCAATGCTACTTATGGAGTCTTCGGTGCAGAAACTTTCCCTCTATACGCACCTGCAGTAGCAGAAAGTGTCACTGCCATAGGTAGATATGTTATAACTATGACCTCACAGACTACAAGGTCTATGGGTTTACAAGTGTTATATGGTGATACAGACTCTTTATTCATATATAACCCTCCTAAGGATAAACTGGAGGAGATAATTAAATTTGTAAAAGAAAAGTTCGGTCTAGACTTAGAAGTGGATAAAGTTTATAAGTTTGTAGCGTTCTCGGGACTTAAGAAGAATTATCTTGGTGTATACCCAGATGGTAAGACCGACATTAAGGGAATGTTAGCAAAGAAACGTAACACACCGGAGTTTATTAAGAAAGAGTTCAATGAAGTCAAGACACTAATAGCATCTATGAATTCCCCAGATGATATACCTAAAATTAAGGTAGCACTAGAAAACAAGATAAAGGATATATATAACAAGTTGAAAAATAAAGGTTATAATCTCGACGAGCTAGCATTTAGGATTATGCTTTCAAAACCTTTAGATGCATACAAGAAGAACACCCCACAACACGTAAAAGCAGCATTGCAGTTAGCTGCCTACGGCGTAATGGTGCTTCCTAGAGATGTAATATTGTTTGTGAAGGTAAAGAACAAAGACGGAGTAAAGCCAGTACAGCTAGCGAAGCTAAGTGAAATTGACGTGGATAAATATGTTGATGCGTTAAGAAGCACGTTTGAACAAATACTAAGAGCATTCAATATTAGCTGGGATGAGATTGTATCTACTATAACTATAGATTCGTTCTTCGCCAATAATAAGTATACAAAATAACTTTTTACTCCTAGACAAAAATAACATAAACTAACTATTTATTCTTCTTCTTCCTCTTCTTCTTCAGTATTCATTGGTTTCTGTGAAGTAGCCTGAATAGCATAGTCAGTTAATTCCTTTTCTACGTTCTCATCGATATAGGGAGACACCACGTAAACCTTCATATCACGATAATCTGAGTCCATCCACCTATTATCAAAACTTATTATATATACTGGTATTTCTGCTATAGCTTCGGTCTTTGTCCTAGATTTTAAATAGCCCTTAATTATTTCGTAAACGTTGGGTTTTAGGGGCAGGGGTATTTTAACCTCATACATGTCCCTCATTATTGTGAAGTCTGAGGAGGTCTCATTCCATTCCTTTAACGCACTAGAAGCTATCTCCCTTAATACCTTGTCAAACTCTCCCTCGACTATATCTTTTTTAGTTATGTTTCCATCCTCACTTCTTAATATCAAAACTTTCATCAAGTTTCACCAATTACGTAAAGATAAACAAGGTGTGTCATATTCCCATCCTCAACTTTTACGACTTCTTTGGGCTTCCATCCTCTCATTTCGAACTCGTGAGATACTATCCTTGTTCCAGGTTTAAGCTCTTTCTGGAGCTTAGGCATTAACATTTCATTTACATTTGTTAGCAAGAACATAGTTACGACTGTTGCTTCTGAAATATCTACCTCAAAGAAGTTTCCTTTTACAACATGAGCTATTCCTTCTACTCCATTTCTCTTTATATTCTCGATTGCTTCCTTTATTCTTTCATCGTTTATTTCTACTCCAACAGCTTTTTTAACATGGAATTCCTTAGCAGCTGTTACTATAATTCTGCCATCACCGCATCCTAAGTCATACACGATGTCCTCTGGGCCAGCCTTTGCTATTTCCAGCATCTTTCTTACTACCTTTTCTGGTGTGGGTACATATGGCACATGTGGAACGTAACTCACGTTTCTCACTTATACTAAAACTATTCAGGTAATATTTTTAATTTTGTTAAGAGCTTCTTCCTTCCCCTTCTCGGGATCAGGCTGTAACTTCTGGTTAAATGGCATTTGGGTTAGAACTGGTATTATTTTTCCATCCTCTGTTTGTATCAGTAATTGTGGTAGAAATGGCATTCCAAAGTCGTCCTTCTCGCCGTAATCTGTTAGGAAGCTGTAGTCCTCTATTTTTATCTCCTTTTCTATATTTAACTCCTTACTTAAATCTTCAGTAACTTTTAAAAATGCTTTATGCGAAGGATGAGATTCGGATGTTACCAAGATCAGTTTTTTAGCCTTCATAGTCCCATTAAAAGTTCGGTAAGTAGTTAATAACGGTGTTGGTTTTGATAACCAGAGTAAGGAAGCAATCTAAGAAGATTCTTCAACCTATTGCTAAAGCTTTAAGCAAAATGGGTCTCACTGCAAATACTGTAACTCTACTGGGTCTAGTCTTGTCCTTTGTATACTTACTAATTATATATATATTCAAAAATCCACTTCTGGGGATTTTAGTTATAGCTATATCGGCTTTTATGGATGCACTTGACGGTGAAATAGCGAGGTTGACTAATAATGCGGGAGTAAAAGGCAGCTTCATTGATAGTAGCTTAGACAGAATTGAGGATATTAATTACCTCCTAGGTTTGGTGATCCTTGGTTTTTCGCCATTCTTGACATCTCTCCTTATAGGGCTGTCATTAGTTATCCCATATGTTAGAGCTAAGGGAGAATCTTTAGGCTTAACCAAGATCGAAGGTAGGGGTATAATAGAAAGAGGGGAAAGGATTATATTTACGATAATTGTCCTATTTGTATCTTTCTTCTCGTTTAAAGTAGCTTCGATCATTCTAGTAATTTTCTGTCTTTTATCCGCAGTAACAGTAGTGCAAAGATTCTATTACGTCTATAGAAGCTTACCATAATACAATTGCAATGGGTTTTTGACTCCGCAATTACTTACACACAAGCTCAACTCTTTTATCCTTTCACAAGAGTAAACTATAACTCTATTCTTCTTAATTTCCTTTACTATCTCCTCTGGAGCAAAGTCCCTGGTATCAGCTCCTATGTCGATCATATATGTCAAGAGTATCTTCTTTTCCTCTTGAGTAAGATTTTCTTTTCTCTTCATCAACTCCATAATGCAGGGTGGAGTTTTTCTTCCTTTAATTTCATCAGCTAATTTCTTTATTTCTTCTGGAACATCAGTAAGTTGGATCTGTTTAATTATGTTCATTATCCTCTCTCTGATTCTATAAGTTATTAGGTCGACTAGTTCGCTCTTGTCTAAATATACATTACCCTTTTGTAAGACGTGTTTACGTAATGAGAATTTTTCGTCTTTTTTCCTTAACTCTTTCGAATATTTTAAGTACTCAACAAAATTAATAGCAAAAGGGAGTCTTATTGACCTTATTTTTTTACCCTGATACTCCCGTAATTCTATTTCATCAGTGTTAACATTAATTCCTAACATTTTTGCTATTTCAACTACTACGTCTGGTCTTTCCATCATTAATTGCGATTTAAAAACACTTACCTCATTCTCAACAAACTTCTCTGTAAGGATTTTACTTCCTAATGCAGACAAAATAAGTAAGGATAAATAAAAGGTTAAGACCGTGTCGCCGTGGAGCTGGGAGTATGGTACATTTAATTTTTCTTTCATAATGTTCTCTATTCTGTTCTTTGCTTCATCAAGTTTTTCTTTACTAATGATTAATAAGTCTTTTATAGTTATTGAATTGCCGTACTTTTTGAGTTCATCTTCGAGGCTTTTGAGGAAAGGGTATTTAGAGTAGTCTATTAGTGCCAATTCAAAACTCATCTGATTAAGAAATTTTATAAACTTATATTCCACGCGTGAGCAAAGTGTGATATATGAAAATATTCGTAGCTTCAGCCTGGCCCTATGTTAATTCGGTTCCACATTTAGGTAATTTAATAGGTTCGATTTTGTCTGCTGACGTCTTTGCTAGATACGCTAGAATGAAGTATGGTAAGGAAAACGTGGTGTTCGTGAGCGGAAGCGACGAACACGGGACTCCGATAGAAATTGAAGCTAAGAAAAGGGGAGTTCACCCTAAATTATTAACTGATCAAGCCCATGAATACGATAAAAAATTGTTTCTGGAAACGTGGAAGATAACATTTGACAATTACACAAGAACAGAGTCTGAAGTTCATAAGGAATTCGTTAGAAGTTTCCTGTTGAATCTAAGAAAGTACATAAAAGTGGAGGAAGACGAGATACCCTATTGTGAACATGATAAACTCTTCTTACCGGATAGATTTATCAAGGGAACTTGTCCTTACTGTGGATTTGAAGATGCTAGAGGTGACCAATGTGATAATTGTGGTAGGCTATTAACTCCTAAGCTACTGATTAACCCGAAATGTGCCTTATGTGGTAGTAAACCAATCTTTAAACGGACTAAACACTGGTTCTTTGATTTATCTGAGTTTAGCGATAAGATAAGGGATTGGATATCTTCATCTCCTTACATGCCAGAAAACGTTAAGTCAGTAGCTTTAAGTTGGGTTAAAGAGGGCTTAAAGCCAAGGAGTATTACCAGAGATAATGCCTGGGGTATTCCAGCTCCGTTTGAAGGAGCTGTGAACAAAACTGTGTATGTATGGTTTGAGGCTTTGTTGGGTTATATATCTGCTACTATTGAGTATTTCAGGAAAGAAGGCAATGAAGAGAAATGGAAGGAATTCTGGTTCGGTAATGATGTCAAGAGCTACTACTTTATAGGCAAAGATAATATTCCCTTTCATGCAGTTATATTACCTGCAATGCTAATGGCTTCTGGGGAAGGTTATGTTCTTCCTACAGTAATTGCCTCGACCGAGTATTTACTTTACGAGGGGCAGAAGTTCAGTAAAAGTAGGAAGATAGGAATATGGATTGATGAAGCCAAGGAGTTAATGGATATCGAATATTGGAGGTTCGTTTTAATAAGGCTTAGACCAGAAGAAAAAGATACTAATTTCACTTGGAGAGAAGCGGTAAGGATTGTAAACACTGAACTCAACGATGATATAGGGAATTATGCAAACAGAGTTTTATCTATGGTCAAGAGGTACTTCGGAGGAGAGGTACCTAATCCAGACGAGAGTGTTTACACTGATGATGATAGAAAGTTTATTAATGAAATAAAAGAAGCACCTAAAAAAATGGGAGAGTTGATGGAGTTAGGTAAACTAAAGGCGGGTACTGAAGAACTGTTGAAACTCGCTAGAGACGGAAATTCTTACCTAAACTTAAGGGCTCCGTGGAATTTAATTAAAACAGATAAGCAGCAAGCGGCAAACGTGTTATATATAGCTACAAATTCGCTGAGGACTATTGCCATTATGATGTATCCATTTATGCCTGATCACGCATCTAAACTGTACTCACAAATAGGGCTATCAGGAATTCAGAACGAGAAGTGGGATAACGCTGGAGACTTTGCCATCAAACCCGGACAAAAAATAGGGAATGTAGAGCCATTGTTTAAAAAATTAGACTTATCTATAGAGGACGAATTCAAACTCCAGGAAGAAATCCATAGAAAATTAGAAGAAATAAGAAAGAAAATAGAAAAAAATAGACCTGAATTATTAAGATAAAATTTCTACGTAAGTTACTTGTGGTTCGAACTTTCTTCCTTTTCCTTCATAGAACTTGCTGAACATTTCATAGAAGTGAAGCCTCATATCTTGTATAAAAACTATTAAACCTTCTAATGCTATCGCCAGTAAGTTTCCGATTATTATAATCGCCAACGCTATGGGGTTTATTATTAACGCGATAACTGTTGATGGTTGTCCAGCTGCTAGATACCCCATATAAGAGAATGCATAGAGTATGTAATAGTGGGCTACGGCAAATACTAACACTCGTATGAAGGAAATAGTGTTAGACAGTAACAGAATGCCAGCTTCAAATCCTCCTTCTATGAAACCGAAGACTATAGCTCCTACAGAAGACATCTTCTCATGTTTACGTAGAATTATTACTCTTCCAGCCCAGTTGTAAATTAACGCTAGTTCTGTCCAGATTACTAATATATCGGCAAGAGTTTGTGTAGATCCAGGGGCTGGTGAACCGGTCTTAAACAAGAAGTAACCAATTCCTCCGAGCAAAGCTTCAACTTGTCCTATGTAATTCGATAAGTTCGTTAGACCGTAGGTAAATATTATAAATGGTACTGTGTAGATCAGTAAGATAGGCAACCTATCTAACACTAAGAACTCAGGATCTTTCTTCTTTATTGCATTAATTACTCCTAGTAAGGAGCTCACGAACAAGAGTATGGAACCTAATAATAAGGACAGTATTATTGAGTTAACTATACCTTGTTCAGCTCCACCAGTAGGTAATATGTATTTTATCTGTTCGTAAACAGACTGAGGAACTGGCCATATGTTATAAAGTGGACCATTTGGATACGCCGGGTTATTTAATAACTCTCTGAGCCCTCCTACGGCCAACGGACCGAAGAATTCTCGAGCCAAAATCCCAGTGATCATTGCGATTACGCTGCCATAGATTAAAACTAAAGAAAGTTGTTTAATGTTATTACTCCCCTTCTTTTTACCGTAGTTGTAGAACCACAGCGAGAAAATGAAAATAACTAGAGCGTTACCGAAATCTGGGAACATGAGACCAAAGAGGAACGGGAAGGTAATTATTAAGAATACTGTAGGAGATATTTCCCAATAGGATGGAACACCATAAAGTTCTATTACCGATTCTAAAGGTTTAATGGATTTTGGAAGTTCAACATAAGTAGGCGGAGTCTCTCCTTCATTTTCTGCATATCTCTTAGGGTATTCATATGTGATAAACGCTAAGCCTTCTAGTTCGTCCAAGAGGTTCTTAAGTTTCTTTTCGTGCAGAAAACCTTCTATTTGTACGTAGTATTCTGATACTCTAGCCTTAGAGAGAATTGTCATCGCGTCTCTTACTGTTAGTAGCCTGCCATAGGTCTCTGCTATCCATTCTCTGTCTTGTTCTACCTTACTAATTAGTTCCTTTCTCCTTTCTCCAAGAACAGACTGAAGGTACTTAATTTTTTCCTGAACGTTATTATAAGCCTCTTGAGGTGAAATCATGTCTGGAGTCTCGAATCTTCTGACACCTATTTCCTTTAATTTAGTCTCTAGGTTTGTCCCCTTCGGTCCAGCTATGATACAAGCGTTTTTATTCTCTGCAAAAGGATTGCAATATACTGCTATTCTCTCGTTTTTCTCCAAGTTATTTCTCTGCTCGTTAGATAATATGGCGAGTGCTACTTCAAAATATTCAGTTTTGTATAGTAGTTCTAGACTTATTCCTATGTCCTTGAAGGGCTCTATTTCGCTCAACTGAGTATTGAGGGACTCTAACTCGGCCCTGAGTTTCCCTATTTCTTCCAGTAATTCCTTATATTTCTCTTCAATTTTGGTATATTCTTTGTTCACTTCAGTCGCGATCTCAAACCAGTCAGAGACTTTTAATTTACCCTTAGGTTCTATTTCAATTCCTCCAAGTTCCATTATTATCTTTATTTTGTTGATATTTTCACTGGTTTCTCCTAGCTTTCTCCTAGCCTCCTCATATTTATTTTGGGATATTGGTGCTTTGGAGTCGTCAACTTCAAATGCATTTAAATTAAGCAACTTAGTTACCACATTATTAACGTTTCGTTTGTCTGTAAGTATTTCAACCCTAACCATTGTCTCAGGCAGAATCACAGTGATTCACTATGATAAATCAGGTATGTCTTAAAAATATTTAATCTCCTTTTAAAATGATAATTCAGGATGGGTAAAGTAGTAGTATTAGGGGACAGGTATACTGTTAACCTTTTCAGGATGATAGGTACTGAGGGCTTAGTGCTTGATGATCCACTCAATCTTGAGGACACATTGGTTAAGTTAAAAAAGAGAGAAGACATAGACTTAATATTGGTCGCAAATGACCTATATAATCCAGTAAAGGAAAAAATTGAATCATTGGTAATAGATCAGAAAAAACCACTAATTACTATTATTCCAACACCCTTTAGTCAAGGTCAGCCCCTCGATGTGAAAGGCTTAATACTTAAAGCTTTAGGATTTGGGTGAGAGTAAATGAAATTTGAGGAATTATTAAATTCATCATTAGAGGACGTGAAAAAGAAGAACCAAGAAGAACTAAAAAAAGCTATGGCTGAAGCTAATACGATTGTAGATGAGAGATACAACGCTATTCTTTCGGAGTATACACAAAAGATCACGGATTATATCAGGAAGAATGAAGATAGGGTAAAAGGCGAGCAAGCGAAACTAGAAGTAGAAAATAAAAGGCTTATCAGTAAGGAGAAAGATTATTGGATTTACCAAGTGTACAATAAGGTAATGGAGAAAATACCGGACTTAGTGTCTGATACTAGATACAAGCAAGGGCTTGAAAGTATAATAGCAAGAGAGGCTAAAAACGGCTCTGTGATTTATTGTTCTTCACGTGATCTAGGAACTGTTAAAACTATTCTATCATCTAAGAAGATAAACGCTAAGGTCGAGGAGGATAAGAACATAAGGGCTGGGATTAAAATTTTCTATCCCGATCAAAGTTTGGTGAAAGACTTTACGCTTGAAACAATTTTAAATCAGATGTTCGATGATTTAAGAGACGAAATAGCTAAAGTTCTCTTCGGTGAGTAAGATGGCAGGAGAAGGTCGTGTTATTCGTGTTAACGGACCTCTAGTAGTAGCGGACGGAATGAGATCAGCACAAATGTATGAAGTAGTAGAAGTAGGAGAACCCAGACTAATAGGAGAGATTACCAGAATTGAGGGCGATAAGGCATTCATCCAGGTTTACGAGACTACTGACGGCATTAAGCCCGGAGACAAAGTATACAGAACTGGCGCTCCCTTATCAGTAGAATTAGGTCCCGGACTACTAGGAAGGATATTTGATGGTCTACAGAGACCACTGGACTACATTGCAAATGTCACTAAATCACCCTACGTTAAAAGGGGAATAAAGGTACCTGCACTAGACAAGAACAAGAAATGGCACTTTACGCCTACCGTAAAGAAAGGGGACAAGGTATCAGGCGGAGATATAATCGGTGTAGTCCAAGAGACAGAGCTTGTTCAACATAAGATATTAGTCCCCCCTAATGTTCATGGTGTTGTAAAGGAAGTTGTGGCTGAAGGTGATTACACAATAGAGGATGTTATAGCTACTTTAGATGTTAACGGCGATACGAAAGAGCTCAAAATGTATCATAAATGGCCAGTAAGAGTTCCGAGACCTTTCAAAGAAAAGTTAGAGCCTACAGAACCTCTATTGACAGGTACCAGAGTAATTGATACTATATTCCCTATGGCAAAAGGAGGAACTGCAGCTATACCGGGTCCATTTGGAAGCGGGAAGACGGTAACATTACAAAGTTTAGCCAAATGGTCGGAAGCTAAGATTGTGATCTATGTGGGATGTGGAGAAAGGGGTAACGAAATGACAGACGAGCTGAGACAGTTCCCTAAGCTAAAAGACCCATGGACTGGAAAACCATTACTTCAGAGAACAATATTAGTTGCAAACACTAGCAACATGCCGGTAGCGGCGAGAGAAACAAGCATATACGTAGGAGTTACTATGGCTGAGTATTTCA
The DNA here is from genome assembly GCF_009729035.1 of Stygiolobus azoricus. NCBI lineage: Archaea > Thermoproteati > Thermoproteota > Thermoprotei > Sulfolobales > Sulfolobaceae > Stygiolobus > Stygiolobus azoricus. Next base: position 882,413 of record NZ_CP045483.1, read on the forward strand.
GGGATCAAGGTTATGACATATTATTAGTAGCTGACTCGACCACTAGGTGGGCGGAAGCATTAAGAGACTTAGGAGGTAGAATGGAGGAGATGCCCGCAGAAGAAGGGTTCCCAAGTTACTTACCTTCAAGGTTAGCAGAGTATTATGAGAGGGCTGGAAGGGTAAGAACTATAGGGAACCCAGAGAGGACTGGCTCAGTGACAATAGCTTCGGCAGTATCTCCTCCAGGTGGTGACTTTACCGAGCCAGTTACTAGTAATACGTTAAGATTTGTAAGAGTGTTCTGGCCTTTAGATGTCTCGTTAGCTCAAGCTAGGCACTTCCCAGCAATAAATTGGATCCAAGGGTTCTCTGCTTACGTAGATTTAGTAGCTTCGTGGTGGCATAAAAACGTTGATCCGAATTGGTATGAAATGAGGAACACTTTAGTGAAAATCCTTCTAAGGGAGGATGAACTCAAACAAATAGTGAGGTTAGTAGGTCCTGAGTCACTGTCAGATAAGGACAAGCTAGTTTTAGAGGCTGCTAAATTAGTGAGATTAGGATTCTTGCAACAGAACGCGTTTGATGAAATAGACGCTTTCGCTACACCACAAAAGCAGGCTAAAATGATGCATGTGTTATATACGTTCTATACTCAAGCTAACGATTTAATCACTAAAGGAATACCTTTGAAGAAGATATTAGAAAAAGTTGGACCATTGGAGCCAGAAATTATAAGGATTAAATACTCAGTAAAGAATAATGAACTAGCGAAAATAGATGAGATAGAGAATAAATTAAAGGCAGCTTATGACTCATTACTAAAGGAGGTGTCAGGATAATGGAAAGCATGAACCTTAGGGAATATTCGAACATCTCGATGATTAAAGGTCCTTTAGTGGCTGTACAAGGGGTAAATGACGCTTCTTATAACGAGTTAGTAGAAATTGAATTGGCTGACGGTATCAAGAGAAGGGGGCTAGTAGTAGATTCGCAATTAGGAGTTACATTTGTCCAGGTTTTCGAAGGGACCACTGGTATCTCACCCACAGGTACAAAGGTAAGGTTCTTAGGAAGAGGGTTGGAGATAAAGGTTTCCGAAGAGATGCTAGGGCGTATATTCAACCCGTTAGGTGAACCTTTGGATAACGGTCCACCAGTCATATCAGGCGAGAAGAGGGACATTAACGGAGATCCCTTAAATCCAGCAGTTAGAGAATATCCAGAAGAGTTTATCCAAACTGGAATATCTGCAATTGACGGCATGTTGTCATTACTGAGAGGGCAAAAGCTCCCTATATTTAGCGGGAGCGGTATGCCTGGTAACATGATTGCTGCTCAAATCGCTAAACAAGCTACTGTTAGAGGTGAAGAGAGTAACTTCGCGGTAGTCTTTGGTGCAATAGGAATAAGATATGACGAAGCATTATTCTTCAGGAAGTTCTTCGAAGAGACTGGTGCTATAAACAGGGTTGCGATGTTCTTAAGTCTAGCTAATGAACCACCATCGTTAAAGATTCTAACACCAAGAGCAGCTTTGACTCTAGCTGAATATTTAGCTTTCGAAAAAGATATGCATGTATTAGCAATACTCATTGACATGACAAACTATTGTGAAGCACTTAGAGAACTAAGTGCTTCTAGAGAAGAGGTCCCTGGTAGAGGAGGGTACCCAGGGTACATGTACACTGATCTAGCGACAATATATGAGAGAGCAGGTAAAGTAGTTGGTAAAAAGGGTTCAATTACTCAGATGCCAATTTTAACGATGCCTAACGATGACATTACACATCCAATTCCGGACTTAACAGGTTACATAACCGAAGGTCAGATAACCCTTGATAGATCACTATATAATAAAGGAATATATCCACCGATTAACGTCCTCATGAGCCTTTCAAGGCTTATGAGAGACGGTATAGGAGAAGGAAAAACAAGAGATGACCATAAGGACTTATCTAATCAACTGTTCGCGGCATATGCAAGGGCTCAGGAAGTGAGAGGGTTAGCTGCAATTATTGGTGAGGATAGCCTTTCGGAGGTTGATAGGAGGTATTTACTGTTCGGAGAACAGTTCGAGAGAAAGTTCATAAGTCAAGGGTTCAATGAGAATAGAACCATAGAACAAACATTAGACATTGGATGGGAAGTCCTCTCTGTGTTACCAGAGTCTGAGTTAAGTCTAATCAAGCAAGAATACGTAAAGAAGTATCATCCCAACTATAGGGGTAAGAAATGAGCTCAAGGAAGATTTTACCTACAAAGATTAACCTGATAAACCTTAGGCGACAAATCAGATTAACTAGAACGATTAAGAGACTTTTGGAAAATAAGAGAGAGGTTTTGTTGCTGTACTTACGTCAATATGCTGATGAGTACGAAAAGACCTACGGTGAGGTCAGCAAAGTTTTATCGGATGTATACTCTACGTATTTGAAAGGTGTTTCGGCTGAGGGTATAGCTACTATAGAACAGTTTGCGAGTTCTGTACCCTCCAGCCTTGAGGTTAAGAGTAATACAAAGCTCCTCTTCGGTGTTAGAATTCCGATAGTTGAGCTAAATGAGGAATCAATTCAAAAACAGCCCTTCGGTGACGTAGAAATATCACCTTATATACTAAAATCAAGGGAAGAGATTGCAGAGGCTTTCAAAAAAATACTGCTTCTTGTTGAAATGGAATCAGCTATAAGGTCACTTACTCTTGAGCTGAGAAAGACACAAAGGCTTATAAATGCTATAGATACTTCTATACTTCCTTATTATAATTCTTCAGCTAAGTACATTAAGAGCGTATTAGATGATAGAACTAGAGAGGAGTTTAGTAGACTAAAAATGATTAGGAGAGTTCTTCAGAGGAGGAGGATGGAAAGTGGCTGAACAATACGTAAATATGTTAAAGATTAAACTCGATGAGAAGAGAAAAGAAATAATGTCACAATTAAATGCTGAGTTTGAAAAGATAGTTAAACAAAGAATGGATGAGTTTGAAAACATCAAAAGAAATATTTTAAAGGAAGTAGAAAAATAGTTTAACGGAGTGTTCTACTATGAGGAAAATCCTGCTCGCAACTCTACTGATACCAATACTTGTAACTACTCTAGCTTCAGCTCAAACTAGCTCAGGTACAGAGGCTGCCGGAATTAACATCGGTGCAGGTCTCGCAATAGGTTTAGCTGCAGTGGGTGCTGGAGTTGCTGTTGGAATGGCAGCTGCTGCAGGTATTGGTGTATTAACGGAAAGGAGAGACATGTTCGGTACGGTTCTGATCTTCGTGGCTATCGGAGAAGGAATCGCAGTATATGGTATATTGTTCGCAATATTAATGTTGTTCGCAAGAGTGTGAACGTGTTAAAAGACAAAAATGCTTTTTTAGTTCCTCGTTTTCTTTCCTCTTACTATGAAAATAACAAGAGAAAAGTGGCAGACGGACTTTTCTGAATGGTTCGACTGGGTACTAAAAGAAGGTGAATTCTACGATTATGGGAGATATCCAGTCAAAGGAGTAGGAGTTTGGTTACCCTACGGTTTCAAAATAAGAAGGGCTGTAACTGACTTAATTAGGAACTTACTTGATTCCACGGGACATGAGGAAGTACTATTCCCAATGCTTATCCCAGAAGATCTGTTGCGTAGGGAGTCGGAGCACATAAGGGGTTTTGAGAGTGAGGTATACTGGGTAACAAAGGGAGGTAAGGATGACCTAGACGTTAAATTAGCGTTGAGACCTACTAGTGAAACTTCAATTACCTTCATGGAGTCTCTGTGGATAAGTAGTTACAAGCAACTACCTAAGAAATATTACCAAATAGTGAGCGTTTTCCGATATGAGACCAAAGCTACGAGACCCATGATAAGGCTCAGGGAGTTAACTACTTTCAAAGAAGCGCATACTCTACACGAGACTTATGAAGACGCCGAAAGACAAGTCAAAGAGGCAGTAGAAATCTACAAAAAGTTTTTCGATGAACTAGGAATTCCTTATGTCATATCGAAGAGGCCAGATTGGGATAAGTTTGCAGGTGCTGTTTACACTATTGCGTTCGATACGATAATGCCAGACTCGAGGGTTATGCAAATAGGTACGGTACATCATCTAGGACAACACTTTACAAAAGTGTTCGACTTCAAGATACAAAAGAAAGATGGTTCATTAGACTATCCTCATCAAACAAGTTATGGGATTTCAGACAGGGTGATCGCTGCGTTAATCGCCCTTAACGGAGACGATCACGGCCCGGTCTTGAATCCTAAAATAGCACCTATAAAAGTAGTAATAATTCCTATACCCGCTAAAGATGATGAAACTAATAAGAAAATCACAGATTATTGTGACGGCATTGCGGAGGAATTAAATAAGAACTCAATAAACGCAGTCATTGATAAAAACCCTGAGAAGACACCCGGCGAGAAGTTTTATATCTGGGAATTAAAGGGTGTCCCCTTAAGGATAGAGATAGGGCAAAGAGAGGTAAACAATAACATGGTATATATTAAAAGGAGAGATACATTACAAGGCATTTCGATAGGGAGAAGTGAATTAGTGCAAAAAGTTTCCGAGCTCCTAATGAAGATCTCGGAAGATTTGAAGAAAAATGCTTGGGAAATGATGAAGAGTAAAATAATATATACAGACGATCTAGATGAAGCTAAAAAGACGTTAGAAAATAGGTCTGGTATAGTAGAAGTACCATGGTGTGGGGAGAACGATTGTGGTTTGAAACTTCAAGAGCTTACTAACAGTAGGGTGTTAGGTTCTCCTTACGATTCAGCAAGAGATGTTTCAAATAAGTCGTGTGTGGTTTGTAAAAAACCAGCTAAGGATACCCTCAGGCTAGCAAAAACTTATTAAAAGGAGTGACATGGTTAAATTAAGGGTGTTAATTTTTGCCTAAGAAAAGAGAGAATAGAGGTAGAAGGAAAGGCGATAAGGGGCATGTAGGTTATATTTCTTGCGACCAATGTGGTGCTAGAGTACCAGAGGATAAGGCAATATGTGTAACTAAACCGTACAGTCCAGTAGACCCTGCTTTAGCAGCTGAACTAGAGAAGAAAGGAGCTATTATAATGAGATATCCGGTAACGAAGTGTTATTGTGTTAATTGTGCGGTTTACTTAGGTATTATAAAGATTAGACCTGAAGAAGAAAGGAAACAAAAGGCAAAACTTTATTGAGCTCCCCAGGTCCTCTTTTGACAAAGTTTTTTAAATTTACTTTGCTCATCTCTTTTTATGAGACTTTATGAGTTAAGTTTTTATGAGATTGAGAGTTTTTTCTATAAATTAGCTGAACTCAGGGATATCCTTAAAGATGAAAATCTGTTGACAATATCCCCAATTCTTGAGAAAGGTGATGTAGTTCAGGGCACATCAATGGTAAGGCACGCTTTTCCTATATTTCAGAAAGGTGGAGTAGTAATGGATGTAACTAACGTCACACAAGCTCAAATAGCTGAAGATGCTGGAGCTACTGCTGTGATGGTCTTAGACAAGCTACCCTACGACGTGAGGAAAAGTGGCGGTGTAGCGAGAATGGCTGATCCAAAAATTATTGAGGAAGTAATGAACTCTATTACGATACCCGTTATGGCAAAGGTAAGGATAGGGCATTATTATGAAGCTAAGGTGCTAGAAGCACTAGGAGTAGATATGATAGACGAGAGCGAAGTCCTTACACCTGCTGACGAGGAACATCACATAAACAAATGGGAATTCAAAGTACCCTTCGTTAACGGTGCGAGAAGTTTAGGAGAAGCCTTGAGGAGAATTAGTGAGGGAGCATCAATGATCAGAACTAAAGGTGAAGCCGGAACTGGAAACGTAAGTGAAGCTGTAAAGCACATGAAAATAATAAACAATGAGATAGCCCAATTGGTGTCGATGAATGAAGAGGACAGATTAAAGAAATCTAGGGAGTTACAAGTTCCTTATCAATTAGTAGAACTAACTGTTAAGCTCAAGAGGTTACCGGTTGTCAACTTTGCTGCTGGAGGAATAGCTACACCTGCTGATGCTGCCCTAATGATGTGGTTAGGTGCCGACGGTGTTTTCGTAGGCTCTGGAATATTTAAGAGTTCAGACCCAGATATGAGGGCTAAAGCAGTAGTTTTGGCCACTGCCAACTGGGAGGACCCTGAAATTGTGTTAGAGGCACAAAAAATGATAAGCGAAAGCAAGAGTATGATGGGTATTGATATAAAGTCACTTAAGCCAGAGGAGTTGCTGCAAATAAGAGGGAGTTAAGTATGAAAATAGGAATTCTTGCTTATCAAGGTAGTTTTGAAGAGCATGCATTACAGTTAAAGAGAGCAATGATAAAACTGAACGTTAGTGGAGATATACTTCCGGTTAAAAAAACAGGGGATCTGAAACAAGTTGACGGATTAATTATACCAGGTGGAGAGAGTACAACTATTGGAATTATAGCTCAGAAGCTTGGTGTCTTAGACGATTTAAAAAGTAAGATCACTGAAGGTACACCGGTGTTAGGGACTTGTGCCGGTGCTATAATGTTAGCTAAAGACGTCACAGACGCAAAGGTCTCCAAAAAGTCACAGCCTCTGATAGGGGAAATGAATATTCAAGTTATAAGGAATTATTACGGAAGACAGAGGGAGAGCTTTGAGGCGACTTTAGATTTCTCAGTTATAGGTGGCGGAAAAGGTAGGGTAGTATTCATTAGGGCTCCAGCAATCGTGAAGACGTGGGGAGAGGCTAAGTCTTTAATAACACTACAAGGTGTTACGGTAATGGCTGAGGAGAGAAATATGATTGCCACTACTTTCCATCCTGAACTATCGAATACTACAATCGTTCATGAGTACTTTCTCGATCACGTCAAGAGATAATTTATTATTTTTCCACTCACTAATTTGAAGTAGGGTATTATTAGTTGCCTCCGAAAGATCTATTACCTGATAAGTCCGCACTAATTCATGGTATATCGAAATACGTAGCGGAACAGAGGCTTTATGGTAACATCCTAATTCACAAAATATTACTTAACGAGTTAGAAAGAGATGCAAGGGAAGGTTTAGTTTCAGCTGAAATAGCATTAGAAGAAGTTTCAAGGTTAAAAGAACTTAGTGAAGAGTTGTTAGTAAGTTTCGAGATAGTAGGTGATGAAGGAAGATACTCTTCTGTGAATGAGGGTTTACGTGAGTATTGCTTAAGAAGGAGTTGTACGATCGTTACAGCTGATGCGATACAGCAGAGGTTGGCTGAAAGCCTAGGAATTGATGTAATTTTACTTACACCAGATGTTACTTCGCTTACAATCGATAAGTTGTTTGACGAAAACACTATGAGTGTACATTTAAAAGAGGGGACAACCCCAAAAGCCAAAAAGGGTAAACCAGGAAACTGGCAGTTCGTTGAACTGTCGCCTAATATTCTTACTGGTCACGAGATCAAAAAGATCGTCAATGAAATTCTTTCCGCTGTTGATTACGTTAAAGACTCTTTTATTGAAATTGAGAGAAAAGGTTCGACAATAATCCAGTTAGGTAATTATAGGATAGTGATAATCAGACCTCCTCTAAGTGATGGGTGGGAGGTTACAATTACCAGACCTGTGGCTAGAAAGAGGTTAGAAGATTACAACCTTAATGAGAAGTTATTATTGAGGTTGAGAGATAGAGCTGAAGGAATACTTATAGCCGGCTCACCAGGAATGGGTAAGACTACTTTCGCCCAAGCACTTGCGGAATTTTACATGAGGATGAATAAAGTAGTTAAAACAATAGAATCTCCGCGTGATATGCACTTACCTCCCGAGATAACACAGTATTCAAAGAACTATGCTGAAGTAGGTGAGCTACACGACATATTATTGCTTAGTAGACCCGATTATACTGTTTATGATGAGATGAGAAATGATGAGGACTTTAAACTCTACATCGATTTAAGACTAGCAGGAATAGGGATGATAGGAGTTGTCCACGCCACTTCTCCAATCGACGCAATTCACAGGTTTATTAATAGAGTCGATATAGGTACAATTCCTAATATTCTGGATACGATAGTTTTCATCCACTCGGGGAATGTAGCCAAGGTATATAGTCTGGACATGACTGTGAAAGTCCCGACTGGATTAAAGGAGGCTGACCTAGCCAGACCCGTTGTAGAGGTAAAAGATTTACTTACGGATAGAGTTGAGTACGAAATTTACGTGTTCGGTGAACAGACCATGATAGTACCCGTGGCTAGTATAACAGCAAAAGCCGGAAATTCTATACAAAGAAGATTAGAGAACTTAATTAGCAACATAATTCCCTCTGCCTCGGTCACCTATGAAAATGGGGAGTACGTTATAACAATACCGAAGGAAGGAATAGGACTGTTTAATAAACGTGTAGTTACTAAGTTAAAGAAATATGAAAAGAAATATGGTATAAAGACTAGGATTAGATTCCCAGAATGATTACATAAAGAAATCCAAGGTTTTGCTCAATTTGGCGTCTACATATCTCACCAAGTCGTCAAAAGTAAGACCTATACTTAGTGTCTCCATATCAACAACGTAATTACCAATCTCTGTCTTTCTAAGGCTGTCGAATTTAACAAAACGTAGTTCTTTATCGATTTTAGCTCCGATGAACAATTCGCCTCCGCTCCTCCTTGCAAATTCCTTTATTCCTTCAGCTTGTTCCCGTTCAATGTAAATTCTACTTCCGTTTTTTCTACTCTTCATTTCAATGAGAATTATGACACCGGATTTCATGGCTACTATATCAGGTACGTGGTCTTTTCTCTTAGCTCCGCTTGCAGGTGCTCTAATAACGGCAAAGCCCCTATCTCTAAGTTTGGAAACAATATACCTCTCTAAAGAAGTGCCCCTACTTTTATTTGAAGTCACAAAAGAATATAATAAAAATTTAGGATTTAGGTTTTCCTCTCAGAGATATTTCCCTTACTTCTCTTCCAACTTTCTCTTCTAAGCTATTTTCTAGTTCTTGAACCCCTTTAACAAGGGTCGGAGCCCCCTTTCCGTATTCTTCTATCCACTGATTAGCAAACTCACCAGATCTTATCCTATCTAAAACCTCTTTCATCCTCTTCTTTACACTTTCGTCTATGACATATTTGCCAGCAGTCAGACCTCCGTATTTTGCTGTGTCAGACACTGCTTTGAACATCCCACTGAACCCTTTTTCATAGATTAAGTCAACAATCATCTTCATTTCGTTTATAGTCTCGTAATATGCAATTTCAGGCTGGTATCCCGCCTCTACTAGGACCTGGAAAGCTGACCTCATTAGTTGTGTTATTCCGCCTACTAAGTCTACTTGTTCACCGAAGAGGTCTGTTTCAGTCTCTTCTTTAAAGGTAGTCTCTATAACACCAGCTCTAGTAGCTCCTAAAGCTTTAGCTATAGCTAATGCTTTCTCTAACGCTTTACCAGAATAGTTCTGGTGAACTGCAACTAATGCAGGGACTCCTCCTCCTTTCACGAAGTATTCTCTTACTATTGGTCCTGGTCCTTTAGGTGCTATCATATATACATCCACATCCTTAGGTGGTTCGATCAACCTATAGTGTATGTTAAATCCGTGAGCGAAAACTAAGTCATTCCCGCTTCTTAGATGTGGCTTTACTCTTTCAAGGTATACAGTCCTTTGAACCATATCTGGCAAGAGGAATATTATTATGTCAGCGTTCTTTACAGCATCTTCAGTATGCATTGGGTTAAATCCGTCTTTTTTAGCTTGTTCCCATGATTTTCCTTCTCTTTCTAGTCCTACTAAGACTTTTAGCCCAGAGTCTCTAAGATTTAGTGCCCAAGCATGACCTTGGCTTCCGTAACCTAATACTGCTATTGTTTTGTCTTTTATAGGTTCTAAGCTTGCGTCTTTATCAGTATATATTTTTACCACTTACAATCCCCCAACTTAGTGTAGTTACTTTTGAGAATGAGGGTTTAAAAACTACTATGTCATATTCTTTCGCTTCAAAAGGTTCTCCTCTAACTACAGACCCATCTCGTTTTATGACATATGTCGTAACTACAGCATCTTCTAATACCTCTACTTTCTCTACGTCTACTGTTTTGCTTAAGTTTTGTATTGCTATATCAAAATTGTTAGTATAGGGTACTCCTAGATAAATCTCGTATAGTCCGTCGTCTGAAACTTTCCTACCTTGGATCCAGTTAATATCCATTAGCAGTTTTCTGAACGCACCAGCTACTCTCTCTATATAACCTGGATCCCTATAGTAACCAATTACTCTAACTACCTTTTCTTGGGTCACGTAGGATCACCTGCTTTAGTCTTCCACCTGGAGGTAAAGTGGGTAAGGCTAATTCTTCTTTGTCTATGGGCACTCTTATTACTGCTGGCATATCTTCTCTAATGGCAGCTTTTATCGATTTCTCTATTTCTTCATAACTTGTAGCATTATAACCCAGTGCTCCGAAAGCCTCTGCTAACTTGACGAAGTCTGGTGATGGTCCATAGTCTACTCCTACTACTCGGCGGTTAAAGAACAAGTCTTGTACTTGTCTCACCAGCCCTAATGTTCTGTTATCAAATACTATAGATATTACTGGGATATGCTCGTCAACAGCCGTTGCTAAATTGGTTCCAGTCATTAAGAATGAGCCGTCTCCGTCAAGGTCTACTACCACTTTATCAGGTTTTGCCAGTTTTGCGCCCATTGCAGCAGGTAGTCCGAATCCCATCGTTCCCATTCCTGTTGAAGACAAAAACGTTCTTGGCTCTAGTACTTCCCAAAACACTTCAGCCCACATTTGATGTTGCCCCACACCGGTCGTAACAATTGCATCCCTAGGTATTGCATTCCTTATGGTCTTTAGAACTTTCCAGGGTTTTAATTTATTCGGCTCATCGTGAAAGTAAAACTGGGCATAGTATTCTTTGTACTCTTTCAATCTCTTTAGCCACGCACTATGATCATTCTTCATTCCTAACTCAATTACAGCTTTTGTCAGTTCCTTCAGTAAGATCTTAGCATCTCCCACTAGGTTTACGTCTACCTTTATAGCCCTCTCTCCATCTGAAGGGTCAATGTTTATCATAATGAACTTCTTCCTAGTTTCGATCATTTCATCGTATGACGTTATTGTCCTATCACTAAATCTGGCTCCCACTACTAACATCGCATCCGATTCCAGCGCTGCCATTGACGCTTCAGCTCTTCCGTAATACCCCATAGGTCCAAAGTATAATGGGTGATCGTGAGGTATCGCTGATTTACCGGGGAATGTTGAGATTATTGGCATATGAAGTAGTTCTGCGAGTTCCAAAACTTCTTGTATGGCGTTAGACCAAACTACTCCAGTTCCAGCAAGTATTATGGGTCTTTCAGCGTTTATCAGGATCTCGGCAGCTTTCTTTAGCTTCTGTCTGTCTATTATTGTCGGGAACTCTTTGTAACCCCTTACAATAGGCTTCTCTGGCCACTTAACCTCGTCCATTTTCTCATAGAATATATCTCTTGGAATATCAACTACAACAGGGCCAGGTCTTCCTGTCGTGGCTATATAAAACGCATTTTTAACCCATATAGGAATTTCTTCGATTTTCTTTACTTCCACCACGTATTTTGTAATGTGTTCAAATATACCCATTACATCAGCTTCTTGGAATGCCATTTTTCCAATTGAGGATCTGGGTACTTGTCCGGTTATCGCTATTACTGGTGATGAGTCCCAATAGGCAGTTATTAAGCCAGTTACAAGGTTTGTAGTTCCGGGACCTGAGGTTGCCGTGCATACTCCGGGTACTCCGGAGGCTCTTGCGTAACCGTCGGCAGCGTGAGCGGCAGCTTGTTCGTGTCTCATTAGAACGTGTCTAAGTTCTCCATTTTGTATGTCTTCGAGAAAGGCGTCATATATTTGCATGTTTGATAATCCTGGTATACCGAAGATTACCTTTACACCTTCTCTTTTTAGAGAATCGACTAGAATTCTAGCACCACTTGGCATAATCACACACCCCTAATAGAAGTAGGTTGTATGATAGAATACTCAAATACATTCTTTCTCCTATTTTCTCTTTTGATCGAGAATTTAGGAGAAAATTTAGTCGATTTGGAGGGTACAGTCACCTATCATCTTTTTCACAAACAGAAGTGAATGAGTTTTAGATTTTTAAATATTACTGTAATTCTTTTCACTTAACTTCTTCGAATTATAAATACTTTTTATTTTTTCTATGATTTGTTTGTGATTATTAATATCCCCCCACATCTCTAAACAGTTTACATTACCTACATATAACCAAGTGTTTCCGAAATGAACTCTGCGATCATCAACAAACAAAATCTCCTCAGGTTTGATCTCAATTTTCTTCGACTGTCTAAGCAAGGAGATTATATGGCTTATGTAAATGAATTTGAAAGGATACTCTCTTGAGACTATCAGATCGAAATAGTTCTTCAGCTTAAGTGTTGACAACACAATTTCGGTCTTTTCAGGAATGTTCCACGTTGCTAATACGAGATAAAAACCCATGTCTTTGAGTTCTTGAAGAGTTTCTCTTACGCCAGGAAATAAAATTACCTTACTTCCACTTGAGTCCTCTAAGCTATTCTCGTTAACTAATTTTAGAGGGGGTTTAAGGTTGGATATATTAGGGTGATCCCATAGGGTCTTGTCCGCGTCAAACACTACTACTTTTATCATCTGTCTTTACATCTGGTGGATAAGTATAATAAATTATTTTGCCATCGTGATAATCTCTAATTAGTACCTTTGCTGCTTCGTCAATATTAGGTTCTTTTGTGGTCTTGTATATCCACCCGCGCTTTAGTGCTAGTTTGTTTAAGAAATCGTAATAGTCGGAATAATCAAGTTTGTAAACGTTTTTAATCACATTAGGGTCAAATTGCTGTATTCTGTCAAAGAGAAGCTTCGCAGCTCTTACCGGGTCTTCTAGCTTGTCCACGTTAATCCCCCTTATAATTCGCTCTAATTCATTCCCGTCTGGTGGAATAATTCCCGGTGTATCCCATATGTATAATCTTGAGTCAACTCGGAAGAGTTGAACGGCTTTAGTATAACCATAGCTCATTGGAAACTTTGAGGTTGTTGCCGAGTGTCTCCCTTTTAGTGCGTTTATTATAGACGATTTACCCGTTTTAGGATATCCTACGAGTACAACTATTCCTTCTTGTTTTCCACCTAAAAGTTCCTTGATTTTATCCCTAAGGACTTTAGTACCTAAGTGACCGGTTGCGGATATGTAAACTGTTGGTATTTCATCCTTTCTTTCTATGTACTCTTTCCATTTCTGTAACACGTCTAACGGAATTAGGTCTCCTTTATTGATAACTATAAGAAGTTTTTTATCTTTTCTTCTAGATATATCTTCTATTTTCCTTGATCTAGTAAGGTCAGGTTCACGTGAGTCTACCACTTCAACTACTACGTCGGACTTATTAATGAGGGCAAGAACTTTCCTTATCATTCACTTTATTTTTGGTGGTTAAGGTATTAATAATATGCCAATTGGAAATATGGTAACATTCGATAAGGGCTCCTTTGATGGGACTATTGATTATGACTTCTTTACTACATCTACGAAACTTAGCACATCCCTAAAAGAATTTACATACGTTATAAATGTCGACAGTAAACCGGAGAAGGTTTATATAATCTTTAACATAGAGCGGGACAAAAACGTAGAGCCAAAGTGGAGACTCTGGTTAAACGATTTTTCATTAACTAAGGAGTTCAGACCTAACATAGAAGTAGAGAACGGAAGTAGAAAAATTTCGTCGATAATCTATGACATTTCCCCTTTAGTTAAACTAGGTAGGAACGAATTTCTCATCACGTATAAAGGTATCCACGAGATTTCACTGGATAGTATAGGTCACGTTGTGTTCTACAGAGCGGAAAAGTTTGAAACTAAATATGATCTGATGGCTGGGATTCTGGTCTTGAAGCCTGGGGAGGAAATGAAGTTTAACTGTTATGGAGAATGCCACTTAATAGCTAAGAATGTGGGTAAGAATGCTAGATTATTTGTAGATAGTTACCTAATAACGAGCGAAAACGAAGTTGAAGAGATTACTATGAGAAAACAAGGAGACATTTACGTTAGGTATATGTCCGAAAGTAACTCAAGATCCCTAGCTTATATTTACAATTTTTACAGTATTAATTATAAGATCCCTAGCATAATCCTTAACGTCGATCCTAAAGTAGATAAAGATTCTCTAAATGTGATAATTACTAACTTAAGCGAGATAGAACTAGATAAAGTTATAGTGAACGTTCTCTTTAACGGGCTTTCTATTAGTTACAAAATGTTTAACGACGTAAAAATTTCAGACACGCTAGATATTAAAGTAGGTTTACCTCTAAACAAGAAAGGTAATTTGGTAATAAGGGCAGTAGGTATAAAAAGTGGTTTTAGGAAGACATTTGACAAATCTTTAACTATTTGATTGAATATGGCACGTTAAACTAGAGCCTAACAGGCAAACTTCCTAGTATAAAAGCTATTATTGTTCCTAATGCATACACTTTCATCACACTCCTAGCCTTGGAAGAGTTTTCTATAGTCTCTTTAAGGAGGACAACGTAAATTAATAGGAAATCTAAGATTAAAATCGAAATGAGATATATTATATTAAAGCCTAACCAATAGGGAAGAGGAGACGTTATTATTAACCCTACTAAAATTGCCTTAGAGACTTTCCAAGCTTTGCTTATCCCTAACCTTACAGCTAGAGTCCTCACGTTATTAGCCTTATCTCCTTCATAATCCTCAATTCCTTTTATGAATTCTCTAGACAAAGTGAAGAAGAATATGTACAGAGTGGGGATCGAGACCAAATAAAGCCAATTTCCAGTAAAGTATGCCAGACCCCCGTAGAAGGCTGATAAAGCTGATGTTAAAGCTACTATCAAGTTACCTATTAGCCCGCTTTTCTTCAAGGAAGCCGCATATTCGAATAATAAGATCACCGTAATCAAGGCTACTAATGCAGGAAAGATACCAAGAATAAGGGACAAAAGTATTCCCGATATTGATGTTGCATAGGCCAAGTTTTTCGCAGTTTGTAGGCTGACAATTCCTGAAGGTATAGGTCTGTAGGGTTTGTTTATACGATCTATTTCCACGTCATACACGTCGTTGATTACATAACCACCAGCAGCGACGAGAGCAACGACTAAAGAGGAAATTATCATCCGGACTGGGATTATATGCCATTCTGAAGCTACTAAATAGCCCATTAGTGCTGACAATGCGGAACCTATAACGTTATGTATCCTCACTAATTGTAGATAAGGTTTTATTGACATAATCGAATAAATTAGATTGAAAGGATTCTTATAAGGTGAACTAATGTCATCACAAGACGACATAAATATTGCAATAAAGTACTTCAAGAACGTAATTTCAGTAGGGGAAATATTAGCTGTCAGAGAGTTGAAGGCACTAGGGGTTAAAGAGCCCGAGGCTACGATAGCTAAATTAATTGAAATGGGGGTTATTGAGAAAGGCGAAGGTTGTTATAATCTAGTGAGAAATAGGAGTGAGACTCCTCCTGACAAAAAGTGAGTGTAAGTCGAACTCCTCGTTTGCATATAGGGTTTTTCCGTTAAAAACTGTAAAACCGAATTTCAAAGCCAAGCTCCAAACTTTCTCAGCCAGAGATAATATGTTCTGTTGCTTTCTGATCTCTTTCGATAACTTTTTGAATTTTTCTCTATGTTCTTTTTCATCCCCTTCGTATACTATCTTCTTTATTGAGGGTAAAATTTCGGATATAGAGAAGATACCACCTCCAGTGAATATTTTTATTAATCCCAATACGTCTCCAATACCTCTTCTAACATAGGTCGGTTTTGGTCTAGGTATACCCCCACCATGTTTTTCTATTATTTTCTTATTAATTTCTGGGATAAAATTTTCAGGATTTTTATAACCCATCGCTCCTATCAGCGTTCCGTAAGGTAAGGGAACTATCCATGAAAAGCCTGCTTTATTTCTATCATCAAAGAAGACTTCAATTGCTTCCGAGTCTATGGGCTCTGTTAAATATTCGATAGCTTTCACCCATTTGGCATCGCCTTTCCACCCTGAGGCATTGATCACAAGTCCTTCTATCTTCTCTCCATTACAGATTACCGCAGACTCGTTAACGATTTTTGCATCACTTTTTAACCTTAAGCTAACGTTCTCCGACAAATACTTTTCTAAATTAACTCTGTTAAGTCTCACTACATTTGTTCTAATTTCAATTACCTTGTTCTTATAATGAAGAAGAATTGTCTTGAATTCTCTATCTAAAAACTCTTTAGACACATTTAATTTCTCAAATGTTGACCTACTAATTATTCCAGTGCATTTCTTTCCTACTGAATACCTTCTGTCAAAAACAACTGGGCTTACGTCCTTTACATGATATGCGGTAAGTAACCCAGCTATTCCTCCTCCTACTATCAGAACTCGGATGATCTATCAGCCTCATTCATAGTATATTTTTTTGCCTTTAATTGCTCTACTATATATTGGAAGGCTCTCTTAGGATCTGTGTGTGCACCACATGAATACACGTCAACAGTAGCGAAGTTATATTCGGGCCACGTGTGTATTGTAACGTGACTTTCAAGTACAATCGCTACAACACTAACACCATCACCTATCTTCCACGACTTTATGTCTAAAAGTGTCATATTCCCTATTGTTACAGCGTCTTTGACAATCTTCTCCAAAGCTTCCCTGTCTTTTAAGATATTAGGGTCACACTCGTATAATGATCCGTAAACTTGCTTTCCTATTACCTTAGGTGTGCTTATTACCCCCATCATACCCTAACCCCCCATTTTTAAAGGGGTGTTCGCTTATTTTTAAATTTTTAACCCTATTTTTACCTTATAAGTAGGTCAAGTTTTTAATGAGAATTTCACATATGATCAGCTGATCATAAATTGGCTATAAGAAGACTTGTCCTTGATGTTTTAAAGCCTATTAGGGGGACTTCGTTAGTAGACCTAGCCGAGAAGGTCGCTTCCTTAGAGGGGATAGAGGGGGTAAACATCAGCGTTACCGATATGGACGTGGAGACAATGGGATTGATGATAGTGATTGAAGGGACTAACATAAACTTTGAAGAAGTTAAGCAAACCCTTGAGAACCAAGGCTGTGCTATTCATAGTATTGACGAGGTGGTAAGCGGAACTAAAATGGTTGAAGGCAGAGTGAAAGAGAAATGATATGCAATGTATGTAAAGCTAGAGAAGCAGAGGTATACCAACCACATAGTGGTAAGAGACTTTGTAGAAAGTGCTTCATTGAAGATGTGAGGGCGAGGGTGAAGGAGGAGAGTTTAAAGATAGGTCTAGATAAGGCAAACAAAATACTTCTTGCAGTGTCTGGAGGCAAAGACAGTTACGTATTAGCGGACACTTTGGTGTCGTTTATAGATCCTCAAAAGTTAATTGCTTACAACATAATTGAGGGGATTCATGGTTATAACAGAAGAGAGCAAATTGAGCAGTTAAGAAAATACCTTTCCTCTCTCGGAATTGAATTAATAGAAGACAGCTTCAAGCAGAGTGTAGGTTATACGTTAGATGAAATGATGAAATATTCCATCGGTAAGGGGTTAAACGTATCAGCTTGTACTTTTTGCGGAGGCTTTAGGAGGAAATTAATTAATAATGCAGGTAGAGCGGTTTCTGCTGATTACGTAGCTACCGGTCATAATCTGGATGACGAAGTTCAGGCTATAATAATTAATTTAATTAGGGGCGACTTGCTCAGGTTGATAAGGTTTGCAGACAAACCCATAAAATTGAGTTCGAAATTCGTCCTGAGGGTAAAACCGTTAAGGAAGGTCTATGAGTGGGAGACTACACTTTATGCTTATTATAGCGGTTACCAGTTCCAAGAACTAGAATGCCCTTACATATCTACAAGACCGACGTTGAGAGCCAAAGTGAGGGAGCTCCTTTACATGCTAGAGGATAAAAAACCTGGTACATTATTGACTATTCTTGAGGAGTTCGACAAACTAGCTGAGAAGGTTAGAAATCAGACACAGTTAAAAGAAGAGTTACCTACGTGTAAGATTTGTGGGGAGCCAACCAGCTACGGAAGGGAAATATGTAAGAACTGTGAACTCTTGATATCCGCTGGTTTGTTAAATTATCACCAGAACTTGCCTATGTCGTAAACATTTTCCTCTACGCCTTTTCTCTTGTTTGCGGCTAAAGCCATTGCAAAGAGTAGTGAGGAAAGTCTATTCAAATACGTAATTATCATTTTGTTCATTTCCGGAAGTTCCTTAGAATATTTTACAGTATTCCTTTCTATTCGCCTGCATACGCTCCTAGTTATGTGGATGAGCGAGGCTTCTTCAGAACCTCCCGGTATTACAAATAACCTAACCGGTCCGGTTTCCTTCCTATAAGCTACAGTCCTATCCTCGAGCCACTTTACGTAGTCCAAAGTTATTCTCTTCTTTACACCGTTAGTTGAGAGGTCTTCTCCTATCTCAAATAACGTGTATTGAACTTTCTTGATGTCGTTTTTCATGTCCTCCCAAGGTAGTTTTGAAACTAAATAACCTAAGTACGAATTTAGTTCGTCTAAATCTCCTAATAGATTAACCAAAGGGGAATCTTTACCGACTCTTTTGTTAATTACATTAGTGGAACCATCGTCGCCTTCTCTAGTAAACACAGTATACTTTAAATATCTACAATATATAGCTCTTTTGGTGACCTTTATATCAGCACCTAAAAGGTTTTCTGATTTTCTTAATGAGATCTCTCAAAAATGGCAGAAAGCTTGGGAGGATGCAAAACTCTTTGAGGCTAATCCGGATTCTTCCCGTAAAAAATTCTACACGACAGTTGCATTTCCTTATCCCAACTCTCCCTTTCATTTAGGTCACGGTAGGACTTATGTAACATGTGATATATACGCCAGATTTATGAGAATGAGGGGCTATAACGTACTTTTTCCCATGGGCTTCCATTATACTGGAACACCCATTATAGCTATGGCCGATGACGTAGCGAAAGGCGACAAAGAGCTAATAGACATCTTTAAGAATATATATGAGATACCTGATGACGTAATTTCTAAACTGGTAGACCCGTTATTTATGGCCAATTACTTCAAAGAGGAAATTAAGAAAGCGATGAGAGAAATCGGTCTCAGCATAGACTGGAGAAGGGAGTTTACTACAATAGACCCCGAGTTCTCTGCGTTCATAGTCTGGCAGTTTAATAAGCTTCAGCAAAAGGGTTTCATAGTTAGGGATACACACCCGGTAGGTTGGTGTCCTGTTCATCATATCCCCGTAGGTATGCATGATACAAAAGGAGACATGGAACCCGAAATAGGAGAGTTTACGGTTATCTACTTTGAGTCCGACTTAGGTATCTTTCCTGCAGCGACTTTGAGACCTGAGACTGTATTCGGGGCAGTCGCGATCTGGATTAATCCTGACGTCAATTACTCAATAGTCGAAATAGATGGTAAGAAGTTTATTATGAGTGAAAGGGCTGCATTTAAGATTTCCTTCCAGATCGATAATGTCAAAACGATAACTACTTTGAAAGGTTCAGAACTAACCAAACATAATGCTACAAATCCAATCACTGGTAAAACAATCCCGATATTGGGTGCGGACTTCGTAGATCCAATGACCGGCACTGGAGTAGTAATGAGTGTCCCAGCTCACGCACCTTTTGACTACTTTTACCTCAAGAAGGTTAAGCAGGACTTACCTGTAATATCCATAATTACGGTTGAAGGGCAGGGTGATGCGTTAGCTAAAGAAGCAGTGGATAAGACTAATCCCAAAAGCAAGGAGGACTTAGAAAAACTAACGGAACAAGTGTATAGAACGGAATACAATAAGGGCAGAATGAAAGAGAATATCGTTGAGTTGACTAGACCTGAATTCAGGGAGAGCGTTAAGGGATTAGTGGGTTTAAGTGTACCAGACGCGAGGCAGAAGATAACTGAGTTCCTGATAGAGAAGAAACTTGGAAGGAAAATTTATGAGATAATGAATAGACCGGTCTATTGTAGGTGCGGTAACGAGGTCGTAGTAAAGATTCTAAAAGATCAGTGGTTCTTAGATTATGGCAACCTTCAGTGGAAAGCCCTAGCTAAGAAATTAATATCTAAAATGAATTTCATACCTCCTGAGGCCCGTAAAGACTTTGAGTTTGTAGCGGACTGGTTACAGAAAAGGGCTTGTGCAAGGACAAGAGGATTAGGAACTCCCTTACCTTGGGATAAGAAGTGGATCATTGAGAGCTTAAGTGATTCAACTATTTATATGGCCTATTATACAGTAGCTCACCTTATAAAGAAATACGGACTCAAGCCTTCACAACTTACTTTGGACTTTTGGGACTATGTAATGTTAGGACAAGGTGACCCTCTCTCTGTTTCGAATTCTACCGGAATTCCGAAAGAAGTGATTGAGGAAATGAGAAAAGAATTTACGTATTGGTACCCGCTAGACGTAAGGCACAGTGGTAAGGACTTAATACCTAATCATTTATCTTTCTTCATCTTCAACCACGCTGCAATATTCCCAGAAGAATTATGGCCTAAAGCTATCGCTGTAAACGGGTTCGTTCTTCTAGAAGGTAAAAAGATGAGTAAATCATTAAGAAACATTATTCCTCTGAGAAAAGCTATAAGAATGTACGGAGCAGATGTTGTTAGGATTGCTCTAACATCTACTGCCGATATGGGCTCCGACGTGAACTTCAGTGATAGCTATGCTAAATCCGTAGCAGACGCGTTAAGGAACTTTTACGATTTAATTGAGAAGGTAGATGGATTCAAGGGAGGTGAAGAAAGCTTTCCAGAGAAGTGGATTAAGAATAAGTTCAACCAGATGGTGATAAACGCTACTAAATATCTTGAGAACTTAGACCTGAGAAATGCCCTAAACGAACTGCTCTATAACTTCTCTTCTTATCTGAACGAGTATATGGAAATGGTAAGGGCTGAAGAGAAGGAACCTAATGGAAAATTAGTAAAGGAGATTCTGGAGGTATGGATCAAGATGATTTCGCCCTTTGCTCCTCACTTTGCTGAAGAAGTATGGCACAAGTTGGGACATGAGACTTTCGTTAGCGTAGAGAAATGGCCTGAGATACCCGAGACTTCAGTAGATATGTTAGTCGACTTAATTCATGAATATCATAAGAAAGTTCTTGAAGATATTCAGTCGATATTAAACGTGTATAAAGGAACTCCAAAAGTTGTTCGTATATTCGTGGCAACACCTCATGAACTTTCGTTATTAAGAAGTGCATTAGAGGTAGTATCAAGAGGAGGAAGTATGAAAGAGTTTATAGAGAAGAATAAGACGCAAGAGAAATTCGACGCTAAGTTGTACCAAAAAATATTCGAGGAAGCAAGAAGTTTAGATGATAAGATGCGTAAACTTGTTCTTGGGCATGACTTTAACGAAGAAGAAATACTAAGAGAAGGCGCTAATTACCTTAAGTACAAACTTGGCGGTAAAGAGATCGAGATAAGGAGCATTAAAGAAATGGACAAAAGCAAGTATAAGAAAGACGCATTACCGTTGAAACCAGCTATATTTATCGAATAAGTTTAACTGTACTTTTTTCTATCTCAACTTTTCCGGAAGTTTTTAGGAATGCGAGTTCGTTTCTGACGTAATCTTTACTGACCCTCAGCTTAAACGAGATAATATCTACTAATTCTTTTACGGTCATGGTTCCTCCGTTTTCGTTTAAAAGGTTTAGGATTTCCTGATCGATTCTGGTCATTGGCCTCTCGATTAGCTTGCCCTCTTTAACCTGGAAAGTGATAACTTCTCCATCTAGTAATATTTTATATAAGTTATTTCCGATCCTTTCTACGGTCGCTATGTCACAATTAATGTTAAAGACCTTAGCAGACGTAACGAGTCTGAACTTCAGCGGTATTTCACTGACTTTTTCCGCCTCAAAGACCAAGTTTTCTGAGTCGTTATCGCAAAGCATCTTGAATTTGATCTCGTATGGGTAAAACTCCCACTTAATTTTGTCAAAGTTGATTATACAAGGCTTTTTTCCCTCGGCGTATAACTTTTCAGCGGCGTTAATTACTATTACCAAATTAACCCCATAGTAATAGCTCTTAATTAGCCTTGGTTTCTGAAGAATCCTTTCGAGTATATCCATATAAACGGAAAAGTGGAAACGATAAAATTAAGGTTGTCCTTTTATCATGACAGAGTAAAGCTTATTTTTACAACAGAGTGATATATGTAGGGTTTCCTATTGCACCAACCGTGAAAGAACTTATATATCCTTGGCTACTGGACTCAGAAGAATATAATTTTGATGATATAAAGGATGGGATAAGGCTTCACTTAAACGAGTCTCCTTATTCACCCCCTCCGCATATATTAGAAGCTATACAGAAGTATTTACCTTACGCTAACAGATACCAGCACCCAGAATTGTCTGAGAGGTTTTCAGCCTTAGCAGCGGACTATAATAAAGTAGAGCCAGAAAATATCTTTCCTACTCCAGGTGGAGACGGGGCTTTGAGGTCAATATTTTACAATTTAGCCCAGCCTGGAGACAAAGTTGTAACTAATTACCCTGCATATAGCATGTACAAGGTTTACTCGTCGGTAAGAGGTCTCAACCACGTAAAGATCAAACTCATTGAAGGTGAAGAATGGTGGTATGAAGATAGGAAGAGACTATTAAGTGAGAGTAAAGGTGCTAGACTTGTAGTAATTGATAATCCGAATAATCCCACGGGCTCGCCGATGTTAGATGAGGAGTTGGTTAAAGAGCTCGCTACAAATGTTAGAGGATTTATAGTTATTGATGAAGCGTATTACGAATTCTACGGGAAGACTTTTGCAAGGATGATCTACGACTATCCGAATGTGTTAATAGTTAGGACTTTAAGTAAAGCTTTCTCCATGGCATCCCTTAGAGTAGGCTATTTAATAGGAAATGAAGAAGTAGTGAAAGCACTAAAGAAGACTTCGACGCCTTTCGACGTCTCACTACCCGGTCTAATCGCTGGGATTAAGGCATTAGAGGATCCTTCTTATGTAAAGGAAGTCGTTAACAACATAAACACCAACAAAGAGTATTTAATCAAAGAGTTAAGGGGGCTCGGGTTAAAAGTGTTTAACTCCTACACTAATTTCATTTTCGTAAAAGATAATAGGGATTTATTTACCCCACTTATGGCTAAGTCCATTGCTATAAGGAATTTGATTTCAGGCTATTATAGAATATCAATCGGAACAAAAGAACAGTGTGAATTACTTGTAAAAACCTTGGGTGAGATCCTTGAAAATAGCAATACCAAACAAGGGTAGGCTACAACAACCTGTCTTACAGTTCCTAAACAGTGTAGGTATTAAGCCCCTAGCTAGTGACGAGAGAGCATTAATAGTACCGACTAACTGGGAAGGAGTACAGCTAGTTATGGTCAGGACGGAGGACATTCCTAATATAGTTGAAGCGGGAGCTGCGGAATTGGGTATAACCGGTTTTGATTACGTATTGGAATCAGGTGTAGACGTCGAGGAGTTGGTGCATCTGGACTTCGGTAAGGCTAAAATAGTTCTCGCCGTGCCAGTATCTTGGGGTATTAATTCTCCAGAGGAGATTAAGGGTGAAATCAGAATAGCGACGAAGTATTTTAATATAGCCAGAAACTACTTAGCTCAAAAGGGGATAAAAGCTAAATTAGTTAAGATAAGCGGAGCAGCTGAGGTAATGCCCTCTTTAGGGGCTGCCGATGCGATAATCGATGTAATGAGTACTGGGACTACTTTGAAACTCCACGGTCTGAAGGCAATAGATACGGTTATGGAAAGTAGGGCTGTGGTAATAGGAAATAAAGATTGGATTAAAAGCGATGAAGCTGAAAGGATAAACCTTCTACTTACCCTGATGAAAGGTGCTTTATTTGCGAGAAACAAGAAGATGGTATTTATGAACGTACCTGATGAAAAGCTTGATAAAGTGCTCTCCGTTCTCCCCGCAATGCTTTCTCCAACTTTATCTAAATTGGCTAAGAGTGATGCATGGGAAGTAATTACGGTGATAGATGAAGACACCCTTCCTGAGATAATCGGAAAGGTCGTGGCTAATGGTGCACGTGATATAGTAATAGTCGACATAGAAAAGGTGATAAAATGAGTTTAGAGGTCATTCCCAGTATAGATATCAGTGAAGGTAAAGCCGTAAAGAGAATTAAGGGTCAAAGAGGCTCTGGACTAATTCTGGGAGATCCTTTGCGTATAGCTGAACAAATATACAGCGAGGGATACAAGAAAGTTCACTTAGTCGATTTAGATGCGGCAGAGGGAGTCGGTAACAACGAGGAGATTATAAAGATGATTTGTAAAGAAATTGGATTCGACCACACACAAGTAGGAGGAGGAATAAGGAGTTTAGACAAAGCCCAAAAAATAGCTAATGAATGTTCTTTCATAGTTCTATCTACTTTACCTGTTATGAATAGAGAAGCTTTCGAGAAAATCTGGAGTGAAGTGGGCAAAGATAAGATTTTACTCTCCATAGATTACAATGAACGAGGGGACGTTTTAATAAAAGGATGGAAAGAGAGGAGAGAGATAAAGGTCGAGGAAATACTATCTTTTGATGTTTACGGCTTTATATTCACTTACGTTCCCAAAGAGGGCACGAAGAGCGGGATAGACGAAAGTGTAAAGAAATATGTTAATATAGTCAAGGGAGTTAAGGAATATGCAGGAGGGGTATCCACTATTGAGGATTTGATGAAGCTTAAGGTTTTCGGTTTCGATTATGCTATAATTGGTATGAGCTTCTATAATGGTAGTCTTAGGGGTGTAAAAGTTGTATAATAGGAGTGTTAAAAAGGTCAGAGAAACAAAAGAGACCAAGGTAGAAATCGAATTAGATATTGATCAGAAAGGCGAAGTCAGGGTACAAACTCCAGTCAAGTTCTTTAATCATATGTTATCCACTTTACTGTATTACATGAACTCGACTTCCACGGTTATCGCCGAGGACAAGTTAGGTTATGATGACCATCATGTAGTAGAGGACGTTGCTATAACGTTGGGAGAAGCGTTCAAGGAGGCTTTAGGTGATAAGAGGGGAATAAGGAGGTTTGCTAACGAGATAGTTCCAATGGATGACGCATTAGTCCTAGTGGCAGTGGATATCTCGGGAAGGGGAGTAAGTAATATAGAGTTAAATCTTCAGAGAAGCGAAATTGGAGGATTAGCAACAGAAAACGTTTTCCACTTCTTTCAAACGTTTTCTTATCACTGTGGAGTAAACCTACACGTAATTCAACTAAGGGGTACAAACACTCACCATATTATTGAGGCATCTTTCAAGGCTTTAGGTATGTCTTTATACGAGGCAAGTAGAATTATCTCTCAAGACGTGTTAAGTCTGAAGGGGAGCTTATGACGGCAAAACGTATTATCGCTTGTTTAGATGTGAAAAAAGGTAGGGTTGTCAAAGGAGTTAATTTCCTAGACCTAAAGGACAAAGGGGATCCTACGGAATTGGCGGCGAGATATGAAGATGAAGGAGCTGATGAGATAGTTTTCCTAGATGTTACTGCTACAATTGAAGGTAGGAGAGCTTTATTAGAAGTGGTTAAGAACACAGCTAGCGTTCTTTCAATTCCTTTGACTGTAGGAGGTGGTATAAGGACTATTGATGACGTATCAACTATCCTTGGAAACGGGGCTGATAAAGTGAGTATAAACACTGCAGCTGTGGAGAATAAAAAATTAATTACTGAAGCGGCACTACAGTTTGGTTCTCAGGCAGTAGTAGTTGCAATAGATGCTAAAAAAGTGGATGATGACTACAAAGTCTTCACCAGATCTGGGAGTTATAACACGGGATTAAGCGCGATAAGATGGGCTAAAGAAGTTGAAGCTTTAGGAGCTGGTGAAATTCTTCTCACGAGTATAGATAGGGACGGGACTAGGGAGGGATATGATATTACATTAACTAAGATGATTTCAGAAGCAGTTAGTATTCCAGTAATAGCGAGCGGAGGAGCTGGAAAAGAAGTTCATTTTTTAGAAGCCTTAAAAGTAGCCGACGCTGCTTTGGCTGCGGGAGTTTTTCATGATGGAGTAATAAGGATACAAGACCTTAAAATGTATTTAAAGTCCCAAGGGTTGGAGGTAAGATTATGATTTCAAGTGAATTACCTAAAAACAGACCTAATGATTTCACTAAAGCAATACTCACAGTGGAGGAAATAATTAAGCTAGTTAGGGAAAAAGGTGATAAGGCATTACTTGAGCTAGAGGAGAAGCTGGATCATATGAAGTTAGATTCTGTAGTAGAAGATAAGATAGACGAACTTGCGTCAAAGATATCCCCAGAGCTTAAAGAGGCCATAGACTACATATACGAACAGCTGGTCGAATTCCATGAAACTATTAAGCCCTATAACGCTGGAGGTAACTCAAAGGGAGTAGAGTTTGGTGTAATCTGGAAACCAATAGAGAAAGTAGGCATATACGTACCTGGTGGGAATAAGGCTTACCCATCTACTTTGTTGATGGCAGGAATTCCTGCAAAGGTAGCTGGTGTTAATGAGATTTACGCAGCTACTCCACCGTCTAAGATAGACCCCGTGATATGCTATATCGCTAAGAAATTAGGCGTGAAAAAGCTCTACAGATTAGGAGGTGCACAAGCGATAGCAGCCTTTGCTTATGGTACAGAATCAGTTAAGAAAGTAGATAAAGTTGTAGGTCCCGGTAACATATATGTTCAAGCTGCGAAATTTTTAGTGAGTAGGGATATAGGGATAGACGGAATCGAGGGCCCTACAGAGTTAGTAATTATCGCGGACGATACAGCAAAGGTCGAGGACTTGATTTTAGATATGAGGGCTCAAGCCGAGCATGGATTATCGACTTTTATAGTCCTTCTAACTACTTCCCAGAATATAATTGATGAAGTAAAGCGTGAACTAGAAAGTGATAGAAACGTGTACTACGTAGTTAAAGTTAGTAGTGTTGAGGAAGCTATAAAGATTGCTAACGAGATATCTCCTGAACACCTCTCTTTATATGTTACTAACCCCAAGAGATATTTAGATATTGTTTCTAACTCAGGCGCGGTAAGTCTAGGCTCTACTCCGCCGGCTATTATAGATTATGCTGCAGGTCCTAATCATATTCTACCTACTAATCAATGGGCTAGATTTAGGGGAGGGGTTACTGTTTACGATTTTTTAAAGCCCATTATGTACGCCAATCTCGAGAAGCCGGATGAGAAATTAATACAGTCCGCTATAATCTTAGCTAAGCATGAAGGTTTCGAATTTCATGCTAAGAGTATAGGTGCCAGATATGGCAGGTAATGAGGTATTAGACAAGTTATATAAGATAATTGAGGATAGGATTTCATCGCAAAAAGAGGGTAGTTACACAGTAAAATTATACCAAAAGGGGAAGCCTTATATAGCTCAGAAGGTTGGTGAAGAAGCAAGCGAAGTAATTGTCGCAGCTTTAGCCGAAACAAAGGAGCGTCTTGTAGAAGAGGTCGCAGACCTTCTTTATCATTTATTAGTTTTAATGGCTGTATCTAATGTAAAACCAGAGGATGTTTATGAGGAGTTAAAAAGGAGGATGAAGGAGTAATGAAGGCTACCGTCATAAATTACGGTGTGGGTAACCTTTTCAGTATTTCAGCTGGGTTGAAAAGGGTAGGCTTTGAAGTTTCGGTAAACTCTCAACCCGAAGGTAATGAAGACTTGATAGTATTTCCCGGAGTAGGTTCTTTCAATGCAGTTGCAAGTTATCTGAGTTCACATAAAGAGCTATTAAAAGACCTCAGAAAAAGTGGTACTTACTTTTTGGGTGTGTGCTTGGGAATGCAGATAATGTTCGAGGAAGGAACTGAGGGCGGTTTAACCAAGGGGTTAGGTTGGTTTAAGGGCAAAGTAGATAAGATCGAAAACAACGGAAAGGATAAGTTAAAATTACCGCATATAGGATGGGATAAGTTAATTGTAACTGACCTTACTTGTCCGCTCACTGAGGGGTTAAACAACCAGTACGTTTATTACGTCCACAGTTACGTAGCATACCCCGAAGACGAAAGTATCGTTAGAGCTACAACCATTTACGGAATTGCCTACCCCGCTATCATTTGTTCAGATAACATTGTAGGCACACAATTTCACCCAGAAAAAAGTAGTAAAATCGGAAAGATCTTTTTAGGTAACCTATATAGGTGGATGAAAAAGTGATTAGACTAAGCCTAGAGGAGGCTACTAAAATAGCTGAAAAGTTCTGGTTCAGACATACTGATTCTACGATAATAGCCGTCCTCCAAGATGTTGAAACGAAAGAGGTATTAATGGTAGGGCACATGAATAGAGAAGCTTTGATTAGGACTCTAACCGAAGGTTATGCTCATTTTTGGTCTCTGAGCAGAAAGAAGTTGTGGCTTAAAGGGGAGACAAGCGGTCATTATCAGATCGTAGAAGACTTTAAGATAGACTGTGACGGAGACGCAATAGTCTTGTTGGTACGGTCGATAGGGCCTGTCTGCCATACGGGGAATAAGACTTGTTTTTACAGATCCTATAACGATATAGTTATAGAAAAAGATAAAGAAAAAGAATTAAACGCAAAGAGTTAATACTTGTTTTAACATATTTTAACTGGGTTAAAGATGGTTGAAGTCAACAAAGAAGAGTGGAAAAAGAAAATCATGGAAGCATTAACTCAAGTTTATGATCCTGAAATCCCAGTAGACATAGTCAACTTAGGGCTAATATACGAGTTGAAAATTTCAGACGAAGGAGACGTTTACATAAAACTTGGTTTAACTGCACCCGGATGTCCTGTCGTAGATGACCTGATTTATACTGTAGAACAAGTGATAAAGGAGACTGTTCCTGTGAAATCTGTGGAGGTTG
Source organism: Stygiolobus azoricus (assembly GCF_009729035.1). NCBI lineage: Archaea > Thermoproteati > Thermoproteota > Thermoprotei > Sulfolobales > Sulfolobaceae > Stygiolobus > Stygiolobus azoricus. The sequence goes on from NZ_CP045483.1 coordinate 911,300, forward strand.
ATATAGATTTAGAAACGGCGTGGACGCCTTTGAAGATGACACCTGAAGGCAGAGAAAAGTTCAAGAAATTATATGGTTATGACATAGTAGAAATGTGGGTACAAACTTACGGCTTACCTACTGAAGGTACGCAACAATAAGAACAGAAGGCATAAAATCTTTTCACCTATTTCTTACTTGTGTCTTGGAGTATATTGGAACTACTCAGAACGAATCCTGAAAAGTTGAAAGAGAGTATAAGCCGAAGATTCGTAGACGTTTCGTTAGTTGATAAAGCTGTTGAATTAGATAAACAGTGGAGAGCTACGCTACAAGAAGTGGAAAGGCTTAGGCATGAGCATAATGTAATAAGTTCTCAAATCCCTAGAGCGCCAAAAGAACAGAAGCAAGAACTTATAAAAAAGGCTAAAGAATTGTTGAAAATACTAGAGGACAAAGAGAAAGAATTACAGAAAATTGAAGAAGAAAGAGATCAGATTCTTTCCGAGCTACCCAACGTAGTAGATGATTCAGTGCCGATTGGTCCCGATGAAAATTACAGTTTACCGATAAAAGTTTGGGGGAAGTTCAAGGTTTATGAGAAAGACGTTGATGAATTTCTCAAACAAGTTAAGGGATTAAAGGCTGATTACGAGGTAATAAAGTGGAAACCTGTAGGACATGCAGATATGTTAGAAAACGTCCTTAAGTTAGGGGATACAAAAAAGGCTGGAGAGGTGGCAGGGTCGAGGTTTTACTATTTGTTTAACGATATAGTCTGGTTAGATATCGCTCTCTTGAACTATGCTATAGATATAATGACCTCTAAGGGATATACTCTAGTTTTACCACCTTATATGTTGAGGGGTGAAGTCATTAAGAGTGTTATAGACTTAGATACTTTTAGAGATGCTATCTACAAGATAGAGAATGAGGATCTATATCTTATTGCCACAGCAGAGCACCCAATAGCAGCTCTATTCTTTAAAGAAGATATTCCTAAGGAAAAGCTCCCCTTAAAGTTTGTAGGTATTAGCCCTGCTTTTAGGAAGGAAGCTGGAGCAGCTAATAAAGACTTGAAAGGAATATTCAGAGTTCATCAGTTTCATAAAGTGGAACAATTTGTATTTTCTCTTCCTGAAGAAAGTTGGAAATACCACGAGGAATTAATCTCAAATGCTGAACAAATATTCCAAGGGCTTGGGCTTCCTTATAGGGTTATAAATATTGCCTCTGGTGATTTGGGAGCATGCGCAGCAAAGAAGTATGATTTAGAGGTATGGATGCCTGCACAAGCGAAGTTTAGAGAGATGGTGAGTTGTAGCAATTGTTTGGATTGGCAAGCGTTTAGGATGAAAATAAGGTATGTAGATTATAAGACAAACAAGAAGGGATATGTCCACACTCTAAATAGTACAGCAATTGCTAGTACAAGGACTATTACTGCAATTCTGGAAAACAATCAAAGAGAGGATGGTGTGGTGGAGATACCAAAAGTGCTCAGAAAGTACCTAGAGGTATTTGCTGCAGCACCAAAAGACTATATATATCCTAAAAAGGAGTGATTATTTCCTTAAGTAACCTTCCAATTGGGCTTCAACTTTTTTCATTTGCTTCTTTGCAACTCTAAGGAATAGCTTTAATGTCCATTTTACCGGCATATACACGGGTGACTTGAGGTAGAACTTATCTAAAATATCCTCAGCCCAATATACATCGTGCCAGAACACTTTCTTATATAATTCAATATGTGCCTCATTTAGTTTAACCTTAGTGAACCAGTCCTTATTCTTGAAGTAACCCATAGGTACGAAGAACATCGGAACTAATATACTACGGTATGACCTCAGGTTATCAACTAGTTCTATAGTCTTATAGACGTCATCTTCAGTTTCTTCAGGCAATCCTACTATCATGGTACCCGCAGGTATTATGTTGTGATCATGCATTATCTTAAATGCTTCTTCTACAGTCTCTGGATATTCATCTACTTTATAGGGTGCGGATTTAGCGGGCATTATTTCTTTTGCAAGTCTTGAGGATCCGGTCTCAATCCCTACTTCGACACCGAGATAGTTCTGGTGACCGTCTTCATACACGATTTCTGTTATCTTTGAGATAAGACCGTACTTCTCTTCCGAGTAACGAATTGCTGCCAAGCTGGCGTGACTCCATGCTATGCTCTTATAGTATTTCTTAACTAGTTTATGCAGTTTTATAAGCGGTTCAGGCCTAGGATATATTCCTACTGCACCGTAAAACAAAACGTCATCACTGTGTATTACCCCATGTCTTACGCCATTCTTAACGTTTACTTGTAGTTCTCTTTCAATTTTCTCTAGTGGATAATACCTCGTTGGTCTTAACGTTACGGAGCAGAATCTGCAAGATCTCGCACATCCTCTCATTATTTCAATTAGTCCATTAACACTAGCGCCTTTTATTTCAGGAATTTCATCTACTGAAGGGGCTTCCTCCGCGCCAATATACACGTATTTCGGTAACGGTTCGTTATTCATTATCATTTCGGCAATTTTTACAATGTAAGTATCAGCTTCTCCGTCTACTAAGGTATCTAAGCCTACTTCTTCGATCATATCTGTTCTCCAAAGCCATTGCCATACTGATGGTCCTCCGGCTATAATCTTCATACCTCTTTGTTTTGCTTGCTTAATTTCCGGTTTATGAATTAGCTCTTGGAAACTCTTGTAATTGACGGGCTCCTTCTTTGTTATCCCCCACCATGTGGAAGATGGAGGGCCAAAAGCAAAATAATCGTGATGAGAGAACATTAAGGCCTTAGCATGTGGTAAGTATTTGCCAATATAGTCTGGGTCAATAATAGCTGCCTTATAACCTGCATCAATTAGTGCTGCTTCTATTTTCCTCATTCCGTAAGGTGCTTCTTTCGGTCTTCCTAATTCATCTGTCTTCATTTTAGGGCAAGCTAACCACTTCCACGCCTTCTCAGGAATTCCTATTGCAGGTCCAGTACCTAAGAAGCCCAAAAATTCTTTGCCATGATGGTTAGTCATTAGGCAGCGATCAGTTGTTATTATGAAGTCAAATTTCTCTTCCAAAAAACTCACCTTTTATGTCTTTCTAAGTTTATATTTATAAAGACGTTTTTAAAAGTCATTTAAGCACTTTTCTAAGGGTCCTTTTCAAATCATCAGGCAATTTGTCTCTTGAGTCTATAGTTTGTACATTATTTAAGTCTTCATTCCACTCTTCACTTTCTCCCAATTTTATGTTCTTTAAAGTCTGGAATATATATATCTTTTCTCCTCTTTCATTTCTGGCTTGATGTATAATCAATTCATTTCCACCAATCTTTACCAGATATTTTGCCTCGATGGATGATATCTTCATGATTCCTATTTAACACTTATAGGGATTAAAGCTTTAACTTTAATGTCGGGTGACTTAATGGATTCCTGCGTATTTTGTAAAATAATTAAAGGTGAACTTAAATCACAAAAAGTATATGAAGACGATTATGTGCTAGCTTTTCTAGATATTAATCCTATTCATAAAGGACATACACTCGTGGTAAGTAAAAAGCATTATGATAACATATATGATATTCCAGATGATGAATTAAAAAAAGTTATTGTAGTAGTAAAAAAGGTTGCTATAGCAATTAAAAAGATGGGTGCAGATGGTGTTAATGTTGTCCAAAATAATGATGAAGCAGCAGGACAAAGAGTGTTTCACATACACTTTCACGTGGTTCCGAGATATAAAGGCGACCGTATTAAAATAGACACAATAGAGGATAGGACTAGATATAAAGATGAAAATGAAATGAGAGAATATGCAGATAAGATTAGAAGGTTTTTAAGTTAGTACTTTACTCCTCTTCAGATTTTTCACTTTCTTCAAATTCTTCCCTGAGCAGTTCAAGTCCTATTTCCTTATAATATTCTTCCCTCTCCTGCTCTAGTTGTTCTTCCTCTAGTCTTCTTTCTCCTTTATCGCTTACTAAGGAGGTAGTAAGGACTTTGTTGCTTTTATCAGCTTTTTCTTTCACACTGTACTCTTTTTTCTCTTTTTCACTGAGTTCCTTCTCGTAACCACATTTATTGCACTTCAGTATTTCTTTGCCATCCTTCTTGGCAGGTACTAGCACTCCTCCACATTTAGGACAGAATTGCATTAATTGGTCACCATATATTGTAGTAAAGCCTAGAAAATGTATAAAAGGCTTTTGCTTATCTGGCTGATCCTAGGACAACCCCTTTATTAATAGAGATAGTTTATTTATAATAAATTAATCAAAAACGTAAGATTTAAACAATTTTAATCCTAGGATCTTCTTTAACTACGTTAAGAACTATACTCGTGTGAGTTCTCTCCACCTTAGGGTTCTTTAATAAGCTTTTCAGGAAGTTGTCGAGATCTTCTACACTGCGGAACTTTGCTATTACTGCAACATCGTATTCTCCTACAATATCGTAGACTCCAATAACATTATCTAGATTGGCTATTTCTCTTTCAAATTCAACTAAATGTTTTCCATCTACCTTAGCCATTATTATGCTTGTAAGTGTATAGCCTAATTTTGAGTAGTCAATTAATGCTGTAAATCCTTTTATTACTCCCTCTTGGACAAGCCTGAATAATCTATTATGGAGAGTCGCAGGTGATACATTCATTTCTTCCGCTAGTTTTCTTAAACTTACTCTTGAGTCTTTTAGTAGCTCAATTAATAATTTCCTATCGACTGTGTCGATCTCAACCCGTTTTCTATCAGACATGAAGTTCATGATTATTAAATAATTACTCGTTAAAAAATTTTCATTTTAATAAGGATTTGTCATACAAACTTGAGCTGAGATATGCCAGCTAGTATTAATTGTATTCCAAAGGCAGCTATGATTATAGCGGTGAATCTGCCCGCAGCAACTGTTCCAGTTTCACCTAATGCTTTTACCAGTAATGGTCCTACAAGGAGTGAGAAATACACTAAAAATGTAACTACAATACTACTTAAAATTAGTGTTAGAGGGTTATAAGATACAGATAACGTAATTAAAGCTGTCATAGTTCCAGGTCCTACTAGAAGTGGTGTTGCTATCGGAGTTATTAGAGCTTCCTCTAACTTTCTCACGAATCTGAGTTGTTGGAAACCACCCATAGTATCGATACCCAAGTAAACTAGAAGAATTCCACCGGCAATTTCCAGAGCTTGAGGTGATATTCCAAGAAAATCAAGTAAGGGTTTCCCTAATATTGAAAACAAAACTAAAAGTACTCCAATAGCAACTGTTATTTTATTCACAACAAATTTCCATGTTATCTTCTCCTCTTTAGCAGCCTCTTCATAAACTGCTAATAAGTACGGTAGTACAGAAAAAGGGTCTATAATTGCAAACAGTTTTACTGTAATTACTGGTATTGGTGAAAATATATCTGTCATTCTAGTAGGCTTAACACGTCTCTGAGAATTTTAATTCTTTCCTCTTTATTTTCGGTGAAAGAAGCTAAAACCAACTTACTGAGCACTTTGTAGATAGTAGAAATTTCCTTCTTACACTGCTCATTACCTAATTGGAGTTCATTTACTTTACTTTCTAAACTTTGTAAAGAATAAAGTAATTGTGTTATGATGTCTTCTTCTCCGTGTTCATGATGATGATGTTCTTCTCGCTCTACTTCTCTTTGTATTTCAGCTATATCATCCTCATTCTTTGGAATCTTGTCTATCCTGAACTTCATTTTCCTCTCCACCCTCAGTATCTACGTTTCTCACTTCTTTCATATCTATATCTTGAATTATTAATTTATCTACGCCCATCTTGAGATATTGTTTAATGACAATACTTATCTTACCTGCTGCCCTAACTGGGATGCACTCAGTCTCTACCTCCTCTCCCGTCACCAGCTTAGCTATTACCTTAGCCTCTTTTTTAGCCTCGTCACAATATTCAACGTTTACCGATTGTATCTTGCCCATATACAGTAGTGATTCTATGTCTCTTCCTTTCATAGGTATTCTGTTCACTTTCTCACACCTATACCGATCACTTTTTCAATCTTTAATCCTTTCTCCTTTAAATAAGTGTTAAAACCCTCACGTATCTCCAAAATTACTTCGTAACCTCTGTCAATAATCGCCGTTCCTAAACCTACTAATCTCGCTCCAACAGCGATTAGTTCTAACGCATCTTCCCATGTAAATACTCCTCCCATCCCGATTATTTCTGTATTGTATTCCTTATACACGTCATGGATGACCCTCACAGCTAACTGATGTATGCACTTCCCTGATATACCACCTGTACCGTAGCTTAGGATAGGCTTAAACTCCTCTCTATCTAAAGCTAACCCCTTAAGTGTATTTATCAGGGTAATTCCTTTAGCTCCCCCTTCAAGGGCTTTTCCTGCCAGTTCTACGGTATTATCCCAAGGACCTAATTTTACGAACACGGGGAGTGAAGTTACACTGCTCACTTCCTTAGTGATGTCCAATGTAAACTTTGAGGTGGATTCACCGTAACCTTTTCTGTTAGGGCTACTTAGGTTCAGTTCAATTATCTTCACTTTCTCTCTTAAAGCCTTGTTAGTAGTTCTCAACTCTTCGAATCTCTCTACCACTTTCTTTATTTCACCTACACTGTTTCCTCCTATACTTAGAATTAAATTACAGTCAGCTTTAACCTGAAAACCCTCCAGTGAGTCTATCCCCGGGTTACCCAAACCTATTGCGTTCATGTAACAGCCATCTCTTAATTTAATCACTGTAGGAGGTTTGTGGGGTTCTAATGCGTTTAATGTCAGCGTCTTCATCGTTATTGCTGAAGGCAAATATTTTTCGCAAATTTTATTCATAAATTTATCCACGAGAGGGACTATGCCAGAGCTTATTATAAAAGGGTCTTTAAATTCAATTCCTGCTACTTTCAGCAATTACGTTCACTCCCCTAATAGGATATGCAGTTTCTCCGTCATATGCTAGTTTACCTTCTACAATAACGTTAGTTACCTTAGCTTCTAAAGGAAACTGGTCTAGAGGGGTTTGTGTTACTTTACTGAATTTAGTAGAGTATCTCCAACTCTCCCTTTTGATTATTGTAAATGTAGCTGAGTAGCCCTCCTTTATCTCTCCAGCTTTAATACCCGTGATCTTAGCAGGGTTCTCGGCTAGTAATTTAACAGCCCTATCTAAGTCTAAGAGTCCCTTAAACACTAACGTATAAATAAACGGAGTTGTGAAAGATACAGCTGCTATTCCAGGTGGGCATAGGTCGAATGGCAGAGACTTCTCTCTTTCGGTATGTGGTGCGTGATCACTTGCCAATGCGTCCGTCTCATGTAATCCTAGAAGGAATAATTCCAGTCTAGTCTTATAATCCCTAATTGGGGGGTTTACCTTACTTAGACAATCCTTTTCTCCTTCTACTAACATGTGGTGTGGTGTTATATCAGTCGAATATCCTAAGCTTTTTGCGCGCCTCAACGTCTCTAAATTTGTTATATGTGTTATGTGTATCTTTCCCTTTACCATGTAAAGTGACGCAAGTTCCATCCACTTGTCTCTGAGTCTTCTGTCAACCGTTAGAGCAAAGGGCATTTCAGGATGAAGTACTTTAAGCTTTTTACTCTTTTCAAGGATTAATTTAGTTTCCTCTTTTTCTAGATCCTCCGGGAATATTTTATACCCCGCTATAGGTAGTTTATCTATCTCCTCAAATTCCTTTGTAACACCGCTATATATTCCGTAGTTTGTTCTAGCATATAGATCGAATTCCCTTAATCTCTCTATAACACTTTCTTTTGTATTTACTGGTGGTATTGTATTTGGCATGTCAAATATAGTACCGACTCCACCGTAAACAGCTTCACTAGTCGCAGATGTTACCGTCTCCTTATATGACAACTTGGCCCCCCTAACGTGGACGTGAATATCGACAGAGCTGGGTAAAATAAGCTCGTCGGGTCTGAATTCAATATCTGGTTTACAATTCTTTCTAATCTCCCTTATGTTTCTATCTATGTTTATACACAGCTCGGTAATTTCCCCATAATAGTAAGTTTTACCTCTGATCCACAAGTTCTCTCACTTCCACAAAGGGTCCTTCAACACAAGGTAGTATTCCGTTATAATTACACTCACCACAGACTCCTAAATTACAGTTCATTTTTACCCATCTCACGTACACCAGAGCATTTAAAGGGAGATTTTTTACATCAGATTCAGGAACGGATGCTAGAATTAAATCATATTCTTTACTATCATTTACGTTCTCTACTGTTTTGAATTCTCCAACATCACATTTTTCTAAGCAATATATATTGACTTTAGACCCTCTTTCACTAAGTACTTTTAACGCGTACCTTAAATCAAGATAATTTTTTCTATTTCTGATAATTCCTAGCACATTTCCGGTTCTATCTAAGTTAATCGGTTTACCGAGAGGTCCCTTTATTAGTAATTTCTTTTTACCTTGAATCATGGCAATAAGTTTCTGGCTTTCAATAAAGAGTGTCAAAACTTTATTTTCCTCATCGTAATCACCTACTGTTAAAGGGATTTCTAATTCTTTTGGAAAAATTATGCTGATGTATTGTCCGGCTCTAGGTTTGAAAGGGTATTTAACCGAAACTCTGTTTATCTCAAACATCTTATCATAAGAAACAGAAATTATATCACCATATATCAGCTCATTAAACACCATTAGTTACACCGGTTTTGTTTGAGGGTTGCCCAGTATCTGTCTAATTACGTCGTTTTCATCTATTTCTGTCTCGCAATACTCACATCTCATTTTCAACGGTTTTACTTTAACGGTCTTAAAAACGGATGTTGCCTCTACATCGTTATTGGTTATACAATGAGGGTTAGGACACCTCAGAATTCCCTTTACCACCTCAGGCACTTTTAACTGCTTTTTCTCAACGACCTCATAATCCCTTATGATGTTAATTGTGGCAGTTGGAGCTATTAGCGTGATTAAGTTGGCCTCGTTTTCACTGACTTCCTTGTCTTCGATCTTGACTATATCCTTCTTTCCTATTCTTTTACTTTCTACGTTAAGTACCACAGCTACTCTTAATCCTTCCGAGCCCGTTATCTTTAGTACTTTCAATACCGCGAGTGCCCTTCCAGCAGGTATGTGGTCTATAACCGTTCCGTTCTTAATTTTACTTACTAAGAGTTCTTTTTTTGTAGGTACTTCCATTTTACTCACCTAAAATTTTTGTGAGTAAAGCCATTCTGACGGGAACTCCGTAGGAAGCTTGTTCAAAATACTTTGCATGTGGTGTCTTGTCCACTCTTCTGTCGATCTCATTAACTCTTGGCAATGGGTGAAGAATGATACTATCTTTCTTCATTTTACTTACTAAATTTAAGTCTATTACATAGCTCTCCTTGATCCTCTCGTATTCAAGTTCATCTAAGAACCTTTCTTTCTGTATTCTCGTAACGTAGAGCACGTCTATATCCTCAATTACATCGTTGACATTTGAGGCAATTTTGTAGGGATAATTCAACTCTTCTAAGAATTCATTTCTCGGTCTAAGTTGGGGAGGAGAGATTAAATACACGCTTTTTGGATTAAATCTTGTTAGCATTCTTAAGAAGCTATTTACTGTTCTAGCGTATTTAAGGTCACCAAGCAGTCCGTAAGTTAGACCATCGATTTTATCGAAGTGTTTAAACACGGTGAATAGGTCTATTAGAGTTTGTGTAGGATGTTCATGTTTACCGTCCCCTGCATTAATTACCGGTTTATTCGTAACCTCAGATGCAAACTTCGCTGCACCATCAAATTTGTGTCTTATTATTATTGCGTCAGAATAATTATCTAACATCCTTATTGTATCTGCTAAGTTTTCTCCCTTAGCAACTGAAGTTCCTTCAGCTCCAGAGAAACCGATTACATTTCCTCCCAGGTTTATAACCGCCTTATTAAAGCTCAAGTAAGTCCTTGTACTAGGCTCGAAAAAGGCTAGAGCTACGGTTTTTCCTTTTAATGAATCACCTTTTTGTTCCTTCATGAACTTAGAAGCTAACTGGAAGATCTCTTCTACCTCTTCCCTTGTTAAGTCATATGAAGAGATTATACTTTTCACAAAAGCCCTTGTTTTAGCTTTGTTGGAAGATTATTTAAAGTCTTTTACGATAAGTATAAAGCCGATAAGGTATGGAATTCGCTAAGGGTATTCTTGAAAAAAGACTATTATTAATAGGTAATTTTATACTCACCTCTGGTAAGGTCAGTCCATATTATTTAGACCTCAGGAGACTACCTAATTACCCAGAGATATTTAACGAAGTAGTGAATAAAGCTACTGAGATAATAAAAGGTTTGGACTTCGACATCATAATAGGAATAGCTACTGGAGGGATTCCATTCGCGTCATTTCTAGCATGCAAGCTTCAGAAACCTTTAGGTTATATAAGAAGTGAGAAAAAGGGATATGGTACTGATCGTTTGGTTGAGGCGGAAGTACAAGGAAAAAAAGTTATCATAGTTGATGACGTGGTAACTACTGGGGGATCTATATTAAGGGCCGTTGATGAGGTGAGGAAAAACGGCGGATTAGTTAATTATGCACTCGCTATAGTAGATAGGCAGGAAGGTGCTTCTAAAAAGCTAAAGAATATAGATGTAAATTTAATCTCAGTCTATAAAATAAGTGATATCCTAAACTATCTTCTTTCCTCGGACTTAATAAACGACACTGATAAGAAAGCTATAAAGGAATATTTGGTGAATAATCTTGTTGAGTAAAACTATACTAGCCTTGGACAAAGTCCTACCAATTAAGACACTGAAAGGTATCAGGGATTATATTCCCAAGGTGAAATTTAGCTATATCACTTTACTTGATGGAGGGTTAGAATATCTAAAGGAAGTTTATAAGTTGGGTTGGGAAGAAGTGATTTTTGATTTAAAACTCGCCGATATTGACTCTACTATGGTTGGTATAGTCAGTAGACTGACTAGTTTTTCAGATTCCTTTATCTCTCATTCCTTTATAGGGTTCGAAGGAGCTCTTGACGATCTCTCATCATATTTATTAAAGGAAGGTAAGGGACTATATTTAGTTCTTTCTATGTCTCATAAGGGTTGGAACGATTCTTTCTACCCTTATTTGAAGGATGTTGCTAAACGCGTAAATCCTAAGGGATTTGTTGTCGGAGCTACTAAACCAGAGATGATTAAGGTAGTAAGGAACGACTTCCCTGAAAAAATTATTATATCACCAGGTGTGGGAGTTCAGGGAGCTCTGTTTGGGGACGCGTTATGTAATGGTGCCGATTACGAAATCGTAGGTAGGAGTATATATTCCTCCACAGACCCTGTCAAAACAGCCCGTGAGTTAGTTGCTAAGCAAGAGGTAAGGATTAATGAGTGCAAGGAAGTTTCAGAAAATAGAAAGTAATGAGCTAAGTTTAAAACTTGCAAAGATCGCAGAGCTGATTTACAAAGCTGAAGAAATACATGAAGATACGGGGGAAGAGCCTACAACGGACTTTCAGAAATTATACACACAAGCAGGTATTGAAGGAACAGAAATTGGTAAAGGAAAATTCAGTTACTTTGCGTTATATGAGGAATTTGCTAAAATCTACATAGAGTTTATCAGTAAGGTAATGAGGACTTACGCATTAAAGACGAGAGAGACAGAGATAGAGTTCATTAATATACTTCTTGATGATGGCAATTATCTCGTGTTAGAGGGAGAAGAGGATAGAGTAGTGATTCCTCATCCCTCAGCTATTGCCTCTACTCATACTCATCCTAACGTCTGCGTTTTCTCGCACAAGGATCTCGAAACAGCTTCTTACCTATTTATAAAGAATTATCTAGCGGTGGGGGTAACCACGGACGAATGTTTGTTACTGATTTTCAGAAAAGGTGCTTACACGTTAGAGGATAAGAACGAGCTGGAGAAACTGGCAAGGATAACTAAAAAGAGTAAAACATTACAAGACGTTCTAAATGGTTATAAAAACTCAAGGTTTAATCAGTTAGCTCTTCAAATGGTTCGGATTGTTTAGCAAGGAGATCTATTGTTGCTTCCGCTATGTCGATGGAATATCTTATAGCTCTTCTAAGGGAGTCCATGATTATTAGTAGAGATCCTGTTTTCTTGGGATCAAGTTGAGAAGAGAGGATAGATTGAGATATAAGAGTATTAGAATTCAACAAGTCATACTCTTTCTTAATTACGTCGTGGGCTATATTCCCGTCTTTGTTGAAGAATGAATTTACCGAAGTCTTATAGAAGTCTGCAATAGTTTTGCCGTGGTCATATACTCTTTTGTCATCAAGTCTCTCTAAGGTCCGAAGTTGTTGTAATATCCTTACTGAGTGATCTGAAATCCTCTCTATAGATTTCACGACTGAGAATATATTTATTATCTGAGTTAAGTTATATCCTTCGTTCTCGAGAATATCCGAGTATTCAACCGACAAAGAAAGTTGTCTTACAGTGTAAAAGTAAAACCTATCTACGTCATCATCTCTATCAGAGATTTCTTTGCTGAGCTTTTCATCCCCTTCCCACAAGGCATCCATCGAGTCCCTCAACATATTATAGGAGATGTTGAATGCTCTACTAATGGACTTAGTCAGAGACAGATCCTTCTCATTAACTAGAAATTGGATCATTAAACTACTAGCATTCTCATCAATAACTTCAGCCCCAAGAAGTCTTTTTCTTACTACGTCCTTTATCATCTCTCTATCGTCTGCAGTAAATTTGTTACATGATACTGTAACTAATGAATATCCTGCCATATAATATGCGATTATCTCTCTTATAACAAAGGAGATATCAGGCTTATTACAGTTGAGACCTATAGTTTTCTCTCTTTTCTCGTCTCCCTCTCTATTTTTTGGGGTAAGTATTAATCGTAGTTGTTTGTCCTGCCTTATCTCTATCTCATCACCAGGTTTTAAGGAATGTTCCTTCACCCAACTTTTTGGTAGGGATACTATATATGTGGAACCGCCAGTTAATTGTATTTTTCTCACTATAGGCTTTATCATAGTCTATTTTCACTATATACTTGCCTCGGAGACTTTATATTTTTTATTTATCTCTTGTTTAGCAATACTTTCAGACTCAGAGAGTATTTTGTTCGCTTCTTCCGATATATTCTGTATAAAGGGGGTTTCAGTAGTTTCAATCGGTATTAATGAATCTAAAATCTCGTCTATTATGGGAGAAAATTCAATTGAAGAACCTATTTCCTTCTTAAGTACCTTTACAGCTTCTACTACTGGAGCTAGATAACCACGAACCTCTCCAAGAATTAACACAGTCTCCAGTCTAATCTCAAGGATTTCCAAAATGATTTTCAACTGGATAAGCCTAGATATTATATTCTTGTTCATATCCGCCTCTTTTATATATTCCCTACTTAGATAGGGGAACCTACCTACATTAGATAAGGAGAGCCTTTCCAAATTTTTAACTCTACTATCGATTCTACTTACCCAGAAATCGATCTTATTAATTGCGATTTTAACGTCTGCAAGTAACTCTGGTAGTGTCTTTTTCCTTCTCACAAATACCACATTTGAGCCCAAACATTTAAGAGGATTTAGTCTCCTTAAGAACCTCATTCAAAACGTTTGCATACATGCGGTAGAAAGAAGTAAGCTTATATAATGCCCCATATCCGTCTCCTTCTCTATATACTATTTGATTATCCATTAAGACCTCGAGATGATGAGTTACGGTTTTATAATCTATAGAGAGTTGCTTAGCTATCTGGTTGGCATTCATTGGAGAGCTCTCAAGTAATTTCACAATTTTAAGCCTAGTATTTCCCCCTCTGGAGGTCAAAAAGAGAAATTTGAAAAGCTTTTTGATTTGCCTGATCTCTTTATCACTCACTATGGTTTAGAAAAGGGTTTACAGTATTAATAAATCTCTCCGTAAATTCCGCGTTGAGAGATCTCGGTTATCACTTCTGAAATAGTAGGATGAGAGAACTGTACTTTATAGAGATCACTTAACTTCAGGGATAACTCCATAGCTAAAGCTAATGTGTTTATAACTTCTGTTGCCCCCTCACCTACCATATTAGCACCCAGAATCTTTCCTTCAGAGTCCACGTAAACTTTCAGGAATCCCTCAGGTTCATTAAGTGTCCACGCTCTCGGTATATCCCTCATAAGGACTTTTATCTCTCGAGCATCTATTCCAGCCTTCTTCAACTCTTCAGCAGTTTGCCCAACTACTCCTATTTCGAGATCTGCGAAAATTGAAGACGGAATATATTTGGGCATTTCTGTATTTTTACCACCTATATTATCTCCAGCGATAATTCCTTGTCTCCATGCCTTTGTTGCGGAGAGGGGTACTCCAGCTACATCACCTACAGCGTAAACTTTTGGATTACTAGTTCTCGCCTTATTGTCTACCTTAATGTAGCCTCTTTGGTCACTGTCTACTTTTATAGCCTTTAGATCAATGCCGTTAGTTACTGGTTTCCTCCCTATAGTAATAACAGCTAAATCTCCCTTGACTTCCTCTGTAGATGAAGGCGTTTGTGCAGTAAATACAACTTTATCGTCACTCTTTACTATCTTTGACTTGGTGTTAAGATAGATCTTAACACCTTTTTCTTCCAATCTTTTCTTTACTTCATTTGCAACTTCAATATCTATTCCTGGAACGGGCAATAGTCTTGGCATTAACTCTATAATAGTAACGTTCTTATTCATAGCCCTGAACAAGGTCGCTAGCTCCACGCCAGCAACTCCTCCACCTACTATAATTATATTATTAGGTAAGGATGGTAAGTTCATTGCAGTCCATGGATCTACTACGTTCCTCCCGTTCAGTGGGAAGTCTGCTAAAGAAAGAGGCTCTGAACCAGTCGCGATTACCATCATATCTGTGGTTATCACTTTTCCGTTAACCTCTACCTCCCCTTCCCTTTTTACACTGGCTTGTCCTTTTATGACGTCAACGTTATACTTCTTGAGGACTGAAGTGAAAGAATTCTTGACGTTCTTTATTATTTCATTTTTGAATACTCCAAGTCTATCGTAATCTATCTCTACCTTTCCCGAAATCCAGTTCGATTTTGCAGTTTTACTAACCAGCTTTAAGGCATCTATTAGGGTCTTTGACGGAATACAAGCTCTGTTTAAACACTCTCCCCCGAGTTCATCTTTTTCAATTATAGCGACTTTTTTACCTAATTCCGAACTTCTTATTGCTGCAGTTAAACCTCCTATTCCTCCGCCGATTACCACTACATCATAATTCATTATTTTTCTTAATTCTCCTAGTAAGATAGGTTTTAAGCTTTTGCAAAACGCTTTGTAAGTCCTTATCCAACATCTTTATTTTATCATCGGGACAAAGAGCAAGGTACTCCAGCTCCGTAAAGACTTTAAACTCCTCTTCAATGTCGTCTAAAGATCTAGTAAGGTCTAAATATCTCTCAACAAAATATCTCCCGTTTTCACAATTCTTCAATATAAAGCTTAGTAAGCCTAAATCCATTATTCTCTTTCTACCATTCTTATTGTTCATAAGAACTACTCTGACTCCTATAGGGATATCGTCGTATAGGTCGTTTAAGGAGATTTCATCCGTGGAGAGAAAAATGACGGATTCCTCAGCCCTTAGAAATTTTTCAACTACCCTATTCATTAATACTTTTTAGGTCATTAAGAGTAAAAAGTGTCGTGGAAAACTGGGAAGATTATAAAAAGAAAGCATGGGAAAGAATTCTAAGAGACAAGGAGATCGGGTATTTAGACCCAGACATATTCGAAGTATTAGAGGTGTTCTTTAAAAGGCAAAAGGCATATACACAGAGTAGCTGTAGCGGTAGGGTTTCCATTGTAGACTCGTATTTACCGTGGGAGAGAAAAGATTCCACTGTAGTTTATAAGAATCATATTACCTTCAGTATGGAAGATTTAAAAGACACAATATCTAAGGGTTACGTGAGAAGGCTCTGGTTGATCGTGCAAGGTCCAATCCTACACGTGTATACTAAAGATATGGAAGAAGCGTGGGAGTTATTGAAGATAGCTAGAGGTGCTGGCTTCAAGCACAGTGGTATTCTAACCTCAAATAATAAAGGAGTTCTGATCGAGTTAAGAACCGGAGTAAAAATGGTTCATTACCTCTCACCTTCTTTAGACCAGAAAGAGCTGGAAGAGTTAGTATCTATTTCACTAGAGGTTTTACGTAAGGGTAAGGATAAGCTTAGGAAATTAAAGGAAAGTGTTGAGTCATCTATATCCAATGAGTCTATGGAGCTGAGGGAGAACTCTAAAAGGGAGACCGAACTCCATTACGGCATCAACCAGCCTCCTTAAGGCTTCCTCATAATTATTCACCCTACCGTCGGGTTGTAGGATGACTTTTTCGGGGTTTATGTTATTCCTCCTGACGAATTCAGCTACTTCCTTGAGGTCTTTTTCTGGGTTAACTATCACGAATTTGTAATAGGTCGGCCATTTCTCGTAAATAAAATTATAGTTAAACTTGTAACCTGCGTTACTGAGTTTAGGTGATACAGAGAAGATGTCCACGAGTTCCACAAGTTTTTTCGGTGGTCTAATAGTTCCGCTGGTTTCAATCAAGACTTTCTGCTTTAGCTCTAGTTTAATCGCAGCAACAAGAGGTGTAATGTTCTGAAGAAGCGGTTCTCCCCCCGTTATTGTAGTTAACGGTAAATTTCTGTTTAGCTGGGACAAGATGTCATCCAGTGTCATCTCCTTTCCTTCATATTTAAACCAAGAGTACTTCGTATCACACCATATACATCTTAAGTGACAACCAGCAAGCCTGATAAAGTTTGAGGGGGTACCAATTACTTCTCCTTCTCCCTGAATGGACTGAAAAATCTCAGTTATCCAGTACTTTATCTCCGATCTCATGTTTCATTAAGGGTATTACATAATTTAAAAGTTCATTTATGCCTTCCCCTTTTTCAGCACTAATCTCGAATTCTGGATTGACTTTAGTTTTTATCTCTTTGTATAATTTTTCGTCTTTATCATCGATCTTATTCAGTATGGGTATTACCCTCTTTCCTAACCCTTTTACCTCTTCGTACAAGTCTAACTGTTCTTTCGCGCTGTATAATGAGGTTTTAGATACATCGAAGATGAAAAGAATTATACCATCCAGATTTTTGATCGCATTAATTGCTTGTAACTCGATCTTGTTCCTTTTAGCCATAGGTCTGTCTAATATCCCTGGTGTATCTATAACCTGGGCTTTAAAAAACCCTAAGTCTATATGTCCTACGTGTATTTCCTTAGTAGTAAAAGGATATGATGCGACTTCCGGTTTAGCACTTGATATTTTCCCTACTAACGTGCTCTTACCCACGTTAGGGGCTCCAGCTATGACAATTGTAGGTAATGAAGGATCTATTGCTTTGAGTTTCCTCAATGATTTTGCCACTTGTATAGTCCAGCTAACACATTCACTTCTCTTCCTCAGAATCGAGTTTACCCTTCCTACACACTGTCTCATAAGCTTATTTGCTTCTTCATCTTGGCTCTTCCTTATTAATCCCATGTACTGTCTCGTTATCTTTCTAGACAGAATTACTGCTCTATTTATTGCGCTTAAACACATCTTAAGTTTATCGACGTCTCCAGCTACTATTCTCACCATTTCTTGATAGAAAGGGTGGAGTTCATCTACTTTTGGGAACGTGCTCACAAATTCGCTGTATCTCGATAAAGAATCCTCTAACGATTTCACTCTCCTTAATTCTCTATCTTTAGGAGTATTCCCACCAATAGAAGGTATCTTGTTTAGGTAAGACTTTATAAAGTCCTCAACTTCTGGAGGTATTTTTATTTTCTCGAAGGGGTTCAACATACTTTTGTTCCTGCGGGTACTTCCCCATCTACTGTTATAATTCTCGGTTTTATTCCTTTCTCCTCATCTTCTTTGCATCCGGCAGCTAGGATCATTCCCTGACTTTCAAATCCCCTTATTTTTCTTGGTTTTAAATTAGCAATTAAGATTACTCTTTTCCCCACTAATTCTTCTGGTTTATAAAATTCTGCAATTCCACTTATTATCTGTCTAGTTTCCGTCCCCAAATCTATCATGAGTTTCAGGAGCTTTGTCCCCTCTATATGCTCAGCGCTTTTTACAATCCCTACTCTTAAGTCTAACTTTGCGAAATCGTCGATAGTTATCTCGCTCATGGCCAGTATTTAGCTGTAGGCTTAAAATAAAATACTGTCTTTTACTTGGTTAAGTAAATGCTTTTCCTTCATTTACAATAGTTTTTTATACCGCGCGTGTAAATCACGATTATGGATTTTGCAAAGGTCGCAGAAGGTAAAACGAAAATAGTATATGATTACGATAAAGAACATTACCTTCTTTACTTCAAGGACTCCATAACGGCTGGAGACGGAGCTAGAAAGGATGAAATGCCGGGAAAAGGAGTATTAAACGCTCAGACATCAGCTTTCCTCTTCAGAATTCTAGAGTCTAAGGGGATAGAGACCCACTATGTAGGAATGTATGATGAAAGGACTATGATAGTGAAAAAGTTAAGCATGGTTCCAGTAGAAGTCGTCTTGAGGAATATAGCTACCGGAAGTATTGTGAAAAGGCTTCCAATAAAAGAGGGCGAAAAGTTCAATCCTCCAATAGTGGAGTTCTTCCTAAAAGACGATGAAAGGCACGATCCTTTACTTAACTACTCTCACATGGAATACTTTAAGCTGTTTACGAGAAAGGAGGCTGAACAAGTAGAGGAAGTAATGAAGCAAGTAAATAACGTGCTGTATAATTTCTTCCTCGAAAAGGGGCTACTACTTTACGACTTTAAACTGGAATTCGGAAGGCTTGGTGACAAGCTCATTATAGGAGACGAAATTACATTAGACTCTATGAGAATCAGGGAAAAAGACACTCTAAGAATTCTCGATAAGGATCTATATAGGAAAGGAGCCGATCTGGAGACCGTAAAGAGGAGTTACGAGGAGTTCTTCAAGAGAATAACGTCGTGAAGAGGTGGAAATGAGTGATCTACAAGGTTGAGCTAATAATACTTAATAAGGATGGGATAAGAGATCCGGAAGGAGAAACAATACAGAAATATGTCGTAGAAAAGATCAGTAAAAACGTAAATAGTACTAGAGCTGGTAAATACATTCTTTTCAACGTTGAATCTTCCACTCCAGAAGATGCTGAAAAGACGGTAAAGAGAATTGCAGAGGAAGGTAGATTGTACAATCCTATAGTCCACAAGATAATTGTAAGGGTGAATAGGGACGAAGACGGCGATTATTAAATTCCCCGGGACTACTTGTGAAGTTGATGTTTATAAAGCACTTCTCGAGGCTTCAGTTGATGCAGAAATAGTGAAATTTAAGGATTTCGATCCCGATAAATATAAGGCTGTAGTTCTACCAGGAGGATTTAGCTTCGGTGATTATCTTAGGGCGGGTAGTATAGCGGCTAGCACGGAGACAATGAAAAAAGTCAAGCAAATGGCCGATGAGGGAAAAGTCGTCATAGGAATTTGTAATGGCTTCCAAATTTTGGTAGAAAGTGGATTACTTGAAGGTGCTTTGTTGCCTAACCTGAATTTGAGGTTCATTAGCAAATGGGTTTATTTGAAGGTAGGAAGGAAAGATACTGTCCTGACTAAAGGTTTAGAGAAAGATATCATTAAAATGCCCATAGCCCATGCTGAGGGAAGGTACTATCACACCGACCCGGAAAGGGCTAAAAGACTTGCAGTACTCTATTATACAAGTCAAGACGGTACCGTAGACGAGAAGTACAATCCTAACGGTTCTCTTTTTAATATAGCCTCAGTAGCTAATGAGGAAGGAAATGTAATCGGGATGATGCCCCATCCTGAGAGGGCTTCTTTCAAGTTAACTTCCCCTGATGGTGCTACGGACGGGTTATTATTGTTTAGGGGGTTGAGAAAATGGTGAGGTTGAGTCTTTCAGCTTACGAGATGGAATTAGTGAGGAAAAAGTTGGGCAGGGAACCTACTGAAGCTGAATGGGCTACAATAGACGCATTGTGGTCTGAGCATTGCTCTTACAAGTCGTCTAAGGTTTATCTGAGGAGCTTTCCGAGTACTGGGGAGAGAGTAGTGATGGGAATAGAGGACTGGCAAGACGCTGGAGCATTGGATGTAGGTGATGGCTGGGCAATCGTATTAAAACTGGAGAGTCACAATCACCCTTCAGCAATTGACCCCTTTAATGGTGCTGCTACCGGAGTAGGGGGCATTATTAGGGATATTATAAGTAAGGGTGCTGTTCCTATAGCCTTATTGGATATGATTAGAGTCGGTAACCTAAATAAAGACAAGAACAGATGGCTCCTGAAGAACATTATTAAGGGTATAGGATTTTACGGTAATAGTATTGGAGTTCCAGTAGTAGGTGGTGAATTATCTTTTGACGAAACTTATGACGATAACCCGCTAGTAGATGTTGCAGGTATAGGTATCGTAAGAAAGGACAGAATAGTTCCCAGTATAGTAAAACAACCTGGGCTCAGGATTGTTATAGTCGGTCTTACTGGCCTGGACGGTTTAGGAGGAGCATCTTTTGCGTCTAGGAAGTTGAGCGGAGAGAACGAGATAGGTGCTGTTCAAATTGCTGACCCCTTTGCGGGCAAGATAGTACTAGACGTTACTCTGGCTGTAGCAGATAAGGTTGACGCCATTAAGGATTTAGGAGGTGGAGGGCTGGTGGTCGGGGTCACTGAAATGGCTAACGGACTCGGTGCCGTAGTAGATCTTGACAAAGTCCCGTTAAGAGTTTCTGATTTAACTCCTGAAGAAATTCTCATATCTGAGACTCAGGAAAGAATGCTGTTTGCGGTCAAGGAAGAAAAGGTAAAGGAGGTATGTAAAGAGTTTGAGTATTATGAATATCCATGCGCAGAAATAGGCTACTTTACAGAAGACAGTATAGTTAGGTTTCGGTATAAGGGTAAAGACGTCGTAAGGTTGCCTTCTGATTTACTTCTTTCCCCACCTCTTTTCATGTGGGATGTAAAGAGACCTATAAAACAAGTTAAGGAGAGACCAGAAATTAACATAGAAGAAGCTATAAGAAAGACGCTGATTCATCCCGATTTCGTAAGTAAGGAATGGGCTTACTCCCAGTTCGACTACGAAGTAGGTACCTCGACAGTAATAAAGCCTGGGGAAGCTGATGCGTCAGTAATAGTCTTACCGAACCAGAAATTGTTGGCTGTGAAGGGAGACGCGAATCCAGATTTATGTGAAGAGGATGCTTATGAGTGCGGTAAATACATAGTAGCAGAAGCTTATAGGAACTTAGCCACAGTAGGTGCTAAAGGGATAGGTATTGTAGATCACCTTCAATTCGGTGACCCCAGAAAGCCGGAGGTTTACTACACATTCGTAGAAGCTTTAAGAGGTATTGCAGAGGCTGCTAAGTTCTTTAATACACCAGTAGTCGGCGGTAAAGTTTCTTTCCACAATGAAAACAAAGAGGGTAAACCGATAAAGCCTACACCACTCATTGTAATGGCTGGGCTAGTTGAAAACAAATTCCTTAGACCCTCAGTAGAGAATGGTTTAAGTGTCGTGATGTTGGGATTAACGAGAAACGAATTACGCGGTACCTTCTTGACTAAACTTTACGGTAGTTTTGGTGATGTTCCTAAGGTAAGGCTAAACGAGGATCTATTAGCAAGTGAGTTGATCATCCAAGGGATAAACGAGGGTAAAGTTAAGTTCTCGAAAGATGTGGGTAGAGGAGGGTTAGTAACAGCCTTATTTCCTATCCTTGTGAAGAACTGTGGGTTAGAGGTTCAAACCAGTCAGATAAAGACTGATGCAGGAGACGATTTGCTTGTAAAACTCTTCTCTGAATCTAGTGGTAGATTCGTGGTGTTAACTGATGACCCTGAATGGTTCATCAGGAATAAGAAGGGGGTTATGGCGTCAGTAATCGGTAAAGTCAATTCCGATTCTGGTATACTTAAGATAGACGGAAAGTCCTTAGATCTATCGCGGGAGATTGAAAATTATTATAATTACCTCTATAAGGTGATTGAGAATGATTAAGGAGCATTGCGGAATAGTTGGAGTGTGGAGTAAGGATAACAAGGCTACGTTTATTGCATACGAAGTGCTCAAGTTATTACAACATAGGGGTCAGGAATCAGCCGGGATTTCCTATATTGACGGAGGCATTAAGACCTTAAAAGGCATGGGTTTAGTTGAGGATGCAATAGATCCCATATTTCTTAAATCCTCTAACTTGTCCATAGGTCATGTAAGGTATTCTACCACCGGAAAGGGGACTATAGACGAGGCACAACCTCTCAGTAACGGAAAAATATCCTTAGCATTTAACGGTACTATTCCTAATTATTACAAGTTTGGCACTAATACAGATACGGAATTCATCCTTAAGGTACTAAGTGAGAGTGAAGATATTAAGGCAGGGATAAGGAAACTTGCAGACATTGCCGATGGTGCTTACTCCATTGTTATATTAACTTCAGACGGGGAGTTAATAGGCTTCAGAGACCCCAAGGGCTTTAGGCCTCTAGTCTTAGGTAAGATAGGAGAAAATTATGTGATTGCCTCTGAGGACTCTGCCATCAGACAATTAGGAGGGAGTATAATAAGAGATGTTAAACCAGGAGAGATGATTTATGTTGATAAGAACGGGAATATCGAAAGCGAAATCATAGCTTCTAGCCCGGTATCTTTCTGCTCCTTTGAGTACATTTACTTTGCCAGATCTGACTCTGTGATTGACGGAGTTTCCGTTTACTCAGCAAGAGTCAGGCTTGGTGAAATCCTTGCCGAGAAACACTACGTGGATGCTGACATAGTTGTCCCAGTACCGGAATCCTCTATCCCAATAGCCGTAGGGTATTCAAGAAAGTCTAAGATTCCTTTAGAGTTGGCGTTAGTAAGGAGTATGATCGCTAAGAGGTCTTTCATAATGCCTACACAAGATAAGAGGGAAAGCGTTCTTGAGGATAAGTTTGGGGTAGTCAAGGACGCCATTCAAGGCAAAAGGATTGTGTTAATCGATGACTCGATTGTGAGAGGGAATACGATGAAGCGTATCGTTAAATTGATGAGGGATAACGGGGCTAGGCAAGTTCACGTAAGAGTCGGCTCCCCTAAAATACGTTATCCTTGCTATATGGGGATCGATTTTCCAACATCACGTGAGCTAATAGCTTATGGCAAGACGGAAAAAGAAATAGCAAGTGAAATAGGTGCAGATAGTGTAGAGTACCTCACTATTGAGGAGATGATAAGTGCGATAGGTAGAAAAGACTTATGTCATGCATGTTTTTCTGGGGTATATCCCCTTAAATTCTCGTACGATATGTCCCAACTGGAATCCGTGTTTAAGAGGTGAAAAAATGGGAGGTATATTAGGTATATATGCATTTGATAAAATATGGAATGTAAGTAAGTTCCTATACTACGGTTCAATAGGGCTTCAGCATAGGGGTTATTCCTATAGCGGTATATCGACTCTTAACGACAATGGCTTTTCAACCATTACCAGTAACGTGGCTCCGGAGGATCTAGATGTTAAAGGTCTAGAAGGGTGGGCCGGAGTAGCTTATAATGGGACTAAACAAGGATATCCCTTAGCGACAGATTACGGTGTTGCTGTCATAGACGGCATTGTGAAAGATGTAGAGGGTTTGTTAAAAAGCGTTTACAAAGACCCGGAGAAGGGGTTACAAGAAAGTAAAGGAGTTTTTTCAATGATATTTCTTACTAAGGATGGCAGGATGATTGGTTACAGAGACGAGAGTGGTGTGAAACCCTTGGAAATAGGGGGTTTTGGTTTCGATTTGGCAATACTATCTTCAGAGACCTCTGGAATTTCCGTGATAGGAGGAGAGTTCAAAAGAGAGATCCAGCCAGGCGAAATGGTTTACATAGACACTTATAATGTATCATATTCTAGAATAAAAGATCCTAAACCTAGGTATTGTTCGATTGACATAATATACCAGAGCAGGATAGATAGCCACGTATTTGGGTTAGATATATACGACGTTAGAGTTAAAATAGGAGAGCAATTAGCCGAGGAAAAAAGGATAGATGCTGATGTAGTAATAGGAGTTCCAGACACTGCAATTCCTTATGCAATAGGTTATTCTAGAAAGACTGGAATTCCTTTCACTCTCGGCTTTACGAGGACCGGTAGCCCTATAAGGACTATGCTTGCCTCAGACGACTTCCTTAAAGTAATTGGAGTTCAGTTAAAGCTTAATCCAATAAAGGCTTCTATAAAGGGGAAGAGAGTAATCCTTGTTGACGATTCAATGGTGACTGGAAGAACACTAAAGAACACTATCTTTAGCTTGAGATCTTTGGGTGCTAAAGAAGTTCACGTGCTGATCGGTAGCCCTAAGTTAATTTCTTACTGTCCTTACGGAATGGAAGTTCCCGAAGAAAAAGACTTGATCGCCGCTAACCTATCAGATGAGGAAATATCAAAAGTGATAGGAGCTGACTCCATTTACTGGTTGAGCTTAGAAGGCTTGTATAAGGTCATCGGTCATAAGTCCTTATGTGTAGGGTGTATGACTAAGTCTTATCCAAAGGAGGTGTGAAAATCATGAAAGTACTACTAATAGGGGACGGAGCTAGGGAGAACGCATTAGCCGAAGCATTGGGCAAATCTAATAGAGGTTATAGAGTATATGCAATGTCCAGTTATGTAAACCCGGGTATAAAAGAAGTTGTAGACAAAACCGGAGGTAAGTATTATATTGGGAATATTCTATCCATTGAGAATGTTAGGAGAGTAATAAAGGAAGTCAACCCGGACTTTGGAGTTATAGGTCCAGAAGACCCTCTCTTTGAAGGTGTGGCAAACGCTTTTAGAGAGGAAGGGATCCCAGTAGTTGGTCCTAATAAAGAAGGTGCAATGATAGAGAAATCTAAAGTATGGATGAGGCAGTTGATGTGGAAATATAATATCCCAGGTAGGCTTAGGTTTAAGGCGTTTAATAACCTCGCTGAAGCGTCTAAGTTTATCTTAGAATTTGGAGGCTCGATAGCAATAAAACCGTCGGAGCAAGTAGGGGGAAAAGGAGTGAAGGTCGTTGCGGATCTTCAAGCTTATCTGAGCGAGGAAAAGAGAAATGCCTTGAGCAAAGGTGTGAATAATATAGCTGGTTTAGTAAAGGATGAGGTTAAACTAATCATTGAAGAGAAAGTTGACGGACCTGAGTACACCCTCCACGTATTAACCGATGGATACTCATACTTGCCTCTGCCTCTAGCTCAGGATTATAAGAACGCATACGAAGACGGAATAGGTCCAGAGACGGGTGGAATGGGATCTATATCAGGCCCAGACCACCTATTACCATTCATAAACGAGGAAGAGTACGAGAAATCTTTAGAGATAGTAAAGCTAACTGCAGAAGCCATAAGGAAGGAAACCGGAATGGATTATATAGGCGTATTATCTGGTCAGATGATGTTGACAGGTTTGTGGGGACCAACTATAATTGAGTATTATTCGAGATTAGGAGACCCAGAGGCTTCAGCAATAATCCCTAGAATTAGATCTGATTTCGCTGAGATCCTCGAGTTAACTGCTACAAGGCACTTGAGCAAAGCAAAGCTAGAGGTTGAAGAGAAGCCTTCAATAGTTAGGGCTGTAGCTCCCTTAGGCTATCCTTTAGACAAGAAAATGGCTTCGGGCCACAAGATCTCCTTAGATCTACCTAAGATGAGAGAATTGGGCTGTAATGTTTACTTTGGTTCTGTAGCTTTAGAGGGAATGTCCCTAGTGACCAAGGGTTCAAGAGCGATAGAGATAGTTGTTATAGATGATTTTATTAATGCAAGTAATAAATTAGATCAGTGCTTCTCTCTAGTTAGTTCCGATACGAAGCTGATTTATAGGCACGACATAGGGAATACTTTAGAAGTTCAAGTGGAGAAGGCTGAGATAGTGAGGTATACTTACAAATCGAGGGAAAAGAACGGTATGCTGGGAATATCTGCGGATTGGTCTCCTAACGGTGGTCTTTGGTGAGCGAATACTCTAAATCTGGTGTGGATTTGAACAAGTTACGAAGTTATCATTCTTTTATTTCCTCTTACCTCTCTTCTTCTGATCTTCCCATAAAAATAGGACATTACGCTGGAGCTATTAAATTAGGAGATAAGTATATTGTAATGCATGTTGACGGAGTAGGTACTAAGACACTGTTAGCCTTAAAGACCGGAATTATTGAACCCACTGGTATAGATTGCGTGGCAATGAACGTTAATGATATTGCTTGTGTAGGGGCTAAGCCAATCGCTTTGGTTGATTACCTAGCGCTAGAGAAACCTATGGACGATGTAGTGGAGAAGGTTTTGAGAGGCCTAAAACATGGAGCTGAGGAGTCACAAGCTATTATTGTTGGCGGTGAGACTGCTATTATGCCTGGGGTTATAACTGGCTATGATTTGTCTTGCTCTGTGGTGGGGGTTGCAGATAAACTCAAGACCGGTCAGGATGTCAAGCCCGGTGACGTAATTTTGGGTCTTGCAAGTAACGGAATTCATTCTAACGGTTACTCCTTAGTGAGAAAACTTATAGACGAAGGTAAAATTAGTTTAGAAAAATGGGCTGATGAGCTATTAAAACCTACAAAGATTTACTCAAACTCTGTTTTGTCTATCTTAGACAAAATTAAAGCTGCTGCCCATATCACTGGTGGTTCCTTCACTAAACTTAGGAGGATAACAAATTACCGCATTTCTATCCGACTTCCAGATCCACCTGAAGTGTTTAAAGTTATAGAAAATGGTGGAGTTTCACATGAAGAGATGCATAAAGTATTCAATATGGGAATCGGTATGGTTCTATTTGTATCTAAGGAAAATGTAGAGGAAATAATAAAGACTTTAGAAGGGAAAGAGAAAGTAATGGAATTGGGAAAAGTAGAAGAAGGAGAAGGTATTAAAATAACTACTTATAGGGGTCAAGTTCTAAATCTATGAAAAGCAACAGTAGTCCTTTTAAACTCTGGCGATAATAAAGGTGTCTAGTGACTATATATGAAACAGATGGATACAAAATCTCTAATTAATTATATAGCATTAAAAATACTAGGAGGTAGTGAATACATAATAGATGCTCTAGAGAAATACCTAGTGAAGGGGGAAGGTCCAGCGTCAGTTGCCTATGAATATCAGATATCAAAACATCAGCTTAGGGGTTACGCTCAGAGGATTATTGAAAAGAGTGGTAGTGAAGCAAGGGCTAAAAAGATTATTCCGATTATTAAGGAAATCTCAAAGGATATTAAACCGATAATTAAGAAGGGAGAGGATGAACTTTATACGTGTACTATATGTGACATCTCAGTTCCTAAGGAAGACGCTGAGGAACATGTTAGAAAATATCATAAAGATATACTTACAGCTACCATTAAAACTATGACAGAGAGGCTAGAGGAATACAAGAAAGCAAAGAACGCCGTAATACTTACTTCAGTAAGTTAAAACTTTTTACTCTGATTAATCGCTTTTTATGTCATGTTTTTTAGTCACTACTCTTATAAGATGGTATGACCATTTTTTATAGGAGATCATGAAGAAAGTTGTAAGTGTTAGACTTAGAGAGGAAATAGTTTCAAAGATTGATAAGTACACTGAAGAGCTGGGATTAGAAAGTAGAACTGATTTTCTTAGGCAAGCACTTGATTATTATGTACACAAAAAGAAGGGCTAAAGGACTCCTTCAACATTCCCTACCTAGAGAATTCGTTTTTCTGATGATGACCATATCTTAAATATTAAATTTTCTTTGTAAACACGGAAATGAAAATAGTCCTTGCATACTCAGGAGGTCTTGACACAACAGTTGCCATAAAATGGTTAAAGGAAACCTTCAACGCCACCGTTATAACAGTCACAGTAGATGTAGGGCAAAAAGATAATTTTGAAGATATAGAAAAAAGGGCATATATAGCTGGAGCAGAGAAGCACTATACAATTGACGCGAAAAAGGAGTTTGCTGATAAGTTTCTTTCTTACGCCGTAAAGATGAACGGACTTTATGAGGACGTTTACCCCTTAGCGACAGCATTAGCCAGACCGCTCATCGCTCAAAAGGTTGTTGAGATAGCTAAAAAAGAAGGAGCAGACGCTGTAGCTCACGGTTCCACTTCAAAGGGCAACGATCAGGTTAGGTTTGATTTAGCAGTTAAAGCCCTTTATCCAGAAGCCAAGGTTATTGCTCCTGCAAGGATATGGAAAATGACTAGGGAGACTGAATTACAGTACGCTAAAGAGAAGGGAATTCCGGTTAAATCAGAGAGTAGTAAATACAGTATTGATGAAAACTTGTGGGGGAGAAGTATAGAAGGAGATATAATTTCAGACCCATCCATAGAAGTACCTGAAGATGCTTTTGAATGGACGAAAAGAAAAACTAACGAAAAGCTGAAACTCGTTATCGAGTTCGATAAAGGTATACCGGTATCAGTTAATAACGAGAAAATGGATTTCGTAAAATTAGTTCAGATACTTAACGAACTAGCAGGTTCAAGAGGCTTCGGGAGGATTGAACACCTCGAGAATAGGGTTGTAGGCTTTAAGTCTAGAGAAGTTTACGAAGCTCCAGCTGCATTAGTGTTAATATACTCACATAAAGACTTGGAGAAGTCAACATACTCCCCCCTAGAGCTGAGATTTAAGAAGGTAATCGACTCTCAATGGTCGGACTTGGTATATCAAGGTCTCTGGTACGAGCCTCTGAGGGAAACCCTAGAGTTAGCTGGAGATAACTTAAACAAGTGGATTACGGGTGAAGTCCAAGTAGAGATTGACGGTAATGGAATGAGGATACTCGGAAGGAAGCCTAAATATTCGCCGTTCTCGGAGAAGGTAGCAAGTTATAATAAAGGATGGTACCCCACGGATGAGATGGCAAGAGGTTTCATTGAGATATTCGGTATGCATTCACTTCTCACGAGAGAAGTAAGGAGTGATTAACGTGTTATATAGAAAGTGGGGGACGGATAAGGACTTCGTTGCTTCTTATACCTCCTCTAACGAGAGTGACAGAGAGATAATAGAAGAAGTAAAGACGGTAATGAAGGCTCATGTAATTGAGCTTTACCTTTCTGGATATATTAAAAAGGACACGGCAAAGAAAATCCTTCAAGCAATAAACTCCTTTAGGGAGTACACTGGAAATTATGAGGATATTCACGAAGCAATGGAAGACTATATAATTAAATTAGTAGGTGAGGAAGGGGGTTGGGTTGGCTTAGGAAGAAGCAGAAACGATCACGTATCCACGGCATTAAGGCTTAAAATGAGGGACTACTTGGTGAACGTTTTTGAGGTGTTGTACTCACTTCGTATCTCTATTTTAGAAAGAGCTGAGAAAACTACTGAGGTAATTATCCCAGTTTACACCCACTTTCAACCGGCTCAACCCACTTCTCTGGCCCACTATTTGCTTTACGTAGATGAGGAGTTGGACTCTGTTTGGGATCAACTTTTTACCTCGTTAAGACTTGTTAACAGAAGTCCCTTAGGAAGTGGTGCAATAGTTGGTACTAATGTGAAACTCAATAGAAAAAGAGAGGCTGAAATGCTAGGTTTTGAAGGTCTAGTTTATAACACTATCTCAGCTACCGCCTCGAGGCTTGATTTAATCTCTACAATCTCGTCTTTGACTCTTTTAATGTTGATATTTAGCAGAATCGCAGAGGACTTAATATTACTCTCCTCCTCCTTTGTTGGAATAATAAAATTACCAGATTCTCATGTGAGCACCAGTAGCCTAATGCCCCAGAAGAGGAACGCAGTAACCATGGAAATTCTGAGGACTAAGGCTGGGGAATGTTTCGGACATCTATCCTCACTTGTTACAATATATAAAGCCTTGCCTTCAGGATACAATTTGGACTTACAAGAACTTAACAGACACTATTGGGAGTGCGTAAAGCACGTGATTCCGAGTATCTACGTCATTAAAGACGTCTTAGAAAAAATGGAAGTTACAGGGAGATTTGACGATAAAAGTATTACGGCGACAGATGTAGCGGAGGACTTAGCTCTTACTGGAATACCTTACAGAAAAGCTTATATGGAGGTTGCTAACAAGATTAGAGCGGGCACTTTTAAGTCCGAAATTTCATTTAAAAGTTCTATAGAAAAAAAGGCTGTAATAGGTTCTCCGAATCCAGAATTAATAAAAACAGAGATAGAGTTGAAAAAAGAGAACATAGAGCTAAAATGGAAAAATTTTAGAGAATATAAATCACAATTTATAGATAAAATTTCGGAATTAAAGGTGATAGAGGATGACATTTTACAATGAAGAAATAGGTTTTCTATACCTAGAGGATGGAACATTAATTAAAGGGAAGGGATTCGGTGCTAAGGGAATCAGAGCTGGAGAAATAGTTTTCACTACAGCTATGAATGGTTATCCAGACAGTCTCACAGATCCTTCCTACAGAGGGCAAATCCTAGTCTTTACCCATCCGTTAATAGGAAATTACGGAATTCCAGAGATACGAACCGTAAATGGTATTTTGACTAATTTTGAGTCTGAGGTAATTCAGGTAGAAGGAGTGGTAGTTGCGGAGCATACGGAACCTTTCAAATGGAACTCAGCTATGACCTTAGATTCGTGGCTAAAAAAAGAAGGAGTACCAGGATTACAAGATGTTGATACTAGAGCTTTAGTGAAAAAAGTGAGGACGTTTGGTGTAATGATGGGGGTATTAGCTTCTGGGATTGACTTTGATGATGTCAACGTTAAAAAGTACCTTGAGAAAAAGTACGATGAAATAGACTTCACACAATATACTTCACCTAAAGCCCCTATTATACACCAAGGGAATTCGGAAGATACTATAGTGGTAGTTGATTGCGGCATAAAACATGGCATATTGTACCAACTATATCAGAGAGGGTTTACCATTGTAAGAGTTCCTTGTAATTATTCCATTAATAAAATAATGGACTTTGACCCTAAGGGAATAGTGTTCGGGAATGGGCCAGGTAATCCGAATTTACTTAAAGACCTAGCCCAAAATTTTAAAGAAGTAACAGAATATAAACTTCCTATATTAGGTATATGTCTTGGTCATCAGATAGCCACTATAGCCCTAGGCGGAAAAGTTAAGAAAATGAAGTTCGGTCATAGGGCAGTGAACAAGCCTGTTATTGATACTACGTCAAATAGATGTTATATTACAACCCACAATCACGGATATGGAATCTTGTCAAAAGAGGACTTACCTCCCAATACAAAACTCTGGTTCTATAACCCAGATGACGGCACAGTTGAAGGTTGGATTCACGAGAAATTACCCATAATCACTACCCAATTCCACCCCGAAGCTAGGCCAGGACCTTGGGATGTAACGTGGGTATTTGATAAATTCAAGAAGATGGTGGTTAAAAATGCATGAGTCACTAAAGAAAGTTCTGGTAGTAGGTTCAGGTCCTATTAAAATAGCGGAAGCGGCAGAGTTTGACTACTCGGGTAGTCAGGCGTTAAAGGCATTGAAAGAGGAAGGAATAACTACAATCCTAGTAAATTCCAACGTGGCAACAGTCCAAACGAGCTATAAGTTTGCAGACAAGCTTTACTTGTTACCGGTGACGTGGTGGGCTGTAGAAAAGGTAATTGAGAAGGAAAGGCCTGACGGTATATTGATAGGCTTTGGAGGGCAGACTGCTCTCAACGTTGGCGTAGACCTCTATAGGAAAGGAGTTCTTCATAAATACGGTGTTAAAGTACTTGGAACTCCCATTGAAGGAATAGAGAGGGCTCTGAGCAGAGAAAAGTTCAGGGAAACAATGATAAAAGTAGGGCTACCGGTTCCTCCAAGTTTTTCAGCTAGAAGTGAAGAAGAGGCACTTGAAAAGGCTAGACAAATAGGTTATCCAGTAATGGTAAGAGTTAGCTTCAATTTAGGAGGTAGAGGTTCAACAGTAGCATGGAATGAAGAGGATTTAAAGAGAGATATAGGTAGAGCGTTAAGTCAAAGTTACATTCACGAAGTCTTAATCGAGAAATACCTCCACCACTGGATAGAGCTAGAATACGAGGTCATGAGGGATAAACACGGTAACTCAGCCGTAATTGCTTGTATAGAGAACCTTGATCCAATGGGTATTCATACTGGAGAGTCTATGGTAATTGCCCCTTGTCAGACGTTAGACAACAAAGAGTTTCAAGATATGAGGAGCATGGCAATAGACGTAGCTAAGTCAATAGATCTAGTAGGAGAGTGTAACGTACAGTTCGCCCTTGATCCTAAAGGTTACAATTATTATGTAATTGAAACAAATCCAAGAATGTCAAGGTCGAGTGCCTTAGCAAGTAAAGCTACCGGATACCCGTTAGCTTATGTCTCAGCTAAATTAGCATTGGGATACGACTTATACGAGGTTCTTAACAAAGTATCCGGGTCTACTTGTGCTTGTTTTGAGCCCAGTTTGGATTACCTAGTAATAAAGATACCCAGATGGGATTTGGATAAGTTTGAGAATGTGGAACAATCTCTGGCGTCAGAGATGAAAAGTGTAGGAGAAGTAATGAGCATAGGGAGGTCGTTTGAGGAAACTTTACAGAAGGCCATAAGAATGTTAGATATAGGTGAACCGGGTCTTGTGGGCGGTAAAATTTATGAGTCAAGAATGAAGAAGACTGAAGCTTTAGAGAACTTAAAGAATAGAAGACCATACTGGTTCTTATATGCAGCGAAGGCTTTTAAAGAGGGGGCTACTATAGATGAAGTATACGAAGCTACTGGAATAGGGAAATTCTTTCTCAATAAGATTAAGAATGTAGTGGAGTTCTATGAGGAGTTGAAGAAGACTAAACAGCTCGACAAAAACACGTTACTAAAGGCTAAG
The DNA here is from genome assembly GCF_009729035.1 of Stygiolobus azoricus. NCBI lineage: Archaea > Thermoproteati > Thermoproteota > Thermoprotei > Sulfolobales > Sulfolobaceae > Stygiolobus > Stygiolobus azoricus. The sequence continues at coordinate 944,148 of NZ_CP045483.1, forward strand.
AAGCTCGGATTTAGCGATTACCAGTTAGCAAAGGCTTTGAACATAAGCGAAAGGGAAATCAGAGCTGTGAGACAGAAACTAGGAATTGAACCGAAAGTCAAACAAATAGATACTTTGGCAGGTGAATGGCCTGCAGTTACTAACTATCTTTACTTAACTTATAACGGGACAGAAGATGATATAGAGTTTTCCGAGACTGGTTCAAAGCTCCTGATCATAGGTGCAGGTGGCTTTAGAATAGGTGTATCAGTGGAATTTGACTGGAGCGTGGTTTCGCTCCTTGACGCGGCAAAGGATTACTTTGATGAGGTATCAATTCTTAACTATAATCCTGAAACAGTATCCACTGACTGGGATATAACTAGGAAATTGTACTTTGACGAGATTAACGTAGAGAGGGTATTAGATATTGTAAAGAAAGAGAGGTTTACATATGTAGCTACTTTTACGGGTGGACAGATAGGTAACAGTATCTCTAAAAAGCTAGAAGATGAAGGTATTAGATTATTGGGAACTTCCGGAAAAAGTGTTGATAATGCAGAAGATAGGGAAAAGTTCTCTAAGCTCTTAGATAAGCTCGGCATTAAACAACCTGAATGGGTTTCTGCTAAATCACTCGGGGAAGTAAAACAATTCGTATCTCGTGTTGGCTACCCAGTCTTAGTAAGACCTAGCTACGTACTCAGTGGTTCGGCAATGAAGATAGTTTATGATGATGACGAGTTAATGGTTTATTTAAGGAAGGCTACAGAGCTATCCTCAGAACATCCAGTAGTTGTATCAAAGTACATAGAAAACGCTATAGAAGCAGAGATAGATGGTGCATCTGATGGCAAGGCCGTTTACGGAATAGTAATGGAACATGTAGAAGAGGCAGGAGTCCACAGCGGAGATGCGACTATGTCTATACCGTATAGGAAGTTAAGTGAAGTTACAGTTGAAAAAATGAAGAACAGTGTTTATGACATTATGAGAGAGTTGGAGATTAAGGGTCCGTTTAATGTACAATTTGTAGTAAAAGACGGAGAACCCTATATTATTGAACTTAACCTAAGAGCTAGTAGGTCGATGCCCTTCAGTAGTAAGGTAGTAGGAAATAATATAATATCGTTAGCCCTAGAGGGTATTCTGAAGGGATTTGATTTCGATGGATTTAAGGAACTAAAGCCCAAAGTATGGGGAGTAAAGTCTGCTCAGTTCTCATGGGCACAATTGAAAGGTGCATATCCATATTTAGGGCCCGAAATGAAGAGTACTGGAGAGGCAGCGGCTTTAGGCGTAGATTTTTATGATGCATTGCTTAAGAGTTGGTTAGCCGTAGCTCCTAACAGAATTCCTTCAAGAGGTTCAGTTGCACTGGTTTATGGAAGGACTAACAAGGAGTATTTAGCACTTTCAGCCAAGAATCTAAGTGAGTTTGGTTTAACTACTTATACGATACAAGGAGCTGAGATAGAAGGTATCGAAAGTGTCGATGTTAAGGAAGCAATTTCCCTCATTAAGGATAGAAAAGTTGATATTGTGGTAACTGATGGATATCTTAAGAAGTTAGATTATGAGGTGAGGCGTATTGCCGTCGATTATAATATACCTTTAATTTTAAACGGTAGATTAGGGAATGAGGTAACTAGGTCTTTTTCTATACAAGATAAGTTAACATTTAATGAAGTAAAGGAGTATGGTGCTGGGATATGAGAGCGGCGTTAATAGTGGATATAATAAGACAAGAAGAGAAGTTAATAGCAAAAGCACTAGATGAAAAACAAGTTCCCTACGATATAATAAACGTAGGCCAAGAACCTATACCATTCAATAAGGGATTAGGAAGATATGATGTTGCAATAATAAGGCCTGTTAGTATGTACAGAGCGTTATATGCATCTGCGGTATTAGAAGCAGCTGGTGTGCATACAATAAATTCCGTTGATGCCATCAATATCTGTGGAGACAAGATATTAACATACTCAAGGTTATACAAACATGGAATACCTATACCAGACTCCATAATTGCAATGTCTCCAGATGCTGCTCTGAAAGCTTATGAGCAAAAAGGTTTCCCTCTAATAGACAAACCTCCAATAGGTAGCTGGGGAAGACTTGTTTCTCTAGTAAGAGATAACTTCGAGGGAAAGACTATTGTAGAACATAGAGAACTTATGGGTAATTCGGCATTAAAGGTTCACATTGTTCAAGAGTATATACAATACAAAGGGAGAGATATAAGATGTATAGTGATGGGCAAAACCTTATTAGGTTGTTATGCCAGAAACATACCTCCCAATGAATGGAGGGCAAATATAGCCTTAGGCGGTTATCCTTCTAAAATCGACGTGGATAGTAAATTGGAAGAAACTGTATTAAAGGCAGTTGGGGTAGTAGGAGGAGAGTTTGTGTCTATAGATATTCTAGAACATCCAACAAAGGGATACGTAGTAAACGAGTTAAACGACGTACCAGAATTTAAAGGGTTTATGGTGGCAACTAACATTAATGTAGCTGAAAAATTAGTGGACTACATAAAAGAAACCTATTCTAAGTGAGCTAGAAATAAATCATGATTAGTCTCCTCTAAAAGTCTTCTAAGGGAGTCTATTTTCTGCCTTAGATTAGGAACAAGAGCTTTAGGATATTCAAGCTCCCAAAGTATTTCGTATAGCTCCTCCATTATAGTGTAAGTTTGCTCAGCTTTTTCAACCTCTCTTTTCCTTAGCAATTCTAAAACTCTTCTTCTCAGTTCCCCTATAGCATCAGCTATTCCGAGGATGTAGTATATATCTGGAATACCGAGCTCCTCTCCCGTAGGTACTCTCTGGTCGAAATAAATGGAGTAAACTACGCTAGCTTCAGCTACTTCTTGGAAAGCAGTTCCTACATCCCCATAAAGTAGTTCAGGGTAGTTATATACTACTTCCTTTAGCTCCTTTAACTTTTGTAGTGTCATTTCGTATCTCTTAGTCGCTTCCTCCTTTTTCATTTTATGAGATAACGATATTGTCTCTCCTGCATATCTTATTACTTCTCTTGAAAGTAGAAGAAGCTTTTCCCTACTATCGAACCTCTCTTGTAGCTTGGGGGTTATCTTTTCTACGTAATCCTTAATTTGGTTTACTAAGTCCATTGCATTAGTCAATTACTCATAGCATAAATAAAAGCAACCGTATGGTTGTAAAGTTCTCGGACAAAAAATACTTATACTCTCTAAACTTTTTAAAAGGTATGAGACAAATACGTAAAGTCTCTGTGATTGGTGCGGGTGTAATAGGTGCAGGTTGGAGCACCCTTTTAGCACTAAAGGGATATGAAAACTATTTCTACACAGAGAAGAAAGAGACATTAGATAAGGGTCTTGTAAAAATCAAAGGTTACTTAAACGTATTATACGACAACAAGCTAGTCGACAAAGAGCCAGATTATTACATGAAATTTATCCATCCAACTATAAGCTTTGACGAGGCAATAAAAGATACAGATCTAGTGTTAGAGGCAGTTATTGAGGACTATGACGTTAAGAAAAAACTATTCAGGGAATTAGACGAAAGGCTAGATAAGGATGTAATACTCGGGAGTAGCACTTCGGGTTTATTAATGACCGAAATTCAGAAAGCAATGCCGAAATACCCTGAAAGAGGTGTTATAATTCACCCCTGGAACCCTCCGCACTTATTACCATTGGTAGAAATAGTCCCAGGTGAGAAAACCTCTAAAGAAGTTTTAGATGCATCTAAAGACTTTATGGAGAACAAATTAGAAAGAGTAGTGGTGGTGCTGAAAAAAGAGGTTCCAGGCTTTATAGGTAACAGGCTTGCGTTCGCTCTATTTAGGGAAGCGGTTTACCTCGTTGATGAGGGTATCGCTACAGTGGAGGATATTGATAAAGTAATGACAGCTGCAATTGGTTTAAGGTGGGCATTCATGGGGCCTTTCTTAACTTATCATTTAGGAGGAGGAGAAGGAGGATTAGAGTACTTCTTCAGTAGAGGTTTCGGATATGGTGCTAACGAATGGATGCACACACTGGCAAAGTACGATAAGTTCCCGTATACGGGAGTTATTAAGTCTGTTCAGCAAATGAAGGAGTATGAGTTCCTTAAGGGCAAAACCTTCCAAGAACTCTCTAAATGGAGAGATGAGAAGTTAATATCTCTAATTAAGCTACTAAGAGGAAAAGTGTAAAAAAATAAGTTAAAAAGATTTCTCATTTTATTCTTCCTCTCTAAATTCTAGAATACCTAAGTTCTCTAACAAGCCCGAGTCTGTTACGTCGAATAAGATTGCATCTTCGTCCTTAGAAGTGTTTACGTGATAGTGCACCATGTTAGCTGGAACTACGAACACATCTCCTTCTTCCCACTCTAACTTCTTTCCTCCTACCACGCTATATCCCTTCCCTCTAACGACTAGGTATATGGAAGCCATGTTGTGTGAATGAGGTTTAGTCTGCATCCCAGCCTTTATATACTGGAAACCTGGCATCATTGTTGGTGTTAATCCTCTAGATCTGCCAGTAGATGGTGAATAGAGCATTATCTTAGCTACTCCTTTCTCTATTGGGTTATCTTCAGCTAAGAGTTTAAGTAGTTTTATTACTTGTTGAAACTTTATTACTTTTGGCTTTACGGTTTCTGGTGGTGTTGTGTACTCCATAAAGGCTACTATTTTCAGGTCTTCAGTTCCGTCTTCAATCTCTTTAATTATTTCTTTAATTTGTTCTCTCCTTTCTACTATTTCTCCTTGTTTATCGAGTCTTCGAAGAACTTTAGACATATGTTCATATTGCTTAAAAAGTTTAAAAAGTAGTATGAAAGTGAGTGATTGTTATATTAAGATAGAACTGAGAAAATGCGTAGAAATCTGCGGTAATATTGTATGTGACGATGATACGGTGAATGATTACATGCCGTTGGGCGAGAAATGTAAAAAGGGAGACAAGAAGAGTTGCATCGAGTTATATAGTAAGTTTGGTTGTTGGAGTATCACGGGTTGGTGGATATAAGGAGTGAAAGCAAAGAGGCTATAATTCCCGCAATAAACATCATTATCGCAGTGCCTATTTTTTCCTTTATGTCTCCTTCATAAACTATTCCCAACCCCGATAAAGTAATAGCGGAAAAGATGATCGTTAGGGTAACGCTTCTTGTAGCTTGATAAATCAAGAGGCTGATCAGTCCTAGGAACGGAGATAAGGAATGGGAGAGAGTTGTGAGTATTATAGACAATTTGAAAGAATAGTCATAGATCGTTCCCTTTAATTTTCTCATCATTTGAAGCTCTAGCTGTCTTAGTTCTTCTCTCTTTTCCTTTATCTCCACTACCATGGTATTCCACATAGAGGAAATAGTGACCCCCGTGATCCCTGATAAAACTATAGGTGTAATCTTTTCAATGTTTTCTCCTGCAATGACTGAGGTTATTAAAACGCTTACAGCTACCAGAATTCCGTCAAACGCTCCAAGTATGAGATAACGTCTTATTAATTGTTTATCATTTCTTAAAGATACTTTGAAAGCTTCTAACAGCTTATCAAGCACACATTATTGATGAACGAACTTATATATTAGGTTTTAAACAATCATTAGCGATGAATCATAATATATACCTCGTGCTAGCGTTAATAGTGATAATATTAACTGCCGTAGGTGTTTATGTTACTAATAGTTCCTATAAAACAGTTATTTATGTTAATAATCTAGGTGGAAATGCATTACCTAATGGGGATTATAAACTAGTAGTCAAAATTTTAGTTAATTATGGTCCTTTAGGAGGGGGTTCGAAGCCTTTAGGCTCAGCTAATATATGGCTATATTATAACGGGAAGTACCTAAATCAAACCTTGACTAACAGCAGTGGAATTGCTGTCTTTTACGTAAAGCCCGGGAATTATACTATATTGTTCACAGTTTTCCACATAGACAGAGACGTACAAGTTAACGGTAATACTGAAGTTGTGTTAGATTATGCCTACTTGAAGACATGATGAGCGTGGAGTACGTCTGAACAGTGATGTAGTGGTCCTCGTCTGAATAATAGGTAGATTTTATTTTTCTCTAGTGTTTACAAATCATGATGAGTGTAAAAATTGATGTTGTGAGGGTAGATATCCCCGAAGGTACTAACGTAATCATAGGACAATCTCATTTCATTAAGACCGTGGAGGATTTATACGAGACTCTAGCCTCATCCAGTCCAACTCTGAAATTTGGTATAGCGTTCTGTGAGGCTAGCGGCAAAAGGTTAATAAGATGGGACGGAAACGATGAGGACTTAATTAAGAAAGCTCAAGAAACTGCTATGAAAATAGGTGCAGGACATACCTTCGTAATATACATAAAGAACGGATACCCAATAAACGTATTAAATAGGATTAAAAATGTTGAAGAAGTAGTTAGGATATTTGCGGCTACAGCTAATCCCCTGCAAGTTTTAGTCGCTGAGACAGACCAAGGAAGAGGAGTAATAGGTGTTGTAGACGGTTATACGCCGCTAGGTATCGAAGGCGATGCTGAGATAAAGGAGAGGAAGGAACTCCTCAGGAAGTTCGGATATAAGAGATAACGCTTTAGAAAGAAGTTGATCTGAAACATTTACTTGCCCTTTACAGTACTTTATAAGAGAAGCTGAAATTAGGATTAAAGCTTGTATGTACTTCTTTTTTTGGGTATCTTTTTCTTCCTTCCACTTCTTTTCCAATACTTCGTGGGACTCCCAAAATCTAAAATCGAAGAAGAGTTCCTCAAACGAGCAAGTGCTACAGTCTGTAAATAATTGTTCCCCTAAAATGCTTTTAATCGTCTTCTCACTTTCTTCGCTATAAGCGAAATCTACCTCAACGTATTTACAAGTCCTAACATCTATTACTTCCACACCGTATGACCTCAGTTTGCTCTTTAAGTCCTCTACTGTAAGAGAAATCCTATCTTTATCATAATAGTATATTCTCCTCTTCACGTTCTTGATGATAGATTGTAAGTATTTAAAAGTCTCGTTCACGATATAATACTTAATGAGTAAAGAAGCAGTGCTATATAAGACTGAAGGTAACAAAGTAAGATGTCTGGCTTGTGCTAGGAGGTGCCTTATCGGCGAAGGTCAAGTAGGCTTTTGCGGGGTGAGAAGTGTTAGGAATGGAAAACTCTATTTGGATGTTTACGGTAAAGTAGCAGCAGCCCATGTTGACCCCATTGAGAAGAAGCCTCTAGTTCACTTTTACCCTGGTTCTAAAGTATTCTCGTTTTCCACATTCGGCTGTAACTGGATGTGTATGTATTGCCAGAACTTCGATATAAGCCAAAGGAGGAGAGCAGAGGGCGTTGAGTTATCACCAGAAGAACTGGTTGATATGGCGAGGGCTTATGAAGCAGAGGGGATTACGTATACATACAATGAACCTGCAATATTTGCAGAATTCGCACACGATACTGGAGTCATAGCAAGAAAATTCGGTCTTTTCAACACCATGGTAAGTAACGGATACTGGAGTGACGAATTGGTCGATTATGTAAGAGATTTTCTAGATGCTGTTACAATAGACTTTAAGGGGAACGGTGAAGAAAAGTTTATGAAAAGATACACCAGTGCTTCGGGTCCAGAACCGATTATTGAGACTATCAGGAGTCTATTGGCCTACGGTATTCATGTGGAGATAACTGATCTGGTTATCCCTAAAATCGGAGATGATCTAAATGCCGCGAAAAACCTCCTTTCGAAAATAATGGACATAGCTGGTCCTGATATCCCGATACACTTCCTAAGGTTTCATCCCGATTATAAGTTAGACTACTTACCTTGGACTCCAGTAGAGACGCTGGAAAAACATTATCGTTTAGCTAAGGACTTAGGTTTCCGTTTTGTGTATATCGGTAACGTACCTGGCCATCCATACGAAAACACCTATTGTCCAAACTGTGGTAAGATGGTTATCAGGCGTGATGGTTTCAGAATATTAGAGTGGCATTTGACTGAGGATATGAGATGCCAATATTGCGGATATAAACTACCCATCAAAGGGAAGTTATCTAAGCATGCTTTTGAGGACAGGTTTGAGCCAGTGTTTATCTAACTTTTTTATGTTCATCTCTATTTAGATTATGATGGAGACTGTTCAATTAAAAAAGGAGCCTCCACTGGGTTGGATATATCTTAACAGACCAGATAAATTAAACGCTATAAACGAACAACTCATGAAAGATTTAAGGCAAGCAGTAGACGAGTTAGTCGCAGATGATCAGATTAGGGTAATAATTATAACTGGTCAAGGAAAGGCTTTTTCTGCAGGTGCAGACATTTCTCAGTTCAAGACTTTAAACGGGCTTACGGCATGGGAGTTTGCTAAAAAAGGCAGAGAACTTATGGACTATATAGAAAATCTTCCAAAACCCACGATTGCGATGATAAACGGATATGCACTAGGTGGAGGTCTAGAGCTAGCGATGGCTTGCGATATAAGGATAGCTGCTGAGGAAGCTCAAGTGGGATTACCAGAGATCACTTTAGGAATATATCCGGGTTTCGGTGGTACTCAGAGGTTAATTAGGCTGATAGGGAAAGGAAAAGCTATGGAGATGATGATGACTGGTGATAGAATACCAGCAAGAGAGGCGGAAAGGTTAGGATTAGTTAATAAAGTTGTGCCTCTAACAGAGCTCGAGAAGGAAACAAGAAACTTCGCCATAAAACTTGCTGAGAAACCTCCCGTAGCTTTAAAGTTAATAAAATTGCTAGTCAATCAAGGTCTAGATATACCTATTCTTGCAGGGCTTAATATGGAGAGTTTAGGATGGGGTGTGGTCTTCAGCACTGAAGATGCTAAAGAGGGAGTAAATGCATTCTTCGAAAAGAGGAAACCAAATTTTAAAGGTTCTTAAGTTTCTCTTTCAATTTTTTCATGAGTTCAAAATTCAGAAGCGTAATTTACTATTAGTTTGCCTGATTTTTAGTGAACTTTTCTATTCTACCCTTATTAAAGGTTATTTGAATAAGGCTTTTAAGGTCTTTTTTTCTCAATATTACTTATGGAAAAAGACAAAAAACCGATTTATTATGCTTTTTTAGGCGTTATTCCATATGTAGGTAGTAGTGTTGCTTCCTTCTCTATTTCAGAATATCTTAAAGACTTCTTTGAAACTTTAAGATATATACCCTTCACCGTTGGGTTGTCTCTACTTTCCAGTTTTCTACTCACTTATTATTACTTTAAGAGTTTTCTTATCGAGGCATTAGCCATAGTTAGTGTCGCTCCTATCTTAATCGCATATTTGAATACTCGAAGGTTTGAGGCTCTATCGGTTAATGTTAATGAGTACTATATAGAAATAATATTCAAAGTACCTTTAAAGGCTCTTAACTTCGAAAGTCCTACTGAACTCTTTGACTACGTTTATACCAAGGCTTTAAAGCGAATTAAGCCCCCATACTTGTTCAAGCTAAAGGCTTTGAATAATTGCGGGAATCTTAGGGTTACGGTTAGGGAAGGAGAAGGTTATATTATACTGAGGAAAAGGTGCGGGGATATAAGTGTGGAAATAAAGATTTACAAGGACAAAGATGCTGACCTGAAAGTAGTAATGAGCTATTAGTCTTGAACTTAAATTTTCTATTTCCTTATGTAGGTATTGTTTATCTCATTATTTTAAAATTTTATAGATTTAAAATGTTAGCTATTATTTGTAATAAATTTTTTAATGTCAGTTACTGAATACATCTTAAGATGTCAATTGCTTTTTCGAGGAAATTAAATGATTACATTAAACTCGCTAAACCGAGAGTTATAAGCTTACTAGATATCGCAGCTCTAGCAGGTTTCGTACTTGGCTTGGGAAAGAGCGTGAACATATTCTCGTGGATTCATCTGCTTCCAGTGCTGATAGGAGGAAGCTTAGCTGCAGGAGGAGGTATGATAATAAACGGTGGTCTTGAAATAGAGAAAGATAAATTAATGAAGAGAAACTCATGGAGACCAACTGTTAAGGGAGAGGTAAGTAAAGGTGAAGCTTACACTGTTGGGATAGTGGCTGCAATTATCGGTACAGTAGTTGGTTTATTAGATAATTTACTTACCTCATTCTTTATTGCTTTTGGTTTTTTAGTGTATGTCTTAGTATATTCCATTTGGTTAAAACCCAGAACTTGGTGGAATATAGTTATAGGCGGTTTAGCTGGGAGTGCGGCGGCTTGGGCGGGTTATGCAGCTTCATCAGGTGTGTTCAATTTTGAGTCTTTATTGCTAGGACTTTTAGTGTTCATGTGGACGCCAGGGCACTTCTGGTCATTGGCACTAAGGTTTAAGGATGACTATGTTAAAGCCGAAATACCTATGTTACCAGTTTTGGTAGATGAGAGGACCTCGGCAAAGGCTATAGCAGTTTCAAACATCCTAATGATTCCGTTCGCCCTCTCTCTAACATTGTATTTAGGTGTAATTTACGGCATATTAGTCTCAATATTGTCAATGATTCTTCTTTATTATAACTTCAGGCTAATTAAGAACCCCAATAAAGATGAGGCGTGGAGATCATTTAAGTTCTCATCTCCTTACCTAGCTATCATTCTAATCATAGCTATTATTCTAAGGTTAGTTTAAGATGAATAGTTGAGAAAAGCTATTTAGACTAAATAAATCCTCTCTTTAATAAAATTAGGTCAGAGAAAGCGCCATAAGCCGCGTTTATTGGTCCTGCACCAGGTCCTCTAATTACAATAGTTTGTATATCTGTCATAATTTCCAATGCGTTTTCTACACCGTCGACATGGTATAAGGGGTCTTCTGGCGTTAACTCTGTTGGAGACACTTCTATTTTACTATTGTCAGCATATGCGATCAGTTTAACTTTTCTATTTCCTTTTATTGCTTCTTTTACATTCTGTATCCCTTCAAACTTTATGTCCCTTATGCTCACGTTTTTCTTCATTGCAAAATTCGCCAAGATCGTCAGCTTAGCAGCAGCGTCAAACCCGTTTATGTCTAGAGTAGGGTCTTCTTCTGCATACCCTAACCTCTGTGCCTCTTTTAGAGCTTCCTCAAATGATTGTCCCTTATACATATTAGTCAGTATGAAATTAGTTGTCCCATTTAGGATACCTCTGATTCTTTTGACCTCAACACCTGGTAGGATCCTTAAAAGGTTAATTGAGGGTGTTCCGCTCATAACAGTCCCTTGAAAGCCTAGTCTACCCTTTCCCACTAAGCTCATGACTTCTCTGTAGGCTAACGCTAGCGGAGCCTTGTTGGTAGTGATTACACTTACCCCGTCCTTTAGAGCGGTCTTGTATAACGTGAGGGAAGGATTTCCGTCCTTGTAATTTGCAGACATCATATCAATAATGACGTCAGGTTTAACTTTCTCGTAGGCTGTAAAGACGTCACCTTTTAAGCTCACCTCGAACTCGTCTCTATAACCTAACATAATCCCCCTTCTGTTTACAATACCACCGATTTCCACGTCTTTTAGTTCTGGCACACTTTCCTTTTTCTCGAGGACTAGTTTTACAAAAGACTTTCCTACATTCCCGTATCCTAATATCAGTATTTTCATAATATTGTCACCTCTCCATTCCATTTACCACTAGCATATTTAACTAATAATTCTGCGACTCTTGTGGTTGCCCTTCTTACTAATTCCTCAGGAACACCCATAACACCAGCACCAACTATTAGAACATTCTCAGTAGTGTTAATGACGTTTGTTAATTGGGAGTCCCTATGTGGGTAAATGTGCATTACCTTTCCTTCATCGTCGACTAGGATAGGTATCCCCTCATCGAGTTTTTCTGACTCTTTCTTCCCGATACCAAGAAACTCTTCATTCCCTTTACTCAGTCTGAGTACTATTGGATATTTGAAACGAGCTGTGTCGTATAAACCTATAGGAACCAAAGTGTCCGCGCTCACTAAATTTCCGATGTCCACCACGTTATTTATCCTCGGGAGTTTTCCGTTTCTGGCTATTCTCCTTCTCAGTGCTTCCCCGCTAGGTCTTGTCTTTGTAGGGTCTATTTTGATTTTCCAATAAAAGTCCCTATAAGCCCTAACTACTGGGTCGTCCTTCAGGGAATCAATATCTATCCCTTTGTATTTCTCTTCTATCTTTTTCATCTCATCTTCGAGTCCGTTATCGGTCTCCCTCACAATAACACCCGACACTTCAGTATAAGCTATAAATATTCCTAACCTCTTTGCTTCATCGCTAATGCTTATCTTGGACATGGAAATTATCTTGAACCTCTGAGACTATTAATTTTACTTTACTAACGCCTTTCACAGCTGTTAATTTACTAACTAAATCTACTAACTCTGATTTCATCCCCTTTACAGCTATGGCTTCCACACATTTTTCCCCTTTATGGATGTGTAATACAGAGATTATCTTGTCCTCATATTCGTGTTGTATTACCGTTACCTTGTCTGTACTTGCGTAGTCATAAACTAGGTTAACTATCCCTATAACATAGGTCTGGTCTTTCTCGTTTTCATCCAAGAAATCCCTCAAAGCAGCTTGTAGTATTTTGCTTCGGTCACTGATCCCGTTACTTTGCATGTACTTCTCGAGCCTTTCGTACAATTCCTTAGGTATAGATACGCTGATCTTTTCCACATTCATTAATTTATACTCTTTTTGTGTGATTAAAAGTATGAACTATTCATTACTAGACTATGCTCAGCAACTGGGGGCGAGTTTTGCCGACTTAAGGAGGATAAGGACTAAGGAATTATCCCTCCTTGTAACTGAAGATAGAGAGATAGTTTCCACAAATGGGGTAGACGACGGTTATTCGTTAAGAGTTTTATACAAAGGAAATTGGGGGTACTATTCCTCGTCTGAGGAAATCACAAAAGAGAACGTAAAGGGTGCGATAGAAAGTGCAATAGGCAATGAAACAGTAAATATAGTATATTTACATCCTAAACACGATAAGGTCGAAATCAAACCCAGGTTGCAAGTTAACAAAAGCATTGAAGAGAAGATGAATGACTTAAAGAAACTAAGAGAACAAATACTAAGGCTTGACAACAGGATTAAGAGTGTGTCTATAAGGTATTACGAGGGAGAGGTTCACAGGGAGTATTTAAGTACGGACGATAGGGATATTACGGTAGATTATACACTTTCTGGTCTCTCTATAGTGGTTACAGGTAGGGAGGGAGATAACGTTGTCTCGTCTGCTTATTCTAAATATACTTATAATGGTTATCCTTTGGAAGTATTGGGAGAAGAACACATATTGGAGACAATAAGAAGAAGGATTCAGAATCAGTTCATTGGTGAGAGCGTTAAAGCAGATAATTATGAAGTGATCTTAGCTCCAGAAGTAGTAGGAGTATTTGCTCATGAGGCTGTAGGTCACTTAGCTGAAGCCGATTTAGCCATAAATGGTATTCTTCATCCCTTAAGGGGCAAACCAATAGCCCCGGATTTTGTGAATATTGTCGATTCCCCCCTACAATATTACAATTCGGCGATTGGTGTTGTACCTTATGACGATGAAGGCGTAGAAGGAAGGGACGTATACATAGTGAAAAACGGAGTGGTAAACGAATATTTAACAGACAGATTTTATTCGGCCTATCTAGGTCAAAAACCCACGGGCAATGCTAGGGCTGAGGACTTTAGAAATTCCGTTATAGTTAGGATGAGGAATACTTTTTTAGCCCCTGGGGAGCACTCATACGAAGAAATGGTAAGGGAGATAAAATACGGAATCTTACTCGTTTCTCCTCGAGGTGGTCAAACAAGCCCTGACGGCACTTTCCAGTTCGGAATTCAGGAAGGTTATATAATACAAAATGGTGAGGTAACAAAACCCATAAAGATGGCTGGAATTTCCGGTTATACATTAGAAACACTTAGGAACATAACAGCAGTCTCGAAGCAATTAGATTTTTCCTCAGGTTTCTGTGGAAAGGAAGGTCAATCAGTGCCCGTAGGAACAGGGGGTGCTTACGTAAAGGTTAAGAGCATGAAGGTGGGTGGTCTTGTTGGTTGACGAGTACTCTATAGTTCAGAGGGCTAAAAGCCTGGGATATCAGGCTGAAGTTTTCTCAGTAAAAGCGAAAAGTTTGCAAATTAAAAGAGGGGAACAGTTCTATTCTTTCAACCTCACCGATTACGGTTACGGCGTAAGGGTCTGCAAAGACGGCAAAACGGGCTTTGCATACTCTACTGCTCTTGATGATAAGGTGTTAGACCTAGCTATAGAAAGTGCAAAAGTGTCTAAAGAGGACAAGTTTAACGTTCTACCATCTCCCGAAAAAGTCGAAAAGATCAGACTGAACTACTTCGAACTTGACGAGGCTAAAGAAAAAGCCAAAGAGTACGCTGAGGCTTTAGGCGAAGTGAGGAGCTTTGCAAACGTTATCGGGGAGTATTATGACTTCACCGTGTCACAGATAAAAGTCGTTAATACTGAAGGAATAGACGTTACTGAGGAGAGAAGCCTCGGCAGTGTGTCTCTCGTTTTTAACTTTAAGAGGGACGCTTTCATAACGCCGGAGTTTTATGAGGGAGTCACGGTAAGGGACTTGTCAAAATTAAACGTAGAGAAAATAAAAGATGAAGTAGCTAAAAAGAACGAAATATATAATAGAAGAGTGGTTCTCGACAGGAAATTTAAGGAGGCTATATTCACACCCAAGGCTGTCGCATCGTTTTTGTCTCCTCTTTTGTCTTATGCGGTATCTCTCGAAAATGCCTATAGGGGTAAAAGCACGTTGAAGGAGGGCGAGCTACTTGGCGATAAGCTTGATATTTACGATAATCCACTAATTGAATGGGCTCCTTATAGTAGGTCATTTGACGGTGAAGGTCTACCTTCTAAAAAGGTTTGTATTATAGACAAAGGAAAAGTTACCACATTCCTGTCAAATACTTATTGGTCAAGGAAGGCTGGTAAAGAAAACACACACTCTTCCTCGAGGTCCTATTCCTCACCACCGGTAATCTCGTCTTCTATCCTTGATATTAATGTTGCTGCTAATGCAGAGGATGACGTAATAGTCGTGGATCAAGTACAAGGAGTTCATACTAGTAATTTCGACACTGGAGAGTTTTCGGTAGTAGGTTCAGTAGCGTGGTATGATGGTGTTGCCGTAAGGGAAGTTGTAATAACTGGGACATTAAAAGAAATGTTGAAAGGGATAATTGGAGGTATTGGAGTGAAGGATTTAAAAGGGAATGTCTATACACGTTCACTAAAAATATCTGGTATTAATATAGCGTGAGTTTTTTAAATGAATTCTAAGAAATAGAAAGTGATCAAGTATGTTTAAAAAGATTCTCGTAGCGTATGATGGTTCAGACCACGCGATTAGAGCATTAGATGTAGCCATCGACCTGGCAAGTAAATACAATGCAAAATTAGACGTGGTTGAGGTCGTAGACACAGCAGCATTGTTGGGAATGGGATTAGCTCCGATCCCTGGAGAAGTAATTCAACAAGTGTATAACAAGGCTAAAACTGATGTGGAGAACGCTAAGTCCAAAGCCCAGCAACACGGTGTAAAAGAGGTCGATGCTGTAGTATTAGAAGGAGATCCAGCAACAGCGATCCTTGAATATGCAGCTAAGAACGGAAGTGATCTAATAGTTACGGGTAGTAGAGGATTGTCGACTTTCAAGAGGATAATATTGGGTAGTGTTTCAACAAAAATAGTTGAAGATGCTAAAGTACCGGTACTTGTAGTAAAGTAATGGAAAGACTGATTTAATTTTTCTACAAGTCTTTTTACTTGTCATAATTCTTCTACTCTTAATACTTCCTCTACTTCGAAGATACCACATTCAGTTACCAGTCTTCCCATAAAGTCAACGAATAGAGCTTTGCATTGTTTTTCCCAACCTTTTCCCAGCAGTTTAACAGTCCTATTCTTAATTGACAAGTATTTGTTGATCCCTTCGATGACCTTATCGTCTTCAAGGAACAGATGGTAGTCGATTCTGTCTATCACGTCCTTTAGTAGTTCATCGTTATTTATCAACTTACCAGTTTCTAGTTTTATAGACGTGGCCTTAACTCCTTGAGGAAAGGAATCCACGTTAGTATCTATCCCCGCCCCTATGAAGACTGTAGCTTCACTTCCTTCAACTATTCCTTCAACTAATATTCCCCCTACCTTACCGTTACGGGTTACTATGTCGTTAGGCCATCTTATATAGGCATCTACGTACTTTCCTACAACCTCTCTAATAGCTAAAGACACTGTGAGAGTTGTAAATGGTATCTTCTCTGGGTTAAAACCCTTTATTACATAAGTGAACCATAGTCCCCCTTTTGGAGAATACCATTCTCTTTTGTACCTACCTCTTGCCTTAGTCTGTTCCTCAGCGACTACTACAAATTTGTCTGCATTGATCATGGTATAAATTGCTTCACTTAGGTCTTGTGTTGAAGTCACGCTGGGGAACTTAAAGACTAACATATTTATACACGTCCTCTATTTTTTTCACAATTGAAAAAGCTGAGGCTTTCCTAGCTCTGTTCATAATAGCAAAACCTATTCCTTTTTCGGGAAAACCAACCATTACTCCTATGTCTACATTCAGCTTATCTAATTCCCTAAGCGAGTCAAACAAATTCCTAGCTACCTCGTACAAGTTTCCATCACTACCTAGTACTAGAGTTGGATAATCCTTATATTTTCCAGCTAACTCCTTACTCAGAAGTAACCCTACCTTGTATTTCTGGCTAACCAGTTTAATTACTTGGTCAAGGATCTCTCTGTTCTCTACAACTATTAACTTGGTTGAAGGTGCGTAATGTTTGTATTTCATGCCGGGGGCTAGAGCTATTTCTGCTTCTCTCTTACCCTCAGCAAATTCTGGAACTATTAAATCTGGGAAGAACTTTTTCAGTTCTTCAACTGTGAAGGGACCCGGTCTCAGGAGCACTGGTGGATTAACCGTGACGTTAATAATAGTTGACTCCACACCGAAGAAAGTATGACCACCATCTATTATTACGTCAACCCTCCCATTCATATCAGCTATGACGTCCTCAGCCTTTGTGGGACTCGGTTTTGTGGCTAAATTCGCACTTGGAGCCGCAATAGGGACTCCGCTCTCTCTAATTAACTGTAGTGCTATGGGATGAGCTGGCATTCTAACCGCTACGGTATCTAAGTTAGCTGTTACCTCTTTAGGTACTTTCTCAGTCTTCTTCAGTATAAATGTTAAGGGTCCTGGCCAAACAGTTTGTGCTAGCTCTAGTACTTTATCCGGGATCTCTAAGGCTACTTCGTATAGTTGTTCAATATCTGATATGTGGACTATTAGGGGATTATCTACTGGTCTATTCTTAGCTTGAAAGATCTTAAGGCAAGCATTGCCGTCGAATGTGTTCGCTCCTAAACCGTAGACTGTCTCTGTAGGGAATGCTACGGTACCTCCTTTCTTTATGACTTCAGCTGCTTGTCTAATTTTGTCGATCTCAGGATTTAAGGGATCAATTTTAAGGATCAAAGTCATACATTTTAAACTGACATTGTGAATAAAAAAGTGGTGATGAGGAACCAACGAGAAGCGATTGATGGCTGGGGCGCTCTATGCTGATTGTCCTGAACGGTGATTGATGAGGTGATCTCGGATTGATGAAGAAGGGCTTAAAAAGCCCTACAATGTTTAAATTTCAAAGAAATTTTCATATAACAAAAATATTGCCATATATATATTTATGAAGGAAGTATTAACTAAAGGTTTTTAAGAGATGGCGAGAAATATGGTTTGATGTCAGACCAATTATTACTTACTGGAAATGTTCAGGAAGCTGCAAAGAAGGCTATTCAATGGTTAATAAACAGAAGGCCTATCAAAGAATTAAGAGATTGGGGATTAGCTTTCTCCTTATGGCCACCACACTTTACTACCAGTTGTTGTGGAACCGAATTCGGTGCATTTGCGGCTGGAAGATTTGACTCAGAGAGATTTGGAGTTTTACCTTTCTCATCAGCGAGGCAGACAAACTTGTTAGTTATAGAGGGGACATTGACTAGAAAAATGGCTAGGGCTGCTAAGATCGTTTATGACCAGATGCCCGAACCTAAGTTTGTAATTGCTATGGGAGCATGTTCGTTAGAAGGTGGAATATTCTGGAACTCTTATAATACGGTATTACCTTCAGAAATTGGAATTCCGGTAGATATTTACACTCCAGGTTGTCCAACAAGGCCAGAAGCCCTAGCTAGAGCTATAATTCAATTGCAAAAGAGGATTATGGGAGATAAGAGTAAAAATGGTGAAGATAAAATAAAACCTATGGAAAGCTACGAGACTAAGAAAGAGAAGAGTACTAAAAAAGAAGAGAAAGCCGTTATAAGTTGAATAGGCTAAACGCATAGTCAACGTCAGTTAGTTTTGCCTTAACTAGATGTTTGTGATCTACCTTAAACTTAGCTGGAATGTGATCAATTTCGATTCCGTGAAAAGTTCTTAGATACCCTTTTATTTGATCAATTAAGTCATTCTTATTTTTGGCTAAAACAGGAACGTCGTGCAAGATTAGAGCTTTTTCGGGGCTCCCTTTTTTCAGACCTATAAAAATTAAAGCCGTAGTCATAAACTCATTATATTTTTTAGCTTTCATAGTGAGGATTGTTTGGTCAACGTCATATAGAGACGTTAATCCTCCGTCACCTTCCTTAACTTCTAGATCGTATTTATAACCGGTGATGATCTTATTCCTCATCTTTTCTGAGAGTATTATTAGTTCTCTTAACTTTACTTTCTCTCCATTATATGACGTGAAAACGGGCACTTCGTCAGCTAAATTTGGCAGAAATTTTGAAGTAACGGTAACGTATCTTGCTTCTGGTGATAATATTGAGGAAATTTCAATGTTTTGAAGTTTCATAAGATTACATCGGATTCCTACCTTTTCACTTTTTCATTTATACAGACTTTAATTGATTTAAAAATTAAATGAACAATATTTCACATTATTAATTACTGTACATTTTCTCCTTAATTAATATCTTGTATTTGACGTTTATTCATACGTAGTGAACATTTATCTAATTAATAATTATCGATTACGTTGATTTTATGAATACTATTTAGAACAATTATTTATGATTATAAAACACCAAAAATCTCAATATGAACAGTAAAGTTGAAGAAGTGGTAGACCTAACATCAAAGTTAATTAAAATACCAACACTTAATCCGCCTGGAAATAGCCTAAAAGAAGGCGCAGAGTTTATTAAGGACTATCTTAGTCAGAAAGGGTTTTCCGCTTCAATTTTAGAATTCGATAAAGGATGGCCAGTAGTAATTTCTCAAAGCAATCCGAGGGATAAAAATCACGTCATGTTGAACGGACATTACGACGTAGTGCCGGTGGGAGATGAAAAAAGGTGGAAGAATAATCCTTTTTCTGGCTTAATATTAGAAAATTTAGTCTATGGTAGAGGGGCAACTGACATGAAAGGTGGTTTAGCCGTACTTATGAAGGTTTTCTCTGACTTGGCCGATAAACTGGAATACGATTTGGTTTTCACTGCCGTTCCTGACGAAGAGACAGGTGGGTTTCACGGGTCTATGAAATTGGCTGAGATGTTTAAACCGGACTTAGTACTGATCAGTGAACCCTCGGGTTCAAATTCGATTTGCCTTGGTGAAAAAGGACTTCTTCAAGTTAAATTAGTCGGTGTAGGTAAATCTGCTCACGGAAGTTTACCCTCACTAGGTGAAAATGCTATTATGAAGCTTATTCGTTCATTAACGTCTCTACAGAAGATATCCGATTACAATATAGGCAGTCCTAAAGAAGTTGTGGAACTGTTAAGAGCTAAGGCTGATAAGAATACTGAGAAAGATTACCTCTCCATATCATTCAACCCTGGTGTCATTAAGGGTGGTGTTAAGGTGAATGTTGTTCCAGATTACGCTGAGGCTGAAGTGGACATGAGGATTCCTCCGGGTATTACTGTAAATGATGCCATAGCTCTTGTAGAGAAACTAGCGGAAGGAGTTAAGGTTGAACCTTTTAATATCTCTGAGCCAAATTATACTTCACCAGATAATACTTATGTCAAGCTTTTGGAAAACGTGATTATAAGGAAGTTAAATGTCAACCCTATTAAATACATCATGACTGGGGCTACTGACGGGAGGTTTTTCAGATATAAAGGAATTCCCACCATAATTTATGGTCCTGGGGAACTTAACTTAGCCCACTCTTATGATGAATATGTAACATTTCAGGAGCTAGAAAAAACCTACGAAGTAATAAGTTCATTCCTTCTTGATATCTCAAATTACCAGCGAAGCTAGTAGCCCTATTAAATGCGTTACGATTGCAGCACCTATACCTAACCCCATCATTTCTAAGCCTTTTTTCTTGGGATTTACGTCGCTGAGTAACCCTATCATAAATCCTACAAAGAATATCGATATCCCGGATATAACATAAGAGGTAATCAGTCCTAACATCCCGCCAAGTCTCAGAAAATAGGGTATTAAAGGTATTATTGCTCCTACGATATAAGAGAGTCCGGTTACTGCTGAACTTTTCAGAGGACTTTCCTCAATCTTTGGTGCAATTATATCTTCAGCCACATCTACCAGTTGTGGAGAGATGTTTTGTGCTATTTTATCCTTAATTCCGAGTTCTGACAAGATCTGGGATAATTTTTTCGAGACTTCTCCTCTGTCTACTAATTTCTGTATCTTTACTTTTTCCCTCTTATGCTCATTGATTTCTTTCTCGGATTTAGTAGATAGATAAGCTCCTATGCTCATAGAGAATGTACCAGAAATTCCTACAATGAGCCCAGATAATGCAACAATTAACGGGTTACTTACTGCTCCTGCTATCCCTGATGTAGCTGCCAATACCTCAATTAGACCATCACTAATCCCATAAACGAAGTCGCTCACATCCTTGGCTTTTATTGTAGTTAACATTTCCTCGTGAACGGCTTCGTCGATGCTTATTTCTCTCATTTTTTCTCTCTCATTCTCGTCTAGTTCCTCACTTTTCGCCAATTCGTTGTATTTCTCTATGTCGTTTTCCTCGTTACTTTCCAATAGTCTGAGTGTGAGTTCCAATCCTAGAACTTTTCTTATAATTCCGTAAAGTTTTATCATTAACTTATCCTTAATTCCTAGTTTTCCAATCCTAATTCCTCTTTTTTCACTGATCTCCTTCCAGATTGAGGCATGCTTTTTCTCCATTTCTGCCATTCTGAAGAGAAAAGCTTTAACTATTGGATCGGATTCTTTTTTGCCGAGCTCTAAGTAAACTTCTGAGTCAAATAATTCCTCTTTATACTGCTTGTTAAAGTCCATTAAGTAAATTAGAATCATTCTAAATTAAAAGCTTTTCTAATTTGTGTTTAGCGATTAAGATACTCACATTCAGTTAGTTTTATCTTAATTAGTCTAATAAAAATGACAAAAATTAGACAATAATTTTTGGAATAAAATTAATAAATCTTATACGTTATACCTTTTATAAATGAAAAGGCTGATATTGTCTTTATTTTCCTAGCAATAGCAATTTTAGTAATTCCTACAAATGCAGAAGTTCTTCTCATTGCACAACCTTTATATCTAGCAGTCTATCCCCTTTATACTGTTATTAACGTTGTAAACACCACGTATGTCGGTGCTACAAGCTATTTCAATAACAACGTAACAGATATAATAGATTTTGTGGCTCATAATTCTTCTATAAAAATCATAATAAGTAATGCAACCACTGGAGTTCAGATAGCGTGTTTACAAGCTATTATACCTAGTCAACTTTATAAATATGTCTATTACAGTCCTCAGTTAGGTTTGGCAATATTTCTCGTAAATGTTAGTGACGCTAACAAGTTTTATCAGATACCCTTAGGAGATCTGCACTTGGGAATTCTGCAGGTAGAGACTATTAACGGTACGTATACTAACAATATCTATGTTATACCTCTAGGACAATTATACACATTACAAGGAGGTACTCTTGTCTATGTTAACACTACTTCAATATTTCAACATTATCTTAACGGGACTCAAGCGATATATCAAGATGTTAAAGAAGATTTAGAAGGAGCATATGTGCTTATTTTCGTAAGCTAATTTCTTTTTTAAATATTATTATTTCCTCATTTTTATGAAAGATTTATTACCTTAGTACAATTCTAACGTCGGTAGCAAAGGCCCCTCTTTCGTTTACGAATAATGGGTTTATGTCCATTTCTTTAATGTCGAGGTCTACTATCATTCTCGAGACAGTAATTACAGTCCTTATTAGTGATCCCTCATCATAACCTCTTTTTCTTGCATGAAGCATGTCATGAATCTTACTCTCTTGTAACAATTCTTGTGCCTCGTCTTCATACACTGGGGATAGTGCGTAGGACACGTTTTTCAGGACGTCGACGTAGATTCCTCCACTTCCTACGAGCACAACATGCCCAAAAACTGGATCCTTCAGTCCTCCCACGAATATTTCTAAACCTGAAAGTTGCTCCTGAATTAGCACTCTTTTTGTCTGTTTGCTCAACTGTTTATATACTTCTTTAACTTGATCCTTCTCAACGTTTACAACTACTCCCTTCAACTCCGTTTTATGAATCGGCTGGTCAGGAGAGATCTTCATAACAACTGGGTAACCTATGTTGTCTGCAATTCTCTGAGCTTCATCCTCGCTCTCTGCTATACCCCACTTAGGTGTTCTAATACCGTAAATTTCCATCAATTTTAAAGCTTCATAATCACGTAAAGTGGTTTTTCCTTTAGTGAGTTCAACAGCAGCCTCAATGGGCTGTGCTATTCTTATTTTCTTTCTAGGCTCGGGTTTTTTAACGAGATACCTTATTGCCTTAACAGCATCTTCTGGGAAAGTATAAGCTGGTATCCCAGCGCTCTCGAGTATTTTAAGTGCATAGTCCTCATCGAGACCCATGGTTATTCCGATAATTCCCTTTCCCTTGAAAGATGTAATAACCCTGGCTACGTCGGAACAACTTACCATTGGTAAGGCTTGGACTATTACTAGTTTAGTGCAGTCTAAGTTAGAGACAATTTTTAGTGCAGATAAGTATCTGTCTCTGTTAGCATCTCCGGTTAAATCTAAAGGATTCTTAGGCATGGAGGTAGGAGGTAAGGCTTTCCTTAATTCCTCCTGCATCCATGATGGTATTTCGACTAACTTCAATCCGTTCTTTTCAATTTCGTCAGACGTTAATACGCCATGTCCTCCTGAATTAGTGATCACTAATATTTGATCTCTTATAGGTTCGGAGTACATTAGTAGCTTGGCTAGGTTTAATAGGTCATGGAGGTTTTCAACTAAAATTCCTCCACCAATCCTCACGGCGGCTTTGAAAACCTCAAATGATCCAGCCAAAGAGCCGGTATGGGTTTTAGCAGCTGCTGCACCGTTAGATGTAGTTCCTCCTTTCAGGAATACTACTGGTTTTCTCTTAGTTACTTCAGGGAGGGTCTCTAAGAAAGCGTTTCCGTCTGATACTCCTTCTAAATACACGAATATTGCTTTAGTTTCGGCGTCATGTGATAAGTATTCCAACACCTCATACTCCTTTATATCTGCCTGGTTTCCTAAACTCACCATATAACTTATGCCTATTCTGTTTTTCTGAGCCCAATTTAACATGTAAACACCTAGCCCACCGCTCTGAACCACTAGTGCGATATTCCCTCTCTTGACATCAGAGTAGGCGAAAGTGGCGTTTAACTCTGGAGTAATAATTCCAAAGGTATTAGGCCCTAATACCCTAATACTACCTTTTCTGGCTATACTGATAACCTCGTTCTCCAGTTTTTCCTCTCCAACCTCCTTAAACCCTGCAGTTATCACTATAGCAGCCTTGACTTGTTTTTCTACTGCTTCTTCCATTACAGTCGGTACTGCTTCTCGGGGGACTGTAATTACTACTAGATCTATCGGGTCTGGGATCTCTTTTACGCTTTTAAAAGCCTTTACTCCTTCAACGTCCTCAGCCTTTGTGTTTACTGGATATAATTTGCCGTGATATATTGCGAGTAAGTTTCTGAAAACAACGTTTCCTACCTTTTCTTTGTGCCTCGAAGCTCCTATAACAGCTATACTCTTGGGTTTAAACAGAGCATCTAATGTCATAACTTTCTCTTTTTGAGATTATGTATAAAAATTTTTACTTCGGCCTCTAGGTGATAAATCATTAATCTAACTCTTCTACTTTTAAAAATCTAGTAGTTTCTCCTTTATCTCCGTACACTCCTCCGACTATAACTATAAATCCCTTCTGACCCATTTGAATCGCTTCTTCCTTAGCTCTCTTCACAATGTCGTCTAAACTTTTCAGTTCCTCCACTTTTTTGGGATACACACCGTAACATATTTTCAGGATTTTAGTTAAGTCCTCAGACGGTGTTAAGGTTATTATAGGCACAACAGGTCTTAATCGTGATATTCTTATTGCTGAGGATCCAGTCCTAGTATACGTTATGATAACTGAGGCGGAAGAAAGTACGCTGGCTATTACTGCAGAATATGCAACAGCCTCATCAACGTTCCTGTATAGCTTAGTCTTTTTAGGTTTGAAAGTTTTTTCGACGGATATTATCAGATCGTTTATAGTCTTAACCGCTTCTAGAGGGTATTTACCCATAGCGGTCTCGTCACTTAGCATTATCGCATCAACTCCTTGTGAAACTGAATTAGCTACGTCAATAGTCTCTGCTCTTGTAGGTAAAGGCGAGTTAACCATTGACTCGAGAACTTGTGTGGCGAGAATTACGGGCTTACCGTACTTTCTTGACACGTTAATTATTTTCCTTTGTGTTTGAGGAAGATTAGGTAGACCTACTTCTACACCTAAATCGCCTCTGGCGACCATTATTGCGTCAGCTTCATTCACGATATTTTTCAAGTTCTTGAGAGCAGCTTTCTTCTCAATTTTAGCTACGACCCACGCTTTTCCTTTTACTATTTCCTTAACTTTTCTGATATCGTCCTCACTTACCACGAAAGATAAGCCTATGTAATTTGCACCTAAATCTAATGCCTCTTTTAAAAGCTTAAGATCCCTTGGAGTGATCCCTAAAGGAATATCGGCGTCAGGAATATTGATCCCTTTTCTCGAAGTTAATAACCCTCCTTCTTTTACTATGCCTTTAGCTGAGTTTTCATTGACTTCAGTTATCTCTACCCTTATTACACCATCAGCTATGAGTACTTCTGTCCCTACTTTTATCAGCTTAAAGAAAATGGGGTCTTCTATCGGAATTCCTTTATCTCCGAATGTCACTACATCGCCGTTTTTTAATGTGATAGGTCCTTTCTCTAATACACCAATTCTCAGCTTGGGTCCCGGCAGGTCTACTAGGATAGGAGCCCTATTATTCACCAAGTCAAAATATTTTTTATGTTGATCCTCGTCCCCATGGGCAAAGTTTATCCTTATAACGTCTACGTATTTCAGTAACTCGTCGATGAGTTTTTCACTAGCAGGACCTAAAGTCGCAATTATCTTTGTTTTTCTTTTATACATACCTAAGAGATCCCTTACTTTCTCCTTGGACATTACCGAATTTGTAATTTATTTTAGCTATAACTAACATCCCGGCGTTTCTTACTGTATAATATACATTTAAGAACTCGTTAGGGGTTAGGGAGTCCATAAAGACTAGTCTTAAGACTTGAATTACCTCAGGCGTTTCAGTCCCCGGAGGTAAAAAGGCAAAGTCAACACCCATCTTAAGGAGGTCTTCCGTTAGTTCCTGAAAGAACTTCTTCTTATCTTCCTTTTTCATTTCATTGATAGCGGCTTTGTGATTAGGGTGAATTAGTATACCCATTGAGATGAGATAAAACTTCGATGAGTCGTTCGGTCTGATAATATCTATTGAGGGAAACCCTTGGGGAGGTGCAGTTACTATGTGATAAGCTTCTTTAGCTTGAGGTGGAATAGTTATAGAAAGGCCTAGCTCTTTTATTAAAGCTTCTAATTCTTTGTCGTTCATCACATGTATTTGGAAACCTAAATTATAGCACTTTCGCTTAATCTTTTAATCCTTTTTAGTTAATAACACGTGTGGAAGTAAATAACAAGATCGTACTTGGACTTCTAGTACAATTTTCAGCTGCCGTCATCTTAGTATCCTTTCACCAAGAATTAAGTCTATATTACTTTCTTGCTATTTTTCTGTCCGGAATCTCGATAAACACACTTTTCGGGGAGCCAAAGTTCAACCTTTTAACAATAGGTTTAGCACTCCCTTTCATCTCAATTTATTCCTATCCAGAGTTTACCTTAGTAATAATAGGTTTATCAGCAATATCTTCATATTATTATAGAGATTTCGCTCAAGTTCTCCTAGTCCTAGCCTTCAACTTGTTCGTCCTCAATTTCTCTGACATAGTACTTTTTCTCTCCTTCGTTACACTGGTTATAGCCTTTAAGCTTAGTAAGCTGGACATGAGAGCTATAATCGCCTCAGGGCTTATCATGATAGTGATTGCTGCCTATAAGTCTGCTCTGACCGTAACCCTAGGTGACGTAGCTTACTTTGATTTGTTGTTTGGTACTATAGGAATAATAGTAGAGGGGGCTAGGTCAAAGATTCCGAGTAAATTAGTGGTTCCGTTGACCCTACTAGTAATTCCCCTCATTTCATGGCTGTTACCCTTACCTGAAACGTATTACTGGTGGTCTCCGAAGTCCTTCTTTTTCAATTATGGGATCATAAACGTCTGGCTCCCGGGTCTACAATATTTTCCTCTAATTGAGATGTTCCCGATATATTACATAGCTCACTTTCTTGTGTATAAAACAAGTGATTACGTGGCCTCTCACTTGTTCATTTCCCTAATTTATTACGTCTCGTCCCTTTCTTCCTATCTGTTTTTTTCCAGTTTCAACAAGCCCAGAAGGGTACTACTTATTTCCTCGATTCTATATGCAATGTTAACTCCTATTACTTCCATACCTTTGTCCGTGACATACTCACTCTTGCCTTTTGCACTTTATCTAGCAAGGATATTGAGTTTACGTAATTATGTAATCTTTTTCACTATTTCATTGATCTCTTCAAGTATAGCTTACCCCTTTAACTTCGCTTTTGCGAGTGTAACTAATGAGAAAGTCAGAAAGGAATATATAGCGGTAGCCTTTACAGCGTCTCTGTTCTGGATTATTCCATATTTCTTGCTAGGTTACCCGTCTTCATCATTGTCGTTTTACACTATTTTCAAGCCCATAGCAATATATTACGCACTATTCATCGTGGGTTTGGGTGTGGCGTTTGTAACGAGAAACAAAGTAGCTGGTATTAGCGTGTTACTCAGTTTAGCATATATCTTGTTTGGTTTACCTTACTTCTATCTCATTTACCCCTTTGTGATTTTAACCTTATTTGCAGCTCTCCTTTCCACAGAACTTAATAGTTTAATGCCAGTATTCTTTATTTCAATTTTCTTAATATCGGCTTATGCAAACGCTACTCAACCCTTTTTAAACATTCCCTCTTCAGCGAAATCTGTCGTTAAGCAGTTAGAAGGTTTACCCTTCGGTCTAGTCTACTGGAATTCATCTTATAAATTACTGTCTCCTCTGCCAGTCACGAATATCACGGCTTATGCAAGTTACATAGTAGAAAATGACATCGTCACGAACAATACCAACTTTGTAGGTTATCCGTTAGTGGTGGTTCTGTCTCAAAAAGCTTACAGCCAATACATTAGTCTCAACGTGAGTCCACTATTAAATTCTCACGTTGTCAGATATAACGGGTCTTTTGAATGGATAGTAGAGCAAGGAGGTAAGGAGAGTGAAGTGGCTCTAACTTTAAACCTCCCTCAACGCCTAGTGGGTAATCTGCTAATTGTCATTAATATAACGAATTTAGAATACTTCTACATATCAGTTCTAACTAATAATGGATATAAGATTTATCATAACACTACAATTATTCCCCTTAATACTACAGTATATGCTATAGACCTCATTTGTTATAATCCACAGCCTCATCAAGTCTATAACGTGAGTATCTTCTACGTTAACTCCTCAAATGAAAAGCTAAACTTACTCTTAATTCCTCCTAAACCAAGTACGCCCGTATTTATCCAAAAAGATAACTTTACTGACGGAAACTTAATGATCCAGATAACCTCTGAAGTTAGCTTCAACATAACATTTAACCCAGATCCACAACTTAACTTTACCATTAACGGAGCTAGTGCTAATATTACACAGACTTACGAGCTAAAGCCCGGAAAGTATATTATTGTAGGCTCATTCGCTTACAAGGACTATTTTATTTACGGGGAATACGCGACTATAGCCGGTTTTATTATAGGTTTTGTTTACGTCGTGATTGTATCACACGAGAATCTCAGGAATAAGCTCTATCGCGTACTCAAAATAGAGAAAATAAAAAGATATGTAGAGAGCAGAAAAAACAAATGAGACCTCCCATTTGACCGAGTAAATAGCCCTATAAACAATAATCAACGGTAAAGCCGATAGGATGAGCCCTATATCACCAAGTAATGTTACGAAAAGCGAACATATCATTATACTGAGCAGAGCAGAGAAAAAGCCCCTAACTATTTGAAAGTTGTGAGTAAATATTTTCGATAGAAATTCTAAAAATACTAGTGAAATAAGGAGAAGTATTGCGAAGTGTACTGACAGTATCACAATACGCGGTACGTGAAACTCACTCACTTTAACAATAATCATTAAACGACGTTTTAAATGTTTTCTAGCTAGAGTATAAACTTTTGTTAAATATTTTGAATAAAAGATTAATTAAATTTATCTTATTCATTTTTGGTATGGACTCTAACTGGAGGAGTGCGCCGGTTGAGATTAGAGAAGGCATAAGGTATCTTTCAGCTCATTTCTACCCGGAAGGGATGATGAGTAGATGGAGCGAGTTAAAGAAACTATCATTTAATGCTGCCAAGATGATAAAACTCTACTCATTACAGCAGGTAATAGAAGAGTTGGAACACTTCGACTTTTTCAAGGAGTACTTCAAGGAAGAACCACTTAAGGATGTTAAGCTTCCTCCATCGTATGTAGAGTTGTTTGACGGTTTAATTCAAGATTTTAAGACCGCTAATTGGAAGGACAACGTAGCAACTAGGTTTCACATGATCACTGAAGGAGTTTTAGCTACTGTAGGTCTGAAGATCCTTAACGAGACCTCCAAGAATTACGGTCTTAATAAATTCAATGAAGGTATAAGAACTATCATAGAAGATGAGGCAAGGCACGTAAACTTCGGGTTTTCGCTCATAGAGAATAAAGAGTATGCTATAAAGCGTATTGAGGAACTCTTTCCGTTAGCAGTGAGAATAGTAAAGGAAGGTAAAGAGAAGATAGAGCCAATGGGCTGAATCCTTTTTCATAACAATAGAAATCTTTTTTATGTTTATTTATCAACTAATTTCTTGAAGAGGATGATGAGGACTAAGGAGTTTTATCAACCCGATGGGGGCAATGCCCCAAGGGTTAGAGAGATAAGTGGAGATGTGAGCCCCGTGCCGTTGGGCTCGAATGAGTCCCATGACCCTTGTGGACTATGTGTCCACAAGGTTGAGGGCTAAGTCCCTACACTTGATCGTGAACATAAAATGAGTGAATGAAAGTGTAGGAACAAACGGTACAATATTGATGAACTGATAGCTCTGATGGAGGATCTGAAGAGGGCTAGGATCGAGCACATTTCTTCCCTAAGTAAATAGAATTGTTTGGAAAAATTGAATTTGCTCTATAGTTTTTCGAGAATAATGTAATGAAACCGAATTTTTCCATGAGTTTTTTCAGCTCCCACGGGTAATAAAGCTTATAGTACCTCTCAACTATTTTACCATTTATCGAGCTCCTGATAACGACGTGTCTCCTAAAGAAGAACTTAGGCTGTATTAACCAAACAGTAACTAAGATGTCACCCCCTTCTTTAAGTACCCTTACTGCCTCTGTTACTGCTTTATTGGGATCGCTCAAGTGGTGTAAAGAGGCTATATAAAGTAGCGCATCTACTGACCCATCTCTAAAAGGCACGAATTCCATGTCAGCTAAAACGAGGTTCTCGCACCCTCTCTTCTTTGCCTCCATTAGTTGTCTTTCTGAAAAGTCTAAACAAACTTTGAAATCTGCATTTGTCGCAAGACAGTTTTGTCCAGAGCCGCATCCTACGTCCACGACTGTTTTTTTCTTTCCTAATAGTTTCAAGTACTCTAAAGGCTTTCTTCTGTGTACAATGTATTCGTAGGCCTCCCTTGTCTTTTCTTTCTCGTTCACATAAGATTTTTCAGCTCGGTTGAATAATTAAATATCTTGTGAAGATTATAGTGAATCTAATAAGGGAAAATAAGAGGCTCGAAGTAGAGCTTCCTGAAAAAGCTACCGTTAGGGATTTACTCAAGAAAATTGGGTACAGAGTTCAAGGGAGTGTAGTCGTTAGGGGTGACGATCCTTTGATAGAAGACGAAAGGCTGAACGACGGAGACGAGGTCAAGGTATTCTTGGCTGCTTCAGGTGGTTAAAGTGGAGCAAAACATTAACATAAGGGAGGTTTTAAGGGAAAAGAAGGTCTGGTTGGACAAACTAAAAAGCCCTAACAAGGACGAGAGGGAAAAAGCTTGGGAAATGATAAGGCTTATCATTGATACAGGTAACGGTAACGAACTCAAAGGGTATTTAGGTTATTTGCGCTCACTGTTGTGGAACTCGTTGCAAGGAGTAAGAGAAGACGCATGGAATAACTTGGATGTATATAAAAAGCTTCTTGTGAAAGGGGTAGAGAGGGGTCTGACAGCTAATTCGGACAGAATAAAGTGGAGTGCTTGGTCAAAAGTTCTCGATATGATCTCCTTGGGTTTAGTTACCAAAGACCAAGTGATTCAAGTACGTTATTCCTATTGGAGGTTATTGAGGAGTAGGTGGATGACAATAAGGAAAAAAGCCTGGAGACTGTTCGTTAGGTTGGTGGAGGAAGGCATATTCCAGAGTAAGGACAAGGAGAGATTCATAGACTTTTTAAGGCATAGGAAAGCGGGTGTGAGAATTTATGCGTGGGATGCTGTACCGCGTTTACTTGAACTAGGTTTTATCACAAAAGAAGATATAGTATCTCAGATTCAATACTTAAAAGATCTTACTTCTCAAGAAAGTAATATAAAGAAGAGAGCAGAAAAGATCTTAAAGGGTCTTGAGAGTTGGAAGTAGCCGTAATAGGAGGAGGGATCGTAGGTTTATTCACAGCTTATTACTTATTGAAGGAAGGAGCAAACGTAACAATTTATGAAAAAGCTTTTCTTGGAAATGGTTCTGTTCACGCTGCAGGTCTAATTGAGCCTTACAGGTTCGACAAAATCAATAGTGTAGCTATGATAAGAAAGATGTTAAAATACAAGAAACTTGGAGTGACCGATATAAAGTCTGTAAATACATCTTGGTTATTTGCGCTTCTTGCTGAATTAGAGAGACCGGCTCCTTCGGAAGCATGGGAAATAATGAGGTCTATGGCTTCGTTTTCCTTAAGGGAATATAAGAACCTTGCAGAAGAGAAGAACGACTTCGACTATGAAGAAAGCGGACTTCTAGAGTTATATTACGATAAGAACGCATTGGAAAAAGCTATAGAAGAGGAGAAACAAAGTCCCTTCAAACCTAAATTCGAGGTGATAGACGTCAAGAATTTCGCTGGCGGGGTCTACTTCCCTGAACTATCCAAGGTCGATACGTTTAAGTTCATTGACAGAATAACGAGAGAGATAGCTAAGGCTAAAGTTATAATTAAAGAGGTAGGAAGGGTGACTTCTAACGGTGTAATAGACGGTGGAGAAAAATACGACAGAGTGGTCCTAGCTTCAGGCATTTCCTTAAGAAAGTTCGGTCTACCTGTTATGGCATTTAAGGGTTACGGTTATAGAGTTAAAGGTAATATAAATATAGGTGTAAATTACCCGTTTGTCTTAGCAGAATACGGAGTTGCAGTTGCTAAAAACACAGATAATATAAAAATAACTGGAGGGTTTGACGCTGACTTCTCTGATGATTCTAGTAGGGCTGAGTTCTTCCTTAGCATGGCTTCGAAAGTCGTTGACATAAATTATGTTTATGACTTGACCATGGGTTACAGACCTTGTTCTCCTGATGGATTTCCTATAATAGGACAATATGACAGCTTAGTGTTCAGTACTGGAGCGTGTAGGTTAGGATGGAGTTTCGCCCCAGCTATGGGAAAGATGACTTCTGACATGGTCTTAGGGAGAGTGAGTTCTTACGGTTATCTCTCACGGTATATTAGTGGAAGAAATTTAAGAGTGGACTCAAGATAATACATTATGGCTATTGTTAAGTCGGACCTAATTAAACGTCTAATGGACGCGAAGAAGTTCTTCATCAACGGATATGTTGATGAAGGCGTTAAGATAGTTCAAGATGTTCTGAAACTCTCACCGCAGAAAGAGGAATATAATTGGTTTATATGCAATGTAATTGAGAGTGTAGATTGTAAATACTTATTCACGATTCTTGACAAGATAGGTTCGAGTTTTGATATTTCAAAGTGTCAGAATCTTAAAAACGTGGTAATGTGTGGTATAATACAAAACATCTATAACACTCACGTAGATTTAGCACTGAACTCTCTAGTGGCTCAAGGAAAAAGGGACAGACTGGAGGACATAACTAAGGAGATATTTAAGGTAAATCCCGATGTAAATGGAGAGATCTTATACAAATTGGCTGAGGCATTAAGGAAAGCAGGAGATGAGAGAGATGCAGTGTTACTGTTACAAGAGGCATGTAAGAAAGGAATAAAGGAGGCATGCTCCAACGCCATGGTTCCTCCGCCAAGATCTGTTATGTAATCTCCTCTATTTCCCATTCGATCTCTTCCCCGAACTCTTTTCCTATTTCGTAAACAGTTACGCTCACAGTTTCGAAAAGTTCAGGATAGATCTTATCAACGAAAACTTTCACCTTGTTTTCTTCAAATATAACTTTCCTAACTCCATTTATTTGCGTTAACTTTTCTTTCAGTTCCTCTTTGATGGACTTAAACTTAACACTGTCTATAGTAAAATCTACTTTGTCTCTAACATACACTACTATCTCGTTTTTGTTCTCTTCGAGAGTAACTTTAATTAAATTATCTCCTAATTTCTCTCTTAATTCAATAAATTTCATTACAAAACGAAAAATTCTTTCATCGTTTTTCAGTTCCACCATTTTGTCGAACCACTACAGCATCAGTTATATTCTTCCACACTATTTTGTAGCCTAAATATTCTAATACTTCTATGATGTACTCACCATATTTTGACCTCAAAGAAGATAGACTCTCTCCATTAAAATCTACCTTACGTAACTTCTCCAACAGTTCCTCCTTTATGTAATAGTTCTTGAGGAACACATAGCCTGGGAACTGCCTGAGGTTCTTTCTGATCAAGTTGTTTGGGACTTTAAGTTTCTCCGCTATCTCCTTAATACTTACCACATCCTTATTAAGGGAGTATTCAATTTTCACGTTCTCTAAGCTCTTTGCCTCAAGGTCTTTAAGCCACTTATAAACTTTCATTACGTCTACTTTTTTCTTAAATTTGATTACGTTGTCTCCATCATAATCTCCTAAGCTCAGTTCCTCGTTTAAAAGTATTAAGATCGGTTCCTTTACCTCCTTAAGTTTCCTTACTTTTTCCCTGATGTACTCGTCAGTCCAAAAGCCTACTATCTCTATATAGACTTTCAGGTTCCCCTTCTCGACAAGGAAATCGGGGATGAATATCTTATCTCCAACCACTATCGGTTCTGGTTCCCTTAGCAATTTCCAGCCTGATGACAAGGAGTTAAACTCATAATAAAACCTCTCTTCAACTGAACTGTCGAAGACTTTTTCATCTACAGTTTCCTTTAGAATGTTCCTATAATCTTCTATCTCTAGCTTATATATCCTCTTCTTCTTTTTTCCCAATACGATATCAGCCTCTATCCTCCAGTGGCCTGCAGAGACGATATAAGGTAATAGAATGGCGAAATTCCGTCCGTATTTTTCATTCATTTTTAATAAGGTAGCAGGTCCGATGAACTCAAGCCTTAAGGGTTTATACGCGAAATACATTAACCCTAATAATTTTGCTCTCCTCACTATTTCCTTCCAGTTAGACGATACATAAACAGAGAGCTTGTAAGCTTTAAACAGTAGAGTTTGCAATAGGGATAGGTTATAAGCTTTAATCACATCTTGTGGCGTCAGGGGCGGTAATTCCATAATTTTCTTTTCATCTTCGAGATCGGAGAACATGTACTTTATAGGGTCTATTCCTAATTCTTTGCTTATTTTTTCTATGACTTTTTCTCTTTCTTCATTTTCTATTACCGGTCCGTACTCGTATAATTTTCTTCTTATAATTAAAGGATCTATAGGAGAATCCTCCTCAAATTTAGTGTATTTCACTATGACTTTGAATATACCCCTTATGAGTTTATAATTATAAATTTTCTCTAAATATTTTAGTTCTTCTTTTATCTCTCCTAAAGTTAACCCGACCTTAAACTTAGAGAGGATCTCTTCGACTATCTCAGGCTCTTCACAGAACAAAGGTACTACTTTATTCTTTGCGAGCTTAAATCTCGCTAACGACCAAGGTAACACATTTAATATTAAATGTAGAAATTTAAAACAGTTTGGTAACGCTCAGATACTTTAAAGGTCTACTCGTATTAGACGTATATGCTCCAGGGGCTAAGTGGTCCGATGAGCTAAAGGCATACATAACTTATGCCTATAAATATGCCGAAGTAAAAAAGTATTTCAGAAGTGAGGGTGTGGATATACAAGACTATGTATTTGATAATACTCCTCCTTTTCCGTCGATCGTTGACGAGATAAAACTTAGGGACTACCAGTTCGAGGCCCTGAGGTCTTGGATATTACGAGGAAAGAGGGGGGTAATAGTACTTCCTACTGGAGCTGGGAAAACTATTGTCGCTTTAAAGGCTATCGCTTCCTTAAGGGAGAGCACACTGGTGGTAGTGCCGACAATTGATCTAATGCATCAGTGGGCAAATTCCATAAGGGAGATATTGAAGGCAGATGTAGGGGAAATAGGAGGAGGAGTGGACAAGGTCTCTGGCATCACGGTAATAACTTATGACTCAGCTTATACAAGGGCTGAAGAGTTAGGTAACAAGTTCTTTTTCGTAATTTTCGATGAGGTTCATCATCTTCCTTCCGAAGGTTACTCTCTCATGGCTAAAATGTATGCAGCACCGCACAGGATGGGCTTGACAGCGACTCCTGAAAGGGAGGACGGAAAGCATATAATGTATCCGGATTTGGTAGGACCTATAGTCTATCGAAAAGGGGTAGAGGACTTTGCAGGAAAATACATAGCCAGTTTCGACATAAAGAAGGTTTATGTTAAAATGACTGAAGAGGAAGAGAGAAAGTATAAAGAATTAAGGTCTAATCTAAAGAAATTTCTCGAGAAAAGAAACCTGACTTTACGTAGCTTAGATGACTTTAACAGACTTGTGAGATTAGCCTCGAAAGATAAGGAGGCTAGAGAAGCCCTTTTAGCTTGGCATGAATCCTTAAAGATTGCGGTAAACTCAAAAGCTAAGGTAGACAAATTAAAGGAGCTTTTGAAGGAGTTCAAGGACGAAAAAATAATCATATTCACGAGGGACACACAATTAGCCTATGACCTTAGTAAGTTATTTTTAATTCCCGTTGTGACTTATAAGACCAGTAAGGACGAAAGGAAGGAAATTTTGGAAAAGTTCAGGAAGGGAGTTTACAGAGTGATAGTTGCATCTACTGTGTTTGATGAAGGAGTAGACGTTCCTGACGCTAACATAGGCATAGTATTGGGCGGTTACGGTACTAAGAGACAGTACTTACAGAGGCTCGGCAGATTATTGAGAGGAAAGGACAAGAATGCTCTCCTTATAGAGATAATAACTAAGGGTACAGCAGACTACAAGCTAAGTAAGAGGAGGAGTTATATCTCGTAATACTAATACGGCTCTGAGGTCGTGGTGTCACTAGTTAGTTAGAAATTTTTGTATTAGATAGATTTAGATAAAAGTATATAAATAAGGTCTCAGATTAGGCAATTAATGGATGGAATAGATAAAAAGATTATTATTTCATTATTCAAGGACGGTAGGATTTCACAGAGGAAGATTGCTGAAGATGTTAATCTCTCTGCTACTTCACTTAATTATAGGTTTAACAAGTTAATTGAAGATGGAGTTATAAGGTCATTTAAGCTTACCGTCAATCCCAATTTTTATAATAAGTATTACGCGTTCGTCTCTTTCAAGAACGAAAAGGACTTTAACGCACCATTTATAAACGTGAAAGTAAAGTGCTTAGAGGAACTTAACGTTTACAGAATACAAGGAGATTCTTACAATGACCTAACAGATAAGATATCTACAATGGCTAAGGAATTAGGAGAACCAAAGATGACTTATATTCCTGTTCAAACACCTGCTAAGCCCTCTGGAGTAGATATAGAGATAGTTAAGGAGTTGTTAAGGAACCCAAGGGCTGAACCTAGTGAACTAGCGAAGGTAATAAATATACCTACAAAGACAATTCAGAGGAGGATAAATGCGTTAATAAGTAAAAACGCTATAAAGGTGATACCTATAGTCGATTTGTCAAGGGCTGATATTGTAGTATTTGCTGTGTTCTCTAAGATAGTCACGAAACTGACTATGTTGGATAGCTGTAAGTTCTTATCATTTGTGGAAGGAGAAAGAGGACTTACCGTTTGTGCCACAGAGAACATAAAGGTTGCAGACGGTTATGTGAAGAAAGTTAGGGAAATAGATAACGAAGCTGAAGTAATGGTCGCTACAGACTATGATATAAATAATGACGTAGTACTAAAGGAACTTGAGGATATAGAGAATAGGGCTATAACTTCGGTTAAATGATCATTTTCGACAATTAACAGTTATTGCGTTTTTATAACATTATTTAAAATAACCTTATAAGGAGAAATCGCTTCTCATCTCCTGAACACAGTTGAAATTAAGCTTACTATTACTACTCTTATCAATTTCACTACTATTACTCGGTATATTAATTTCTGTAATTTCTATACAGCAAAAATATGTGGAAATATATAATTTCGGCTACGGAAACGTTGCAATTCCTCCAAATGATTGGCAAGAGTATTACTGGGCTGTTCTAGTAAAAGGTTATCCTAGTGCTACAGTATTTTACGATGGTAAGTTCGTAAACCTTCAAAATGTGTGTAATTACACTTTGCCAGCAACTTCATATTATACATACGTTGTGAAGGGATATGTTCAACCCTACGCTTTTCTTTCGCCGATAAGCATGTTTTTAATCCTTACTGGTACACTAATCGGTTTTAAGGGTACTACTCTCTTCTTTCAAGAGAGAATTTTGGGAGAAGATCTTGTAAAGGGTTATGCTGTAGGCGGTTCATTAACTAGATATGCTCTGAAACGTTTAAGTAGCTCATTAGTCTCGTTAATACTGGCCTTCGTAGTAATAATAATCCTTGAGTACTTACACGGTAGAAATCTTTATTACGCCTTATTAGGGTTCCTTGAGTTTAATGCAGGAGTTTCATCTTACTTTAAGGTAAGTATCACCAGCCTCATATTGACTACGCTGTCATATACCACGCTATTGCTAGGTATATCCTTCTCTCTAACGGTATACCTTAGCGCTTTCTTGGTAATTTACGGGTTACAAAGTCCATTAATAAGTAAGATTATGGACATGTGGAAATACATAGGCTCTGCCTTAGCTTCTTGGGTATTTGCTATGATTATAGTTTACCTCCTTCACTTTTTCACTGGCCTTCTTCCCTATGGAACGCCTAAAAATGATATACTGCCTTATTTAGTAATGCCAGTAATCTCACTGTTCTTCCCCTTTATAGGCATTTTCGTTAATAGAATGCTAACTACAATCCCTACAACGCCATTTTCCATAAAGGGACTTGATAGAAAGATCGTCATATACAGACACGTATTGGGAAATGCCACTGTAGTTATGCTTTCTTCTATTTCATCAGCATTTGTTGAGATGTTACTTGCGGAGATGTTGGTAGAAGGCATTTTCCAATGGCCTGGTTTCGGACTACTGTTAAAATATGCTGTTTTTAATGGAGACTATAAGGTAGTTGAGGGCTCGATGCTAACATATTCAACCTTAGCAGTCCTTTCCAATTTGGTTACTGATTTAGTTTACGGTGTGTTAGATCCGAGGGTGACTAGATGAGGAGGAGATTTGTCATTGTTTTTACAATATTTCTTATAATTGTGAGTATAAGTGTATTTTTTGACGTTTATAAGCTTCCTAAGGAAGAACCTTTACAGCCACCCTCCTATCAGTATCCCTTAGGGACTTACATAGATGGTAGTAACATGATCAATCTAAATGCTATAGCAATAGTTGACACGCTAATGTTCGGAGGGCTAGTAGGGGTTGGAGAGGTAACTTTAGCATTGGCTTACGGTATTATGGCCGGAGTTTATGGAGGAGTAGTGAGGAGTGTCATGGTGAGATTTATAGACGCTCTGAATTCTTTACCTAGGTTACCCTTACTTCTTTCCATAGCTCTATTTTACGGTGTACCTACTGGTAACTCGTTGAAGGCTAACTTCTTCTTAACAGTATTAATTGTAATGCTCACGGGTTGGAACATATATGCAAGGCAGATAACAGAGTTAGTTTACACTTCCTCAGTAGGTAAATCCACTAGAAGGATTTTAGGTAAAGTAGACATCAAGTTGGTGTTTAGAAGTGTCAAAAGACAAGGGTTAAACCTCTTAGTGCCGAGTTGCATTGATGGAATTGCTACATATACTGGAATGGGTGTAATAGGTGGAGTTGGAGATCCTAATTACCCTACTTTAACTACTTTACTGAATATAGCTTCTCATTTACTTTATGATTGGTGGCTGTTCTTAGTTCCTGCTGTTTTTAGGGGAATAGTTCTTGTTCTGTTACTTATTCTTGCAGACGAGATAAGGAGGTTATGATGGATGTTGGAGTACGAGTGTCTAACCGTGGATAACAAGTTAAACTGTTTTACAGCTGTAATTAATGATCACACTGGAATATTAGGTCAAAGGGATAGTGGAAAGGAAGAAATATTTAAGGCAACATTTAGGGTAGTAAAGGCTAAAGGAAGGATAAGTTTAGATGGAGTAAACATCCTAGAATTAGGAGAAGAAGATCTTAGAAAAATCCTTTGGACTAGAATAAGCTGGATGCCTTATGATGTTTCTCAACTTTTTAACCCTATCTACGATGTTGCTTCACACTTTGTTGAAATTGTTGTTAGCCACAACTTAGGAAGTTCAGAATACGCATTAGACTTAGCTAAGGAAAAATTGAAAATTCTTGGTCTAAACCCCGAGGAAATACTCAAGAGTTATGTCTTTCAGCTGTCTCCGTTAAAGTTAAAGAAAACTGCTATAGCGTTAGCAACTTTTATTGAACCCGATTACGTATTCATAGACGATATAGAATACGGGATCAGTGAGGTTGATCAAATACAAATAGTCAACTCACTTATAGACCTCATGTCTGTAATGCCTAGTAAGTTTTTAATCTCTGATAATGACGCTGCTGTTCTCTCCCGTCTTACTGATAAGGTTATAGTAATTTACAATGGTGAAGTAGTTGAAGAAGGATATAACGTGTTATCAGATCCACTTCATCCTTATACTATAGACGTGATAAGAGGATATGTAATCCCTGATGGGAAAACTTCCTCAGGATGTGTGTATAGTAATTCATGTTTATACTCCTCTCTTAAATGTCAAACTAAAAAACCTGAGCTAATTAGAATCGGTAAAAGGATGGTAAGATGTCATCTCTATCCGACCATGTAATTTTACAATTAGAATCTGTTTATGGGAACTTCGTTAAAGATATAAGTTTGAGTATTCACAGTAGAGAACTTACTCTTATTGTGAGTGAGTTGGGTAAGGGCACTGAAGAATTATCGATGTTATTGACTGGTGAAATAAAGCCGAAAAAAGGGAGAATTGTCCGAATTATAGATAAGAAACAGATAAGGCTTATTCCCAGAGAATTTATATCGAGTGAATTAAAGATAAAGGATATTTTGAAACTATATGAGAAAAAATTCGGAAAAGGAGATGAATTTTGGATTAAAACAATATTGGGAGATAGTATTATTGAAAATACAAAAATTAACGACTTGAGTGAAATTAATAAGTTCAAATTAGAAATTTTATCAATATTTTTCGGAAAAGTAAGCTTGATAGTAGCAGAAGATTTTCTATCAACGATTGATACACAGTTAACGGAATACGCTCTTAAGATGTTAGTCAAGGTAACGAAAATAAAGTCGGCAAGTTTAGTCCTATTCAATCCCTCTGTGATTTACCCCTACGTCTTTGATAAAATAGTGGTTTTATTCGGTAACGAAATCATAGAGGAGTCGAGTAAGAAGGAGTTTTATCATCCTTATTCTTTACTTATTCAAAACACGAAGCTCAAATTAGGCAAGCCTAGAGAGAAAATTCCTATAAAAGAGATAGGGGATCCATCGGACCACGGTTGTCCTTATCACCCTTACTGTGATCTAATTACCAAGGAGCTAAGAAAACGATGTTATACTGAAAATCCTAAATTATTCAACGTCAAAGGTAATAAGGTAAGATGTTGGTATTATGAAAATATTAAATAAGTATTTTAAGTATTTTAAGATATTTTTAATTAAAATGAATATAGTATCTATATAGTGACTTAAACATTAGTAGTTAAGCTTAAATTCGGTATCGAACTATTTTCTCAAGCCATGGCGGAGAACAAGTCAAGTTTAATATATGCAGCTATATTTCTTGTTTTAATAACACT
The DNA here is from genome assembly GCF_009729035.1 of Stygiolobus azoricus. NCBI lineage: Archaea > Thermoproteati > Thermoproteota > Thermoprotei > Sulfolobales > Sulfolobaceae > Stygiolobus > Stygiolobus azoricus. The sequence continues at coordinate 984,971 of NZ_CP045483.1, forward strand.
ATCAGATAGAGCAACTAATAACATGGTAACTACAACAGTTCCCTTACTTGGAAAATATGTTTTGCATTTCTCTAACACAGTAGTAGGACTTCTATCTACGGTAATCTTTGCCTTTACTTTCGTGGCTACATCATATATTAATCCTTCGTTGAACGCAATTACTAGGAAGAGAGTATTCATAATTTCTAACGGTTTTATCGTTTTGTCTCTTCTACTTTATTATTATTCTAACGTATTTACAATCTGGATCATATCAGCTTTAGCAGGTCTGATATTTGGCTTAGTTATGCCGAATCTAATAACCGCAGCGAGCTTAGCAAACGATCAAAAATCAGCCGAAAGGTTGTTGGCATTATATTCTACAAGTCTGAGCCTAAGCCTAATAATAGGTCCGGCACTTGAAACTTACCTCCTGACGAGGGTTGGTTACAGAGAAATCTTCTTGTGGTTCATTCCGTTAGCTATGGTAGCGTTTATTTTATCCACTAAGCTGAAATTCCCAGAAGTGAAAAGGGAAAGTAAGGGAATATCAGCCTTAAAGAACAAAGGTTTTATCTCTTCAATACTGTCAATAACGACTTATAACGTACCTTTTGCGGCATTTACAACTTTCTTAGCTATCTTAGCCAAAGAGAGATTTAATGTTCCGGACTTTGAGGCGTATTCTGTTTTCCTGCCTTTCTTTACAATATCATTTCTGACTAGACTTTCAATGACTATTAGACCCTTCAGTGATCTTAGAATGCCTTTAGCAATATCGATAGGTATTACAATTGCTGGACTGCTTGGAATTCTGTATGCTCCTTCATACACAGCTTTTCTCCTGGTAATAGCTTTGCTCGGTATACCTCACGGCTCTATCTTTCCAATGTCTACGATAATGATAAGCAGAGCTACTACAATCGCGGAAAGAAACGCTGTAAATTCATATTTCTTGGCTTATAATAATGTTTTATTCCTGGCAGTTCCAGCTGTAGTAGGGTTTGTATCGACATATTTAGGTTTGTCCCTGACTATGACGCTTCTGGTGCTCCCAGTGTTAGTTACGGCGATAACGTTCTTTAAGATGTTTTGGAGAGACAAGATTTTGAGGGGTTAGAACGAGACTAAAACAGCAGAGACTATTATTACGAGCGATCCTAGTAGTTGCAAAAACGTCAATACTTGATGTAGGATAAAAAAGGCGAGGATAATTGTAAACACTGGCTCTAAGGTAGAGATTACCGTTGCAGTTACAGAATCACTCTCCCCCATCCCTTTGTAGAAGAAATAGTATGGTAGAAGAGTAGCAAATAAAGCTAAATACACCCCCGTGTATATAGAGGCTACTGTAAGACCAAATGAGTTAAAGAAGAGGAAAATGAGTGAAAAGGGAAAACTCCACAAGGATTGTGAGGCTATTATCTCTATATTTGTCATTCTTCTTAGTTGAAGTCTTCTCGACTGGATTATTAAGAGTGCATAGGTTAAACCTGAGGCAAGTCCTAGGTATAAGTCTTTAAGAGTTATATTTGAGAGGTACATCAGGTAGACCCCTAGAAATACGGAAAAACTAGCTATTATTTTCCTAAGGTTAATTTCCTCGCTCTTAGAAATTAAGGAATATAATAATACCCATATGGGAGCTGTATATAAGAACACAGCCGAGAGAGATGCGCCAAGGTAGTTTATTGTATAGATATACGTTTCGTAAAACGCCAAGGTAACTATTCCAAGAAGAATTGAGGGGAAGTTTAGGATCCTCCTAATCTTAATAAGCGGTAAGATCAAAATGGAGGATATCAGCGATCTGATCATGACCATTTGAAAAGGGTTTGCACCTTCTTCATAACCTATTTGTACAGCTATACCTATTGTTCCCCACAGGAAAGAAGAGATGAATAGGTCTGTTATCCCTTTTTTCAGCTTCACAAGAAAAGTAATAAGGTGAGAAGATAATAAGCCAGTATGAACTGGGGTAAGATACTCGGTCTGGTCGGGGCGTTGATTTTTATCTTAATATATCTAAATTACATAACAATTACTTTTCATTATGGTATTTTACAAGTAGAGAATTTGAGACTGTTAAAGAGCCTCAACGTCAGTATAGTAGGAGCTAATTCTTCAGCAATTATAATTAGAATAAATAATCCGTTGAATGTGTCTGTGACTGTTTGTAATATTAGTGGAAAATACTTAGTCTTTGGAAAACCTATCGTAATTCCTCCCCAAACTTCTAAAAATATAACAATTGGGATAACTAATTATCAAGCCCTAGTAAATCAGATAAAAAATAACGATGAATACATTTCAATTAAGCTTAAGATTCAAAATACAACCATAACTTCGGTGAACTTAGTATGAGGACAACAGATAGAGTTCTGTTATCATACTACGTGAGTTCTATACTGATAGCATTTATTCCCTTACCTTGGTGGTACTATAGCGTTGGAGGAATTTTCGTAGTTTATGATTCACCCTTTCAGATTTCTGCAAGCCTTTTGGGTAGTAACTTGATCCTAGCTCAACTACTAAACTTATTTTTAAATGCATTTAGAATATACGTAGGAATAAACTTAGTGTACAATTGCTTGATGTTAGTGAAGGGTAGACAAGCGGCCAAATATTCCACAATGGCATGGTTACCGGTATTCTATATATTAGATCCTTTGCTAATTTACGTAGTATTTAATTACGTGGTATCTTCAGTAACGGGAGACACTTTTAGATATCCCTTACTTATTATAGGTGTCGAGAATTTTGTCACCTCATATAATAATGTGAACATAGATATGCTGATCTTTTCATACCCTACTCTACTTTACTGGTTTACTTTTATTCCTACAATACTTTACATAACAGCATTAGTAACAGGAACTAAGTCCTCAAAGTCATAAGGAAAAACTGGTGTTTATTTGATAGTCATAGATAACCATGACGTCGGCTTCTTTATCTGCTACGTTTCTCACAGCTTCTATGTACTTCCTGACGTTCTCTATTTTATCCGTTATACAACCTATTATACCTGCCTGGCCGTCGTTGATCTCTAAGATCTTACATGAGTCGAGGATTTTTCTAGTCTCTGCTACTCTTCTACTGAATATAGAGAACATAACTATATCAGTCTTCTTTAAGTCTATTATTGGAATTAACTTTACTATACCCTTTTCTAAGAGGATCTTAGTTCTTTTCTCCACAAGTTTCTGAGTCAAACCTGTCTCTTGAGCTATTTCTGCAGCTTGTGCCCTAGGGTTTCTGACAAGGTATTTAACTATTTGTAAATCATAAGGCTTAGACTCTATGATCTCCTGTTTAGGAAAGTACTTAAGAGAATAATCACCCAAGATTTTTTCATTCCTTCTATTTTATCCTCTATCTCTGGGATAGAACTTCCCTCAACTCCATAGACGTTTAACCACTCTAAGCACTTGAATTTGAAGAATATTCCTTCTCCTATATAGTCATAATAGTTCTTAAAAGCTACAAAGCTGTAATACTTACCGTAAAAGTTAGGATTTACTAAAACCGTGTAGCCTTGGAATACTCCTTCATCTTGGAGTTTTTTAATACGATAAGTTAGGGAAGGAGGCGTAAGGCCCAATTCCTTAGCTATATTTCGTTGGGACAGAAAAGGATCCCTAAAAAGATAAATTAAAATCTTCTTTTCGAGTTCATCCATCGTAATTACTGTATATGTAATACACTTAACCGTTTAATAGTTTTTCCTTCAAATAAATATACAATTACTTGCTAAATATGAAATCTAGATGTATAAACTTATTTTGTAATTCTGGTAAAGAAATTAACCGATTCCCTTCAGATTAATGTATTTGTCCCTTAAGTATGACAGTAACCCCTCAGGATCATATTCTTTTCCGAAGGACCTCCTCAATAAGGTCTTGGGTGGATAAGTAGCGCCGTATTTACAAATTAACTCTTTCAAAATCTCCTTTATCTCGTCGAACTTCCCTTGAGAAACTAAGTTGTAAAGGTTAGGAATCTTAAGGTAAAGCATTCCAGCCACAATATTACCTAGAGTATATGTAGGAAAATAGCCTATAGAGCCCTGAGACCAATGTATATCCTGCAGCACTCCTTCAGCATCGTTTTTAGGAGTAATGCCCAGATATTTCTCCATCATATCGTTCCAAAGGGAAGGTACTTCCTTCACCGTCATCTTTTCGTTTATTAGTCTCTTCTCAATCTCATACCTGATTGCAATATGGAAGTTGTAAGTAACTTCATCCGCGTCAACCCTTATAAGGCTCGGCCTTACAGTATTGAAATACTTGTAAATATCCTCATCGCTGTACTTACTTAAGAAGGGTAAGTTCTCCTTTAATGTCGGATATACAAGTTTTATAAATTGTATACTTCTACCAATAATATTCTCCCAAAATCTGGACTGAGACTCATGAATACCTGTTGATGCACCAGTAGCTATAGGTGTACCTTCAAATCTAGGGTTTATGAGGAGCTCGTAAATAGCATGTCCACTCTCGTGTATTACGGAAAACATCGTCTCCTTAAAGTCCTTTCCTTCATATCTTGTCGTAATCCTCACGTCGCTACCAGATATTCTAATTGTAAATGGATGAGCCGAGACGTCCAGTCTGAACTTGTCTGAAGGCATGTTAAGTAACTTTATCAAGAACTCGTTGACTTTCTTCATTCTTTCCGTTTCGTATTGAACATTCTCTAGTTCGTGACTTGAAGGGAAATATTGTGCCTCTTGAACCTTTTTAAGTATACCAGATACCTCGGGAAGAAGAGTGTTAAAGATTCTATCTCCATCTCCAGTGGTGAAGCCCTCCTCGTAAAGGTCTAGTAGAGCATCATAAGGTTGTTTTTCATAACCTAAGTAGTCGGCTATCTTCCTCGATAGGTCTAGTATCTTCTCTAGGTAGGGAGAAAAGAGGTTAAAATCGGACTTAGCCTTAGCATTTCTCCATATTACTACACTCTCATTTGTGGTCTTAGTGAATTCCTTTATTACCTCTATTGGGACTTTAGTATAGTATTTTATGCTCCTCCTCAATACTCTAACAATTCCCTTTTCTTCATCACTAAGCTTTTCCTCGTCTATTTTATCTAATTTTTCAGAAATCTTCAAGTAAACCTGTTTTTCCAGCTCATTAAATACGGAGAATACTTCACCCCTCGTAGAGGCATCAGCTTCCGGCATATAAGTTTCTGTGTCCCAGGCCATTAATGCTTCTGCATATCCGTATGCCCATAATTTCTTATATTCCTCTAATATCTCCTTAACATTATCAAACATATGTACCAAAATATTATATGAATTGGAGATATTTAGAGTAATGCTTTTTAAATTAAAGATATATCTATATTTTATGTTCGATGCACTAGGTAAGTTCATTGTTAACAAGTGGTATGTTGTTATCGCATTATGGGTCATTACGCTTGTCATCGCTGCGCCTCTATCTAGTCTATTCTTTAAGTCCGTTAGTTACAAAGTGACTATCTCCGTACCAGGTAGTACTTCAGAGAAAGCTGAAAGCATAGTGAGTAACTATTTCAACCTAAGCGGGGCTGCTGGCTCGAATGCCGTAATAATTGTGAGGGGGAATGTTACTCCTTACATTGGATATTTCGCAAACCTGACCAATCATGGAAACATATCCATTACCAACTATTTCTCGATAGAGAAATCTTTGCTCAATAAGACGTTGTATTCGTTAAATAAGGAGATAAGTAACCTTACAGACGTATTACAGAATATCACGAAGAGTGAAGCTAATGTCTCCAGTTTTCTCTTTAAAGTGAGGGAAAATATGACATCTGAAGTAAACAACCTCTTAAAACTTCATAATGCTACGCTAAAAGTGGAACAAGAGTTCGTTAACCTCTCCTACAAGATTAATTCGACTTCGGAACAACTTGTAGAGCTACATAACGCAATGATTCAAAACTATTCGACATTTGTTAAAATTCATGAAGGAGAAATACAAACTAATCAGACCGCTTATAACATTTCTAGATTCCTATACGTGCCGGTTTCTATTTTCTTAAATTACTGGGAGTATTACTATAATTTAACTCATAACGTTAGTGAGGCTAACTTTTACGCCTTTGAAAAGACTTATCCACTACTCAGCGGAAAAGAAGCAGAATACTTCTACTTGTTTTATCAGAAGTGGAGCTCATCACAACCTTTACCTGATCCATACGCTGTAGCACAACTAGTTGTGGAGAATGTAAGTGATGAAATTTTCAATTCTTCTCAGCTATTCTTCGTCAATTTCATGTTTAAGTATGTAAATCTGTCGAATTTCAATAATCCACTTTATGATGAAATTTTCACGATTTATTACTTCAATTACACATACAATGTACCTTTAAACTTGGCAAAATTACTTCTCTATAATACCCCTCAAACAGTCCTCTTCTTGGTCTACTCCGAAAAGACCGGAATACCTATAAATGTAATACAAGATGTGTTTTATGCTACTCCCTCAAATGTTAGTAAAGTCTCCTTATCTCTAATACTCTCCAAAGTAAACTCTACCAGTGAAAGAGAGTTCATCCAATGTGTTTACGAAAACCTAAGCGAAAACCCAAGTACCTTTGCGGTAAGATACGTAAGTGTCCATGCTAACGTTAGCTATGATATAGTAAGAGACTCACTTAACATAAATTCTACTTCAGATGCTGTCGCTTTCCTAGCTGAGGAAATATCTAACAAGACGGGTCTTCCTAGTTGGATGTTTTCTTCTCTTTATTATAAAGGTAATGTGAGTAACCTCTCAGCTTATTTAGTTTCACTTCACCTTAACAAACTGGAAAGCCTTCTTAAGGCCAGCAACTTAACCGCGAAACAACTTGCATTAAGGCTACTTAATAATACTGAGCCAAGACCCCTTGCTGTAACTTTGATTGTGAATTACATTAATTCGACCTCTCCCATAATAGTCCTAAACAAGACGTTGTTAATACAAGACTTATTACACAATTATACGTATTACCAAGTCCTGTTATCTGGAAAGTACCCAGTATATCTGAACATCAGTAATGAGCTTTACTCTAACGATACTCTATTACTTTTCTTAAAAGGGAACTTCACGTATAACGAAGCCAGCGATCTAGAGAAAATGATAGAAGGTCAGACCCACCTAAACTTAACATTAACAGGTTCGGAACCTATATCACAACAGCTTAAAGACGTCGCTTCAGTTGCCTATTCAACGGCTATACCAGTAGGTATAGCCCTTGCAATACTTTTAGCTGGTATCTACTTCAGGTCTTTCATTGCAGCCTTTATGCCGCTTACAATTTACTTCTCAGCGTTTTTCGTATCCTCTGTATTCCTTTACGTACTGGTGATTAAAGTTTTACATATAACGGTCAATTTCCTTACTCCGAGCGAAGTTTTATTGCTGTCACTGGGACTTGGCACAGACTATGTGGTGTTTATAGCTAGTAGGTATGTAGAAGAAAGAGAGAAGGGAGTTTCCAGTAAAGATGCTGTATACGAAGCAGTGAGGTGGGGAGGTAGGGCTGTAACAATAACAGCCCTCATAGTGATGCTATCGTTCTTCTTCATCTACATTTATCGTATCCCGTTCTTCTCTGACACTGCTATATCCGATATGCTCAGCGTCATAATTATATGGCTTGCTGCAATAACTTTGTTCCCTGCTATCTTAAGAGTCGCCGGTGATAGGCTGTTCTTCCCGAGAAGGTTTAATAAGAAGGAGGAGATTAAACCTAGAAGTTTGAAGAACCCGGGCAAAATTGTAGGACTTATCTCGGCTATAGTAATAGTGGCTTCTCTTTTCGCGTTATTCACACCTTTAACCCTTAACGTCTTAGCGCTCCTACCTCCTTCACAAGCTACGGAAGGTATTACATTCCTAAGCTCCTCTTTCACTTCTGCTAACGTGTTCCCGATCTATGTAGTGATACCCTATAACGGGTCTGGTAACTTCTCTCTTTCTGAATACAATTATTTTGTGAATATATACAAAAACCTTTCGAGTATACAGGGAGTAACAGCAGTAGACTCACCAGTATCTCCTTACGGCTATCTGGTAAACTATAGTAGTTTATCCTCTTATAATTATACGCAATATATATCTCACGGATACGCTCTCTTTATAGTAAACCAGAAATATCAGCCTTTCTCTCTTCAAGCATTTAACGTTGTAAAGCATGTGCTTAGCGTTGTAGGAAGCAGAGGGTATGTTGGTGGAGGCCCTGTGGACTCCTACAATATATATAACTTTGTCCAGTCCAATTTCTTCATAGTGTTAGGAGAGATCGCGTTCACGATGTTCGTGATACTTCTAGTAATGACGAGGAGTTTGTCAGTATCCTCTGTAATAATTTACGTAATATTGTCTGCTGTTGGGATAACACTGGGACTCGAGAGATTTATCTTTAACACTCTTTTGGGCTTTTCAATCTTCGCTGTTGTACCACTATTTCTCGTAGCGATCATCATAGGTATCGGAATGGACTATAACATATTTCTCATAGCCAGAATTCACGAGGAGTTAGAAAAGGGAAAGGACATGGACGATGCAATATCAACGTCTGTCGGAGCTTTAAGGCTCACTATTGCT